>JAISUW010000006.1 GCA_031271865.1 Oscillospiraceae bacterium
AGAGGCAAGAAGCAAAAGGCGAGAGAGCGGCGGAAATAGTTACAATCGGTAACAAAAAATAGCCAAAATCCGCCGCACTGCCCCTGCTTCCCTTGAGCCACCCAAGCAGCGCCTATGGAAAATTCGCCCATCAGGATTCAAGGAGAATTTTCTATCCAAGCTGGCATTTCTCCGCGGGGGGTCCCGGGGGGCCGCCGCGCAAGCGGCCCCCCGGGCGGGGGTTTGGGGGCTGTCCCCCAAGGTGGAGGAACATACCTATCCTATCAGCACACCATAAGGTAGAAGCAAACCAAAGTGTAAACCCTTTCCTCCCCACCGGAGGCAAGAAGCATGAGGCATGAGCTCCGCCAACTTTTCCTTGCAATCCCCTCGGCAATGTGCTATAATCATAGCTGAAAAAATACTGCACTATAAAAAAGCAGGAGGCATCCATGTCCAAAGAATATATTCTCTCCCTTGACCAAGGCACGACGAGCAGCCGCGCTATACTGTTCAACAAGGCCGGCGACATCATCGCCAAGGCGCAGAAGGCATTCACGCAGATTTACCCGCAGCAGGGCTGGGTGGAGCATGACCCCATGGAGATCCTCTACTCCCAGATGAACGCCATCGAAATGGTTCTCCACGAGATGAGCGGCAAAGTGAACGCCGCGGAGATTGCCTGCGTCGGGGTCACGAACCAGCGCGAGACTACCATCCTTTGGGACAAAGTAACCGGCAAGCCGATCTACAACGCCATCGTCTGGCAGTGCCGACGCACGGCCGCCCTCTGCGAGGAACTCAAGGCGGCGGGCAAAGCGGAGCTGATTAAACAGAAAACCGGCTTGGTGCTGGATGCCTACTTCAGCGGCACCAAAATCAAGTGGATACTGGACAATGTCCCCCATGCGCGGGAATTGGCGGCGGAGGGGCGCTTGGCGTTCGGCACGGTGGAGACTTGGCTCATCTGGCAACTGACGGGCGGCGCAGTACACGTCACGGACTACTCCAACGCCGGGCGCACTATGCTCTTCAATGCCGACACGCTGGAGTGGGACGAGGAACTCTGTGCCCTGCTGGACGTGCCCATGAACATCCTCCCGGAGGCGGTATCCTCCGGCGCGGAGCATGGGCAAATCTGCGACTGCCTCATCGGTCTGCGGGAGCTGGCGGGCATTCCCATCACGGGAGCCATCGGCGACCAGCCGGCGGCGCTCTTCGGGCAAGGCTGCTGGCATCCGGGGCAAGCGAAGAACACCTACGGCACCGGCTGCTTCCTGCTCATGAACACCGGCACCGCCCGCGCCGACTCCAAGCAGAACCTCCTGACAGGACCTGCCTGGGGCTTCGGCGGGGATGTTACCTACGCCATAGAGGGCAGCGCATTCAACGGCGGCTCCACCATCCAATGGCTGCGGGATGAGCTGCGCATCATAGACTCCGCGCCGCGCTGCGACCAGCTCGCGGAGAGTGTCCCGGACAGTGCCGGCGTTTACCTTGTGCCTGCGTTCACGGGGCTGGGCGCGCCGTACTGGGATATGTACGCCCGCGGCACCATCGTGGGTCTGACGCGCGGCGCCAACCGCGCCCACATCGCCCGCGCTGCCTTGGAGGGCATCGCTTGGCAGTCCACGGACCTCTTGGAAGCCATGGCCGCCGATACGGGTATCCCGCTGAGCGAACTGCGCGTCGACGGCGGCGCGTCCGTGTCGAACATCATGATGCAGATGCAGGCCGACTTCATCCAGCGGCAGGTCAACCGCCCTGTGGTCGTAGAGACGACCGCCCTCGGCGCCGCCTACCTGGCGGGCCTCACCGCAGGGGTGTGGAGCGGTTTTGAAGAAATCGAGTCTAATCGCCGCATAGACCGCGTATTTATACCGCAGATGTCCAAAGCCGACCGCGACGCCGCCTACGGAAAGTGGAAGCGCGCCGTGGAACGCTCCATGCACTGGATAGACAGCTAAAAAACGCGACAGAAACTTTCCGGACAGATAAAAGGGACGCAGCGAAAACGCCCGGCCGTACCAATCCGCCATCCGAAACAAAGCCAGCAGAAAACAAAAACAGGTGAAGGAGAACTCACGTGAAAACAAGGAACAAAGCACCCCGGCGCATCCTGTCCGTCCTTTTGGTTCTGTTGCTGCTCCTACCCATGGGCAGCACCGCCGGTTCTGCCGAAAGTGAGAAAGCCCCCGCCGCCGGCTTGATTGCCGCCGTCCTTCCGGCAGCCGCCGCCAAAACGACCTAGAAAGCCAACCCCCTCCCGCCCTCCCTCGTCCCCTCCGAAGGCACCGTCCTCTTCCCGGCGGAGGAAGCGGAGCCGACCGATAAGCCGCCGGAAACGCCCCTCCCCAAAGCACCCGAAACCCCGGCCGAGAAAGCCGGCGAACCCGTCCTCCCGGCGAAGGAAGTCCCTGCGGACAAAGGGGTATCCGCCGTCCCTGAGGGGGAACCCGCGCCGCTCAACCCCGCATACATCGCCTGGGAGAACGGCGAAGCGGATTTCGGAGACCTCATCCCGGCGCAGACCGTCACCATGTGGGACGATGATCTCATGCCGGCATCGAACTACAAGAACGCCCTCCCCACTCGCTACGACCCGCGTCCCGGGCAGGCGGACGCCGCCTCTGCGGTCTATACCTCCGTCAAGGACCAAGGCACTTTAGGCACCTGTTGGGCTTTCGCAGCCAACGCCGCGGTGGAAGCTTACGTCAAGAAGACCCGCAGCGGCAACCCCGATTTCTCTGAGCAGCATACGCGCTACGCCATGTCCACGGACGGCTCCAACCGCTACGGCGCCGACCGCCGGAACTATGACGGCGGCAACGAGCGCTGGGCGGCCGCCTACTTCACCCGCGCCTTTGTCGGCGGGGCGGTGAATGAAAGCGATATGGCCTACAGCAATTCCACATCCTCCCTTGCCACCTCGAGCTACTACAACAAGACCCGCCAAGGTCTCGTGACGGATATGCGCTTTATCCCGAATCTCGCCAACAGTGTCACGCCCGGTTCGCAGAGCGGCGGGGCATATAAAACCGCCGTCAAGACTGCCGTACAGAACTACGGCTCCGTTGACATATCGTACTACGATTTGGATGCCTACAAGAACACCCTCTCGGGCGGCATGATTGCTTACCACCGCCCGACCGCCGACGGTGCCATGAACCACAGCGTCCAGCTCATCGGCTGGGATGACAACTATGCCGCCTCGAACTTCCGCAACCGTCCCGCCGGGAACGGCGCGTGGCTCATCAAGAACAGCTGGGGCACCGGCTGGTCCGCCGGCGGCTACTTCTGGCTGAGCTACTACACTTGGATCGGCGATGTGACTTACGTCGCGGGCTATACCCCCTCTTTCTCCGGCGCCATCTTAGACTACAGCCCGCTGGGCTCCTCCGGCTGGCAGGGGATTACGAACATAAGCTCCATTTATGCCGGCAACATCTTTGCGGCCGCCGAGGCCTCTTCGCTGGATAAGGTGATGTTCTACAACACCAACGTGAACACAAGCTACAACGTCTATGCCCTAGCCACAAGCTCCTCCGGCACCGCGGCTCTCAATGCCGCCATCAATGCAGGGTCCAAGGCCAACGGCACTTTCACGGACGAGGGCTACTACACTATAGACATCACCAATATCAGCGTCAGCAGCGGGCAGAACCTGGTGATTGTGGTCAAGACCACCGCCTCCTCCTCCCGCACGCTCTATGTGCCGACGGAAGACAAGACAAGCTACTCCGTAGCGCGCAGCGGGCAGTCCTACTACACCTCCAACACATCCTCCTGGACGGATTCCGGCTCCTCGCTGGGGAAGAACCTCAACATCCGCGCCATCATGACGAGCGGTACGAGCCGCACGGACGGCGATGTCCTGCCCGGAAGCGCCGCGCCGAGCTACACCACCCTCGCCCTGAACACCAACTACACGGTCAGCATCACTTCTGCCGAGCAGTTTGCCTACTACCGCTATACCCCGAGCACCACAGGCAGCTACACCCTGACCTCCACCGGCAGCGTGGACCCGGTCGCTTATCTTTACGACAGCCAGATGTCGCAGATTGCCACCAATGATGATGCCTCCGGCCGCAACTTCGCCCTCACCGCCACCCTGACCGCAGGGCAAACGTATTACTACGGCGTGCGCATTTACAGCAGCGGCACCGGTTCCTTCACCATCCGCCTGACCTCGGGCGGCGGCGGCGGCAGTACGTATACCACCCTCGCGCTCAACACCAACTACACCGTGAGTATTTCCACCGCCAGGCAGGTTGTGTACTATCAGTACACCCCCTCCGCAACCGGCTACTACACCCTGACCTCCTCCGGCAGCATTGATTCCTACTGCACGCTCTACAACAGCTCCATGGCCGAGCTTGCCTCCAATGACGACGGCGGCAGCGGCACGAACTTCTCCCTGCGCTACAGCCTGACGGCGGGCACGACCTATATCTACGGCGTCCGCTGCTACGGATCGAACACAGGCACCTACACCATCTGCCTGACCACAGAGGGCGGCGCGTCCTACACCACGCTGGCACTCAACACCAACTACACCGTAAACATCTCCGCCGCGGGGCAAGTCGCCTACTATCGCTTCACGCCCACGTCTACAGGCTACTATACCCTCGCCTCCACCGGGAGCGCCGATTCCTACTGCACGCTCTACAACAGCTCCATGTCGTCCCTTGCCTCCAATGACGACGGCGGCACCGACTGCAACTTTTCCCTGCGCGCCAATCTGACCGCCGGGACGACGTACATCTACGGTGTGCGCCTCTACAGTTCAAGCTACACCGGCTCCTTCACCATCCGCCTCACAAGCGACAGTTCCGGCTACCCCGTCTTGGCATTGAATACGGACTACACCGCGAACATCGCAAGCGGCGGCGACTTGGCCTATGCCACCTTCACGCCGACGAGCAGCGGCTACTACATCCTCTACTCCAACGCGCCGAACTTGGATCCCATTGCCTACCTCTATAACAGCAACCGTTCCTCGCAACTGGCTTACAACGATGATGCCTTCGGCGGCCTCAACTTTGCGCTGGGCTACAATATGACAGCCGGCATCACCTACGTCTTCGGCGTGGGTCTGTACGGCGGCGCGACGGGTTCCTACTCCATCCGCCTGGTGCCGAGTGCCTGCTCCGGTCCCTGCGGCGAGGCGGGTGCCGACGCGCTCCTGAAAGCGACCGACATCGGTCAGGCCAATACCTCTGCGACCGCGACCATCAACCACGGGGCGCACTGGCGCGTGTTCAAGTTCACGCCCAATGCCTCCGGCTACTATACCTTCTATGCCTCAGGCTCCCTCGACACCTACGGCGGCATCGTAGATACCGACATGGATGTCCTGATTGAAGTAGATGATGCAAACGGCGGTCGCAACTTCAGCTGCCGCGCCTACCTCAACGGCGGGCAGACCTACTACCTCGTCGCCTGCTTCTACAGTGACAGCCAAACCGGCTCCTACCCGGTGTATATCGAGTCCTCCGGCGGCGGCGGCAGCACCGGCTACTTCTGGTCCATGGGCGTGGAAACCATTTTCAGCTCCATCGGCCTGATTGGGTTCATCAACTTCATCCTCTACTATGTCCTCTTTGGTTGGCTCTGGATGCAGTTCTTCCCGCGTTAAGCATGCCTCTGAAAGGTCTCACTGCATTGCCATGCCGCAGGGACGCACTCCGCCGCCCGCCGGTCCCTGAACCAAACAGCCATCGGCAGTCCCCCTGAAGCAAATAGCTATTGGCAGCCCCGGGGAACCGGGGCTGCTTTGTAAGCGGCGGGAGGGGGGCTGGGGGAGGTAGGCAGCGGGAGGGGGTGGCTGCCTTGTAGGCAGCGGGAGGCGGAGGCAGAAAGCGGGAGGTTGCTCAAACCTGATATATACATATCGGCGTGCATATATACATCGACATCGACGTCGATACCGATATCGACATCCCCCTCTTTAACACACTAAAGAATCTGCATCTGTCAACCGATGCCGCCATTTCGTTCAAATACAGAATTATCCATCATTAATCGCATATATGCAATTTCTTCCCAGCCCCATTGCCAAATGCCGGGTGGCGGGGGCGCGTGCCATGCTATACGCGGGAAAATTGCAAGTTTTCCCCTTGACAAGAAACCGGGATGGTGCTATAATACTTTCAACCGAAAAGAAATGCTTTAAATCGATAAAGGAGTATGATTCTTGTGGGGCAGAGCGTATTTATCAGCAAATCCTCCAAAGACGACGCGGTGGCGGGAGCCGTTTGTACCGCCCTCGAAAAAAGCGGCCTGAGCTGTTGGATAGCGCCGCGCAACATACCGGGCGGCACAAGCGATTGGGACGCGGAAATTGTGCGCGGTATCCGCGAATGCTCCGTCATGGTATTGATACACACGGACAACGCCAATCTGTCGCGGCACGTGGTCAAAGAAGTCCGCTTGGCCTGCGCGGAGGGCAGGGAGAAGCACATCATCCCGCTGCGGCTGACGGATTCCCCCTACAGCGATGCGCTGGATTACCATCTGAGCGGTTCCCAATGGGTGGACGGCATGCCGGAGGATGCTTCCTATTCGGAACTGATTAAGGCCATCCGTGCGTACATACCAAGCGCACCAAAGCAAACCGGCATCTCGACGCCCAAACCGAAGCCTGAAACCCCTCCCGACCAACCGCCCGACCTCTTTGAAAAAGCCCTCGCCGAGGCGAATCGGCTGTACGAGGAAGGAAACTATGCGGCGTGTCTGAAAATCGTGCGCCGCTTTGCCGCCTTAGGCTATGAGCGGGCGATTAACTTTCTGGGTGTGCTGTACGACAACGGGCAGGGCGTGACACAAGACCGCGCGCATGCCTTTGAACTTTACACCGAGGCGGCGGAAATGGGTTCCCCGCCGGCAATGTGCAACTTGGGAATCTGCTATGAGAACGGCACAGGCACCGGGATTGATACAGAAAAAGCTTTTCACTGGTACGGGCGAGCTGCCGAGGCCGGCCATACCTATGGGCAGTACTGCTACGCTTGGGCATATGAATGCGGCGTAGGAACGCAAAAGAATCTCCCCCAAGCGGCGGAATGGTACAGACGCGCAGCCGAAACCCATCACGATTCGCAATACAATCTGGCGATGCTCCTGCTCTTTGCGGACGGATTGGCGGACAATGACACACAAGCGCTCGAACTGATGCGCAGAAGTGCCCAAGGCAAAACGGAGCAAGCGGAGAAGTTTGTCGCAGCCTACGACAGCATTATAGGGAATTTTGAAGCAATCCGCAGGGAAACGCTGACCGACCCCGCGCCGCGCACATCGGACTTGTATGAAGCCCTGCACAAGTCGCTCTATGTGCAAGACCAAAGCGAGGAAAGCCGGTTTGCGGCGGCGGCGCGTTTCGTCCTCCATATGCTGCCGCAGTATGCCGCAAAGCCCGCTGTTCAGGCCGCTTACACCTTGCTTTTGGCTGCCCATCTGGACTACCTTTACGCCGAGGCTCCTTTTGACGAGCGCAACTTGTTCATGGTAAACGAACTTTTCTCTGCCGGCAAAATGGAAGGGCAGTCCGACTGCGACAAGCTGTATGATTTGCTTCGGGATAAACAAAGCGACCACATTGCTCTACAGCTGTATGACAGTTTCCACGCCCTGACCGGCAGCTATGCCGCCGAAACGGCAAAGGGCGGCTTGGAGCGGTTGCTTCCCTGCGTCGGAACGAGTGAGGATGTCTTCTCCCAACTCCGGGGACTGGATGATTGCTGTCAGTTGGCGCACCTGATGGCTTACAGCTTCTGTCTGCCGGAAGAGACGGACGAAGACACTTGGGCGCAGTGGCTTACCGATTCCCGCGCAGACCGCAGGGCATTGGTGATGTATATAATCAATTTGTATTTTGATATGCAGGAGCGTGCAGAAAAGACCCCGCTGTCAGTCAAAGGCTTGCCTGTGCCGGTGGAGGATTCGTTGCTCTCCATGGCGCTGCAGGGCGTTCGCGACTTCTATGCGGCTTTTGATGATGATTCGGACACAGCGGAAGAGCCAGTGGTCACGTCGGAAACGAACGCAGACAGCGGCGAGATTGAAATCGATGTCGGTGACCTTGACCCCACGCCACAGGATCCGGTGCCGCCGAAAGTCATTCCCCCCGGTCTGATATATAAATATTATCTGACCAATTCCGATGCGGTGATATACCAGATATTCAACTGCACACCCATCAAGCAGCTGAAAGAGAAAGGCTTCAGCATCAAGGATTGCCCTGTGACCGCGAAGAAACTGGAAGAATGCGTGGGCGTTCTGCTTTTTGTAGGCGCTAACCGTTTCCGCGAGAGCATCGTGGCGGGCTATGCGCTGCATATGCAGTATTGCAAAGACAACGGCATTCCCATCCTCGTGGTTTATACGGATGACGAAGGCACGTTGCCGATTACGATGTCTTTCTTGGTTGACAATCCTTCCATTCGGGTCGGCGGCAAAACCTACACCGCCGCAGAAAAAATCGCAGCGTTCTTCTGCCCGGAATTGAATGAGGAGGATATCTTTTAACCCCTCCGCAGGGGCAAACAGAGCTCGCATACGCCTTGCGTTTCAATGGGTAGGCAAATGCCGTCCCTATGCGAACCGCTGTGTAAGAGTTACCCGGAGGGATACCCCTCACCGACCCATCGCAGCCGCCCGTCGTTCCTCTTTCGCCCGCAAGGCGGCCAAGCGAGCCTCTTTCTCTTGCAGTTCGCGGCGTTTTTTCTTCGAGAGCTTTTTCTTATGCGGCACGGTCTGCGGTGCAGACGGTGCCCCTTTCTGCATGGTTTGCACTGCGGTCGGCGTTTCGGCTTTTGCAGGCGGCGGCGTCCGGTCAGCGCGGGCGGCTGCTTCCTTTGTGACCGTACGCTTCTCGGGTTCGGCGGTGACGCGCGGGGCAGGGTTGCCGCCCGCTGTTTGGGTATCGGCGGTTTCCCTTTGGGGCATCGGTTCCTCCTCCAACTCTCGCACGACTTGCGCGGCGGCAAAGGGTTCCTCTGCAAAAAGAGCTTCCCGCGCAGCCCTGCGCGCCTCTCTCTCCGCATAGCGCAGTTCGGCCGCCCGTGTACAGCGGGCGATTTTTTCTTGGCAGAACCCGATTTCGAGCTCGCAATACGACCGGACGAGGTCGTCGGGAGCCTCCGCCGCGCCTGCTTGGGCCTCCGCGAGGTTGTCTTGCGCTTTGGCCAGGCGCAGCTGCGCCAGACGTATCCCGTTTTGTATCGCCCGCCGAATGGACTTCGAGAGCGCCTTGTATACCACCCGCATGGTACGGTCCGCAAACTGCGTTTCCACGCCGGCGCATTTGAGCTTCTCCAAGGCGTGCATCATGTCCTCCTGCTCCCGCGGCTCCAGTTCGCAGAGCAATTCCATGCGGCCCGCCGTCCGTTTCAAATGCCTGAATTCCATTGTCCTACCCCTCTCTGACAGCTTGTCCCTCATTTCGCGCGTCCTTGCTTCTGTCTCCAATATACACCCAAAATTCGGGTTTGTCAAGCCTAAAATGAGATTTAATAATTGGTACATAATACTTTGTCGACAACTGTCGATATGCGTCGAACAAGAAGCATAAGCAAGCGCATCGGTTACAATCGGTAACAAAAAATGCACCCGGCAGAAGCAAGAAGCAAGAGCGAAGGTTACAATCGGTAACAAAAAATGCGCCGAAACCTACCCTTGACACCCCACCCAAAAAATGATATAATCTAACAGTCATAACACTTATACAAAGGAAATCGGAAGATATGAAACTCGCATTCTCCTCCCTCGGCACACCGGAACTGACTTGGAACGAAATGGCTGCCGCCGCCAAAGACACCGGCTTTGACGGACTGGAGGTCCGCGGCTGGGAAGAAAAGCCCCTGACGGAGAGTGACAAAGCAAAGCTCCTTGCTTCCTCCGTGACCGTTGCCTGCGTGGCCTGCGGGCAGAGCCTGCAATACCCGGAGACGCAGGCCTTGGCCATCACCAAAGCTAAGAAGGCCATCGTCCTCGCCGGGCAGTTGGGGGCGCGCTATGTGCGGCTTTTGGCGGACCGGACGGCCGCGCCGGAAGATCCGGTAGATGATGCAGAGATTCTCTCCGCCGTGAAGCTCCTCCTGCCGGAGGCGCGGGAGAACCATGTCATCCTCCTCATAGAAACCAACGGGGTCTTCGCGGACACCAAGCGGCTGTTCGCACTTCTGTCGCTTTTGGGGAGCGACCACGTGGGTGCGCTCTGGGATTTCCACCACCCCTACCGCTTCTTCGGGGAAAGCCCGGCTCAAACCGTCGCCAATCTCGGCGCGTTCATTAAGTATGTCCACTGCAAGGACTCTGTCTTTACGGACGGTGCGCCGTCCTATAAGCTCATGGGGGAGGGCGATTTGCCTTTCGCCGACTTCCTGCGCGCTCTGGAGAGCATAAAGTACAACGGCTTCATTTGCTATGAGTGGCTCAAGCGCTACACGCCCGAGCTCGAGGACGCAGGCATAGCCTTCCCGCAGTTCGTGGACTACATGAAGCGCCTCGGCGTCGGTAACGAAGACGCCGTCACGGATACTTCCGCCTTCGTCCGCCACGAAACCCATGTGGAGTTCCACCAAGACGACCCCGCTGCCCCCTTGCAGATGACCTCCAGAGGCGGGGCGTATATCTGGCCCAAGGAATACCTCGTCGATATGACCTTCCCGCGGCTGCTGGACCGCGTTGCGGCGCTCTTCCCCGACCAGTACGCTTTCCGCTATACCCAACTGGACTATACCCGCACCTATGCAGAGTTCCGCGACGACGTGAACGCCTTTGCCCGCTCCCTCATCGCTCTGGGCGTGAAGCCCGGCGACCATGTCGCTATCTGGGCTACCAATGTGCCCTCATGGTACCTCACCTTCTGGGCCGCTGTGCGCATCGGCGCCGTGCTCGTCACCGTCAACACCGCCTACAAAATCCATGAGGCCGAGTACCTCCTCCGGCAGTCCGATACCCATACCCTCGTCATGATTGAGGGTCATAAGGATTCCGACTACGCCGGTATCATTCGCAAGCTCTGCCCCGAACTGGAGGACAATACCCCCGGCCAGCCCCTCCATGCCGCCAAACTCCCTTTCCTGCGCAATGTCATCACCGATGGCTTCGAAATGGCCGGGTGCGTGCGCTTTGCGGATGCGGCGGGGGGCCGTATTACGGCCCCGGCGGGCGGCCGCATTGCGGCCGCGGGGAGCGGCCGTAATACGGCCGCCGCGCTCCAGACCGAAGTGGACCGCCGGGCAGCGGCGTGCCGCCCGGACGACGTATGCAACATGCAATACACATCGGGGACGACGGGTTTTCCGAAGGGGGTAATGCTGACGCACAACAACATCATCAACGACGGCAAGACGATAGGGGACGGGATGGACTTATCAATCAAGGACAAGATGATGATACAGGTACCGATGTTCCACTGTTTTGGGATGGTATTGGCGATGACGGCGTGCGTGACGCACGGGACGACGATGTGTCCGATTCCTGCGTTCTCTCCAAGCAAGGGCTTGGACTGCATCAACCGCGAGCAGATCACGTGTTTCCACGGCGTACCGACGATGTTTATAGCGATGCTGGCAAACGAGAATTTTGAGAATACGGACTTCTCCCATATGCGTACGGGCATCATGGCGGGCTCCCCGTGCCCTGTAAAGGTCATGGAGGAGGTCATCGAGAAGATGCACATGACGGAGATTGTAATTGTATTCGGGCAGACGGAGTCTTCGCCGGGGGCTACAATGAGCCGCACAACCGACAGCGTAGAGCTGCGCGTCAACACGGTGGGGAGTGCCTTCTATGGTGTGGAGTGCAAGATCGTAGACCCCGAGACCGGCGCGGATTTGCCGGACAACACAGACGGCGAGTTCGTCTGCCGCGGGTATAACATCATGCGCGGCTACTACAAGATGCCGGAGGCCACCGCCGCCGCGATAGACAAGGACGGTTGGCTCCACACGGGCGACCTTTGCCGCCGTCTCCCGGACGGGAACTACAAGGTCACCGGCCGCATCAAAGACATGATCATCCGCGGCGGGGAGAACATCTACCCGAAGGAGATAGAGGACTTCATCTACACCCACCCCAAGGTCAGTGACGTACAGGTCATCGGGGTGCCCGACAAGGCCTACGGCGAGGAAATTATGGCCGTGGTCATCCCCAAGGCCGGCATCACCGTCACCGAGAGCGCGGCACCGACTGAATCCGAAATCACCGAAGCCGAGATTAAGCAATTCGTGATGGACAACATGGCCAAGCACAAAGTACCGCGTTATGTGGATTTCACCGATGCCTTCCCCATGAACGCCGCCGGGAAGATACTCAAGTACAAAATGCGCGCAGATGCCGTAGAGCGCCGCGGCTTGCAGGCGGCATCCAAGATTGTAACCGCTTGACCGGTTAATACTAAACATGGAACAGGGAACCATTGGTTCCCTGTTCCCTGTCAATGATTCACTGCCTACGGTTTCTTCGCCAAGTACTCCTCCAGGCACAAGCCCGTGCCGAGCATAGCCGCAGCGGTTTCTGTGCCGACATAGCGCCAGTGCCAAGGCTCATAGCTGATTTTGGTAATGGCCGTCTTGTCTTTCGGGTAGCGCAGGATGAAGCCGTATTTGTAAGCATTCTCTTGCAGCCAGCGGAAAGCGGCTGTGGTCTCAAAGCTGACCTGCGTGTTCACAATATCCATCGCCAACCCCGCCTCGTGCTCGGAGCAGCCGGGCGGGAGGATGGTCATCGCGGCGAGGTTGACGGCTTCCTCTTTGGAGTACCCTTGGCTTTCATAGGAAGCAATCTTGTTGTCAAAGTTGGTCTTCTGGCGGCTGATGGGGCGGTAGCCGGAGAAAGGTGTCAGCTCCACGCCGGCCGCTTTGGCGTCATTATACATCCGGCGGTAGTAGGGTGCCACGCGGGCATCCATCTTAACGTTGGCGGAATACACGCCGGGCAGGCAGACCTCCGTCGCAGGGGCATAGTCCGCCGGCAAGGCGTAGTCGCGGCTGACAAGCAGCAAGTACCACTTATCCGGGTCAATGGTTGCCACCACGGGGTGGATGCCCGGGTAGTCGTCCTGGTACTTCATCTCGCCGCCGCCGGCAGCATTCGCGGCGGGGGCTTTCGTTGTGGACTTCGAACCGGCGGCGGTCGTTTTGCCCGCGGCGGCACTTGTCTTCGGTTGCGCTGTGACGGAGGGACTGTCCGCCGGGGGCTTGGTGGTGAATATCTTATCGAAATCCGCTGTGGATACCTCTGTCACGGTCATGGAAGCCGTCGTGCTTTCCGCAGCATTCGGCGGGAGCTTCCCGCTCTGCTGCGCAAAGAACAGCCCCGTTCCCGCCAGGAGGATGATCCCCGCCACGACCATGTGTCCGCCTTTGATTTTGCCCATAGGTGCAAGCCTCTTTCTTTACGTATCGGCACGTGTGTACCGGAATCACACAGCTGCTGTCTGATACAGGCGCTCAATCATCAGGAACGTGTCTTCGGAGAGAATATGTTCCATGGCGCAGGCATCCTCCAAGGCAGAGTCCTCGGGAACGCCGTTGGATACCAGCCAGTCAAACAGGACGCTGTGCCGGCGGTAGACTCTCTCCGCAGCCTCGCGCCCGGCATCGGTCAGGTGAATGTGCCCGTCATCGTCCACCGTCAGCATGTCTAAGTCGCGCAGTTTCTTGAGTGCCACGGACACAGAGGGCTTCGAGAAGCCCATGGCATCCGCCACCTGGTAAGCGTGCAAGCCGTCCGTAGAACGCGAGAGCAGGAGGATAGTCTCCAGATAGTCCTCTGAAGATGACTTCAAATCCATACAGAAACCTCTTTGTCCAAAATTCAAGCCAAACCCAACAAGCAGATTTGTTAAGCCTATTGTAGCATATTTCGGGAGGTTTGTCAATTGCTTTGTGCCGCGCGACAAATCGGAGCCGCGCACGTGTGTCAGGCATCAAACGCTTTTGCTGCCCCATTCCGAGGGGCGGGACCACACATCGGGAACCACCTGCCGAAGAGTATCAAAATAGGCGTAGATGTTCTCGGCATAGCCGCGCAGGTCATAGTAGAAATCGAGTATCTCCCCTTGCCATGCCGGCATGGCGTTGGTAAAGGCGAACTCCCCGGAGCGGGTGCAGGCTTTCATATACCGCCAGCTGATTTCGCTGCGCAGGCAGTTGTTGAGGTAGGTTGCATTGGGTGCTGCCAGTTCCTTTGCTTTCGCCCAGAGGTCGTCGCAGTACTTGACGGTATTCGGCTTCATCTGTAGCATGGTGCCGTTTGCCGGACTTTCCCATATGCCGAAGTGCGCCTTTGCGGGGAACAGCTTTGAAAGGAAAGTCCCGCCGGCGATGGAATTGAAGACGGAGGCGGTGGATTGGAACAGTGTGAGCGCGGGGTCGGGCTTCCCGCCGACATTCCCCATGGTCTGGCGGATGAATTCGGCGATGTAGGGTCCGCCCTCGCCGTAGAAGGCACCGCAGAAGCCCTCCAGCTCGGTGTCGAAGTCAAGGTCCGGGTTGTACATCAGGCGGCAGAGCAGATAGGCGCGCAGTTCTCCAAACTCCGTGCCGGTGCTGCCGGTCCAGCCGCCCTGCGCAAAGACACCCTTCACCCCATAGTCGCGGAAGAACTGCAAGTTGGGTTGGAGGACTTGAAAGTTGGGGTAAATACAGTTGAAGTGGTTGAAGTCCGTCGTGTAGTCCCAGATGAAGATGTTGTCTGTCAGTTCACTCCAGCCGATGAGGTCGGCGGCGAACGTTTCGTTGACTTCGCAAGCAGGGTCATTAAAGGCGTGGGCAAAGCAGCACTCATACGAGCACAGACGCACGATGACATTGGGATTGGGTGCGGTTTTGCAGGGGTGCCGGGAGTACATATAGGCAAAGGTATCCAACTGCAGACCATCATAGGCGGGGTCAGCGGCCAACGCGTCACTCACGGCGTTCATGAAGCGGATGAGGGTGCCGCTGTGGGAGCCTTCCTCCTCGTCAATGGCGGCGCAGGCATCGCACTCACAGTAGTATTGGTTGTCGCGCTGGGTGAGGGAAACAATCTTCTCGGGTCCGGCCCAGACGGATTTCACATAGGCCACTGCCTGCGTGATGACCTCGGGGTTGGAGAGGCAGAGCTGCTCCGGGACGCGGTAGCCGCCCTCCACCTCCAGGTACGGTCCGGATTCGTTGGGGTTCTCAAAATCTATGTAGTCGATGGCTTTGCGCAGGGAGTACCATTCCGGGTGGGCAGCAAAATAAGTGGCATACGGCAGGAAATTGGCGATGATGGTGTGCGCCCAGCGCCGCCCGGCATAGAAGATGCTGCCGCCGATGCTTGCGGCGCGGTCCCCCCGGTTGCCGCCGCTGAGTCCGTTGGCGGACCAATAGGTAACGTTGTTGGGACTGCCGTTCCAGCTCTGGTCGCGGTAGCCGAACGGCGGCACATAGCTGTAGCTGTAGTCCGCCGGAATGGTAATCGTGGGGCTTTCCGCCGCCGGGGTGACGATGATGGAGGCGATATAGAACTTTACGCCGAAGAACTTATCCAGGAACTGATAGACGGCTTGCAGCGTGCCGCGTCCATTGGCGCCCGTCAGGAAGAGACGCTCCGCCGCACTGTCAAGCTGCCAAGTGTATCCGTCCCGCGGAATCGCCGTGCGGTCAATCTGCCCGGCGGTCTCCCGGTTGGTCTGGCCGATGAGAATCTCCCGGGCGCCGGCGGCTGTGCTGTCCTGCGCGACAGGAAGGGTGACACCTGTGCACTGCTTAATATAGTTCTGTAAGGCGGTTGCGGCCGTTACGTTTGCAGCGTCAGCGGCGGCGTTGTATACGATCTTCCAATCCGTCAAATCCAGTTCGCTCCCGCCATCTATGCCGTAAACCGCCGCCGCAGCTTCCGGCGGGATGTATGCTTTCTTGGCGGGATAGATTAGGCTCTGTATCGGGATTGTGATGCACGCCGTTGTACTGAGAATCCATGCCATGACCGGTCGGTAAAACCGATCCAAGAACGCATAGAACTCTGCCCATGTCATGCCGAATACCATGCTGTCATCTCCTATTGTGTCCTTGTAGGCTATGTCCGCCGTGTCAGCCAAACACTGCAAGTGGATTTCCCTAACACAATTGTAACACTTCTTTTGCTTTTTGTCAATTACTTTGTGCAGTGCCGGCTCCGGCGGTTCGCGAACCGCCCGGGGGCTTCGCGAAGCCCCCATGCCCCCGGTCAGCTGTTCAATACTTCAGAATTCGTTTGGATATTTTTGTGCAAAATGCCGAAAATGAAAAAAGTTGGGAAAAGGCTTGACTTTTCAAATTCATTGTGGTAAAATATGCACGTAGTTAGAATCAACTAACTGTGAGGGGCGGGAAAATGATGCCATTGATGTTAGCAAAACCGGGGGAAGAGAATTCGATAAAAAAGATAGGCGGAAAGACCGAGACACGCCAGTTCTTGGAAACCTTAGGCTTTGTGCCGGGTTCCCATGTGACGGTGGTGACGCAGAACGGCGGCAATGTGATTGTCAATATCCGCGAGTCCCGCGTGGCCATCAGCAAGGAAATGGCGCACTACATATATATCTAATACCGGAAAGAAAGGAGATTACATATGCCTACCCTAAAGGAAATCAAACCGGGAGCCACCGTACAGGTGCTGCGCATCGGCGGGCAAGGACCCCTGAAGCGGCGCATTATGGAGATGGGTATCACCAAAGGTGTGGATGTCTATGTCCGCAAAGTCGCACCCTTGGGCGACCCCATTGAAGTCACTGTGCGCGGCTACGAGCTTTCGCTGCGCAAAGCGGATGCCGAACTGATAGAAGTCGGAGAAACTGCATAAGCTAAGCGAGGATGCCTTTGTCCCCGCCTTTCTCCGGCGAGCGATGTTAGTTATAACTAACAATCTACCTACCCATAACACGAGGAGATGAATGAGATGTCCATCACGATTGCCCTTGCAGGCAACCCCAACTCCGGCAAAACCACACTTTTTAACGCGCTGACAGGCTCCAACCAGTTTGTCGGCAACTGGCCGGGCGTTACGGTCGAAAAGAAGGAAGGCAAACTCAAGACCGACAGGAGCGTAACCATCACCGACCTGCCCGGGATTTACTCCCTCTCCCCCTATACGCTGGAGGAGGTCGTGGCACGCAACTACCTGATTGACGAGCGTCCCGACGCTATCCTCAACATCATAGATGCCACGAACCTGGAGCGCAACCTCTTCCTCACTACCCAGCTCACGGAGATGGGCATCCCGGTTGTTATTGCCCTGAACATGATGGACATCATCCGTAAGAACGGAGACAAAATTAATACCGAGCAGCTCTCCAGGGAGTTGGGCTGTGCGGTCGTGGAGATCTCCGCCCTCAAGGGTACCGGCACGGAGGAAGCCGCGAAAGCGGCAATCGCCGCTGCGCGCTCTACGAAGACGGAGCCGAAGCACAAGTTCAGCGGCTCTGTGGAACACACGCTGGCGCACATAGAGGAAGCCGTCCTCCACGACCTCCCGGAGGAGCAGCAGCGCTTCTTTGCCATCAAGCTCTTTGAGCGGGATGAGAAGATAGCGGAAAAACTCTCCCTCTCCCAAGAGCGCATCAATCATATTGAGAAGGACATCGCCCAACGGGAAGAGGAGCTCGACGATGACAGCGAGAGCATCATCACCGCGGAGCGCTATTCCTATATCGATACCATCATTAAAGGCTGCGTCAAGGTCAAGAGCAAGGGCAAACTCACCATATCTGACAAGATAGATAAGGTCGTCACCAACCGCTTCCTGGCACTGCCGATATTCGCGGCGATTATGTTCCTCGTGTACTATGTGAGCGTGACAACGGTCGGCGCCCTCGTCACGGACTGGACCAACGATGTCCTCTTCGGGGAGATTATCCCGCCGGCGATAGAGGGGGTATTGAATTCAATTCAATGCGCCGATTGGCTGCAGGGCCTGATTCTCGACGGCATCGTGGCGGGTGTCGGTGCGGTGCTGGGCTTTGTTCCGCAGATGTTTGTCCTGTTTGCGTTCCTGGCGTTTTTGGAGGCCTGCGGCTACATGGCACGGATTGCATTCATTATGGACCGCGTCTTCCGCCGCTTCGGGCTGTCCGGCAAGTCCTTTATTCCGATTCTGATCGGCACGGGCTGCGGCGTGCCCGGCATCATGGCCTCCCGCACCATAGAGAGCGACCGCGACCGCCGCATGACCGTCATGACCACAACCTTCATCCCCTGCTCTGCGAAGCTGCCGGTCATTGCGCTGATCGCCGGCGCCATCTTTGACAGCGCAGGTTGGGTTGCAGCCTCCGCATACTTTGTGGGGATGGCCGCCATTGTCTGCTCCGGTATCATCCTGAAGAAAACCAAGCTCTTCAGCGGGGATGTGGCTCCCTTTGTTATGGAACTGCCTGCCTACCACTGGCCGACCCCGGGCAACATCCTGCGCTCCATGTGGGAACGCGGCTGGTCCTTCATCAAGAAAGCAGGCACCATCATTCTCTTGGCGACGATTGCCGTTTGGTTCCTCTCCAGCTTCGGTTTTGAAAACGGCTTCGGCATGGTGGAGGACATGGACAACTCCCTCTTGGCAAAGGTCGGGATGGCCATCGCTCCGCTCTTCATCCCCTTGGGTTGGGGGGACTGGAAGGCCGCCGTCGCTACCTTCACCGGACTCATCGCCAAAGAGAACGTGGTCGGCACATTCGGCATCCTCTACCACTTCGCCGGAGAGGTCAGTGAAGACGGTGCGGAAATCTGGGCAAACCTGCGCAACGCCTATGCGCCGCTCTCCGCTTATTCTTTCCTCGTGTTCAATCTGCTCTGCGCGCCCTGCTTCGCCGCCATCGGTGCCATCCGCAGGGAGATGAACAACGCCCGCTGGTTCTGGACGGCCATCGGCTACCAGATGCTCTTTGCGTATGCGGTCAGCTTGTGTATCTACCAAATCGGGTGGATGGCCGGGGGGCATTTCGGCTTTGGAGCCGCGGCCGCTTTGCTGTGCATCGCTGCCTTTGTGTTCTTGCTTGTGCGCCGCCCACCCGGGGGGAAAGAGAAACTGCTCCCTGCGGCGTAAGGCAACGTAACTTATGGAGGTGTTATCATGATGGCTTTCCTGTCCGCTAACTTCGGCACAATCATCGTCCTGCTGGTCGTCGCGGGATTGGTCGCAATGGTCATAGCCAAGCTCGTCAAAGACAAGCGCAAAGCCCGGCAGTCCGGCGGCGCGTCCTGCGGGTGCGGCTGCGCCTCCTGCCCCTACAGCGGCGGCTGTGAAGACGCAGAGGGCAAGTCCGACGAAAGAAACGCTTGACTTTTCCTCTCCCACGCTATATAATCTATATATAGGAAAATTCAGGCAGGACACACAACGGCGTGCGCTGCCGAAGCACAACGCATGGGAGAGGTAGACAAGCATGACAGCACGCGAAGCAATTCCGAACTACGAACAGAAGCGGCGGGAGTATACCAACTTTGCTATCCGGGGGATAAAGAAAGTCTGCGCCGCGACAGGTCCCCGCGAGGCCGGGAGCGAGGCAGAACGGAAGGCACAGGAGATGATGGCGGCAGAACTCAAGTCCGCCGCTGATTCGGTGGAGATTGAGCCGTTTCGGACAGCCCCGCGCGCTTTCTTGGGCTGGATTGTCTGGAGCGTCATCGGCGGGGTGGCAGCGGCGGTGCTGCTGAATATCGGCTATGCACTGATTGCCGCCGTGCTTCTGGCACTTGTTCTGCTGACCGTTGCACTTGAGTTTGGGATGTATAAACAGTTTATCGACCCTCTGTACCCGCAGAAGACCTCCCACAATGTCGTCGCCGTCCGTAAACCAAAGGGGGAGCTGAAACGCCGCCTCATCCTCTGCGGCCACGCGGACTCCGCCTATGAGTGGCACTATACCTACTGGGGTTACAAATACTTTAAAAGCCCGAAGCTGCTGATTGTCGTCATGGCACTGTGCTTCGGGTCCATCTTCTTCACCTTCGGGGCGGCTGTTGCTTCCCTCCTCGCGGAGCATGGCGGCTTCGGGGGCTTGGCTTCCCTCGCAGAGCGTCCTGTGTGGCTGAAGGTTCTCTCGTACATCGCCGCCGTGCTGGCGGTACCGCTTTTGGGCGGGCTGTTCTTCAAGGATAACAAGATGGTCGTCATGGGTGCCTCGGACAACCTCTCCGGCTGCTTCTGCTCCATGGCGGTGCAGAAGATGCTTGCCGACGCGGACCTGCGTCTGGAGAACACGGAACTCATCGTGCTCTGCGCCGGGAATGAGGAGGGCGGCTTGCGCGGCGCGAAAGCCTTCTGCAAGACGCATGACTTTTCGGATGCGGAAACTTCTTTCATCGCGTTGGATACCATGACGGACTATGACTACATCGGTATCTATGTTACCGACCTCTCCGGCACGGTAAAGCACGATGCGCCGCTTTGCGCTCTCATGAAGGACGGCGCCCGGCGCGCAGGGTATGACATCCCTTATGAGAACCTCTTCTTCGGCGGATCGGATGCCGCCGCCGCCACGCAGGCCGGCTTGCACGGTGCGGCGTTTGCAGCGATGGACCCGGCACCCGCCGCCTACTACCACACGCGCCTGGATACGGTGGAGAGCCTCAACCCCAAGGCCATGGAGGCCTGTTTGGACATCATCAGCGAAATCACCTACCTCTACGACGAGGTGGGGCTGGCTCCCTATGCGGATGCCAAGGTCAGTACAAAAAAGGCATGAATGCACAGCCCTTTTGGGGGCATACTGGATATATTACAAAGAAGTAAGGAGATTGCCTTTTATGAAACGCTTGCAAAAAACCGCCGGTGTGCTCCTCGCGCTGTGCCTGTCCCTGACGCTCTTCGCCTGCGACCTGGTGCCGGAGGAGGAAGTCACCACCACCGCGCCTGCCGTCACCGCCCTTGACCCGTCCGCCACGGAGGAGGGAAAGGCCGCCGAGTACCTCACGCGGCTCGTGCTTGACCTGAACAGTGCCGAGAGCTACAAAGTGGAGACGCGCTACAGCCTGGACCGCATTGAGAGCGACCACCAACTCGTGCAGCAGTATGCCGACGACGCCAAGAGCTATATCACAGATACACTCAACAAAACAGACGACCCCGCCACGGCGGAGAGTGCGCCGTTCCTGATTACGGGGTTCAGCGCCGGCGACTTCACCACGCTGAAGACGGAGGAAGCCACAGCCGTGCGCTTGCGGGAGAAGATTGACGAGATGAAAGCCGCCCGCGACGCAGGTACCCGCGCTGACCTTGCCGGCGTGAGCGACGATGCCATCGCGCAGCTTGCGGCCGAGGAACTGCAGGCGGACGGCGCCACTTGGGCGGAGAATGACAAGTACTATGAAATCCGCGGCGAGGCGGCAGATCTGTCGGCATATATCAAAGCGGATGACGAAGCAGCCCTCACCGCAGAGCTGGCGAAAGCCGAGGACTATGCTGCGGCGTCGTACCAAGTCAACAGCCGGTCCTATACGCTCTATGCCAAAGCAGACAAAGCGACTGACCGTCTGCTGGAGCTGACGGTCACCGAAAAGACGGACGGCTCGGCTGTCCTGACCGGGCAAGGGGAGTTTGCGGGCGAAGGCTCTGCCAATGTGACCTTTACGCTGATCAAAACCGTGACCGTGAACGGCATAGTCTACCCCTCTGCGCCGGAAACAAACGCCGCAACGGATGCCGCAACCGATACGTTCACAGAAGCCCCGGCGCTTGGCGTGCCGACAGTTACAGAAGCCCCGGCGCTAGATGTGCCGGAGGCAACGACGATTGTAATCACAGAAACCACAGCCGTAGGCTGAGCCCCTGCCTCTACAGCAGCTCCATCACGGCTGCGAAGACATCCCCGACAGCGCAATGCATGACCAAGTCCGCCGCCGAATCCATCGGTGTGGCGGACTTGTTGATTAGCACCAAATGTGTGCCATGGAAACAGCGCAGCAGTCCCGCCGCGGGGTAGACGGCAAGGGACGTACCGGCTACAATCAGCAGATTGGCGCTGTCTAAGGCACGTATGGCACCGCTCATCACCGCCCGGTCTAAGTTCTCCTCATAGAGGACGACATCCGGGCGGATGATGCCGCCGCAGAAGCGGCACAGCGGGACGCCTTCCTGCGCCATGACGTCGGCGAGGGTATACTTCGCGCCGCAGTGCATACAGTAATGCCGCTCGTTGGAGCCGTGCAGTTCCCAAACCGTTTTGCTGCCGGCCTTTTGGTGGAGGCCGTCTATGTTCTGCGTGATGACCGCCGAGAGCCTTCCCTGCTGCTCCAGCGCTGCCAAGGCGCGGTGGCAGGCATTGGGCTTTGCGTCAGGGTAGAGGAGACTGCCTTTATAATAGCGGAAGAATGTCTCCGGGTCACGCAGGAAGAATGTATGCGACAGGAGTTCCTCCGGCACATGACCGTAGACCGATTGCGCGGCATACAGTCCCTTCTCGGAACGGAAGTCCGGGATGCCGCTCTCCGTAGATACGCCGGCACCGCCGAAGAAGACAGTGTCGGTACTGTTTCGGATGAGCCTTACGAGGCGTTCAGTGCCGTCAGCCATAAGGTAACCTTTCTACTTCTTGGTGATTGCGGCGTCCCAAGTATTCTTAAAGTCCTCCAGGAGGGCAGGGAGCTTGGCGGCGGCGAACTCTGTGGCTGCCAGAGCGAAAGCGAATACCAGAACTACAACCAGCAGGATGACCGACAGACCGTCCAGCTTCAGCGGCACGGCGTCGTCCTCTTTTTTGCGGAAGATGGCGTTGGCCAGCACTTCCAGACCGAGCATAATCAGCACGATTGGCCAGAAGCGGATGGCGTCCGCGTAGTTCCATGCCGGAATGAAAGCGTGCATGAGGAAGACGATGCCGTAGATTATCAGGCAAACGCCCAGTGTCAGGATGCCGATGCGGTTCTTGTTGAGCATGATGGGTTCCCCTCCAAAAATGATAGACTGTCCGCAGTGCTGCCGGCCGGCGGCTGCTGCATACCTAATTATACCATATCTTATGCCCGATTGCAAGCTGCATAGAAGAATTTCCCGCAGCTTCTTTTGCCCTCCCGGCGGCAACGGTTGCGCTTGACGGGAAAAGTGTTCAGCGTTCTTTCATGTGGCGGTCCATCTCGCGCTTGGCGTCGCGCTGTGCGGCGGCCTCGCGCTTGTCGTAGAGCTTTTTGCCCTTGCACAGACCGATTTTTACTTTCGCCTTGCCTTTGAGGAAGTAGACCGAGAGCGGTATGAGCGTCAGGCCGTCCTGCTTGATGCGGGCAAAGAGGCGGACAATCTCTCGCTTGTGCATGAGGAGCTTGCGGTCGCGCAAGGGGTCGTGGTTGAAGCGGTTGCCTTGGTCATAGGGGCTGATGTGCATGGACTTGAGAACCATCTCGCCGTTTTTGATGTCCACCCAACTGTCCTTAAGGTTGAGCTTGCCTTGCCGGATGGATTTGACCTCTGTGCCTTGCAGCGCTATGCCCGCCTCGTACTCTTCCAGCACGAAGTAGTCGTGGTATGCTTTGCGGTTGGCGGCCGCTTGGAGGGGTCTGTCGGGATTGGGCGCTTTGTCTGCCATGGGGTCCTCCCTGTGGGGGTTTCTTATGGTATTATACCACGTTTTGCCGCCGAACGCAAGGGGATTATTCTCTTGCTTCCGGTTTTGCACTTTGGTTGGGTTCTGCCTGATGGTATGCTGATAGGATAGCTCTGTTCCCCCACCTTGGGGGCGCCGCCCCCCAACGGGGAGGCAACCAACCCAAGTGAATATCCTGCCATGGGGGAAGAATAGACCAAAGTGCAAACCCTTTCCTCCCAACCGGAGGCAAGAATTCACATTTCACTTTCATTCCCTGTCAACCGCCTTTGCTCTCCTCCTCTTTCCAAATCCACTGCCCGCCGGCGTCGCTGACGGGGAGGGAGAACACTACGGGCTTCGCCTTTTCGGCGGAGGGGTCCTCTAAGATGGCTTTCATAATTTGCTTCTTACAACGGTTGTGGCAGGCGATGAGTACAAGCTCCCGTTCATCCGAGAGGGAGATGCCGAAGAACTTCTTCTCCTCGTCCATGCCGACGCCGCGGGCGTGGACAATGGTGGCTCCCGTCGCGCCGCCTTTCTTGCGCGCCGCCTCTACGACCAAATTGCTGTATCCCTCTTTGGCGATGGTGATAATCAGCGCGAATGCTTCCTGCGCTTCCATAGGTTCTTCTCTTCTTTCGATGGTATTGGTTTGGGTGAGCGTCTTGGCGGTGCTTTGGCCGCCGATGCTCCCTACGGGTACGGTCAGCACCAAGGCGCCGCCGAATTCTTCTAGGTTCTGGAGGCGGTGCATTCGTTCCATGCACTTGCGTACGGTGTTACCGCCCGCGCCGCAGATGAGGACGGCCTTTTCCTTTTCGCCCAACTGAAGGTAGTTGAGAATCTCCTCCGCGGTACTGCCGTGCCCCAGAAGCACATGGGCACTCGGCCATTCGTAGAGCTTATAGAATGCGATGAAGTCCTTGACACGGTTGCGGTCCATGATAGCAAACATGAGTTGCGCATCCAGCATACAGCTCTGTCTCCTTTAGTCAATAATCTCGGCATCGGGCGGGACGGCAGTTTCTGCGTCCGCTTCTCTCTTCTGCCGAATGCGGTAGAGTAAGCCCATAATCTGTATGGTCAGCAGGGGTGTCATGGCTACCATCGCCACCACACCGAAAGCGTCCCGCGCCGGGTTGCCTCCCAAAGCGACACAGGCGCCGATGGAGAAAGGTAGCAGGAACGTCGCCGTCATCGGTCCGGATGCCACGCCGCCGGAGTCGAAAGCGATGGCCGTGAATATCTTCGGCACGAAGAAAGAGAGTGCCAGCGCCAAGGCATAGCCCGGCACAAGGAACCAGAAGATGGAAAGTCCGGTCAGCAAGCGTAGCATCGCCAATCCCAATGAGGCACACAAACCGATAGCCAGCGCCATGTTCATCGCTTTGGCGGGGATGGCACCGGAGGTGATCTCCTCTACCTGGCTATTGAGCACGTGTACCGCCGGTTCGGCGCGGACGATGAAGAAGCCGATCAGCATAGCTACCGGTATCAGCACCCAGCGCTCGGGCAATTCAGCTAAGCCCGCCCCCAAGAAACGTCCGGCGGGCATGAAGCCGACATTCACCCCCGTCAGGAACAGCACCAAACCGAGAAAGGTGTACAGCATCCCGGCGGCGATACGCCCGAAAGCCTTGCGGTTCATCTTTAATCCGGCCGCTTGGAAGATAAGGAAGAAGAGCGCAATGGGTGCCAGCGATACCGCGACATCCGCGGCGTAGTGCAGGAAGCCGCTGTCCGTCCGCGTGAACTCCTGCCAGATTTCGCGGGTGTTCTCGGCTGTGTTCAGGGCGGCGGGAGCGTATTCGCCGACCCCGCCGGGGTAGAACAGACCCAAGAGCAGCACCGTCAGAATCGGTCCGACGGAGGAGAGCGCGACCAGCCCGAATGTGTCGTCGGCGCTGTGTTCGTCGCTGCGGATGGAGGCAACGCCGAAGCCCAGTGCCAAGATAAACGGTACGGTCATCGGTCCCGTTGTGACCCCGCCGGCATCAAAGGCAATGGTCACGAAGTCGCCCGGCACAAAAGCCGCCAAGCCGAACACGCCGATATACAGCCCCAGCAGAATCCATGACAGCGGCAGTTGGAAGAGCAGGCGCAGCAGGGCGATCACCAGAAACAGACCCACACCCACAGCGACGGACAGCAGCAGAACCATGTTCGGAATGCCGGGCAGCTGCTCGGCCAGGACATGGAGATCCGGCTCGCTGACCGTAACCAGTATGCCCACCAGCAAAGGCACAAGGATGAAGAGCCACAGCTTCCGGGAGTTCGTGACAAAAGTGCCGATGCGTTCACCGATGGGGAGCATGGCGGTCTGTGCGCCGATATTGAAAAGGCTCATGCCCACAACAAGGAGTGCCGCCCCGACAACGAAAGACACGAAGGTTCCGTTGGATATAGGGGCGACGGTAAAGCACAGCGCAACCACAATGAACGTAATCGGTGCCACGGCGCGCAGAGATTCCCCGAAGTGCTTTCGGATGACCGTGAGTATCTTCTTGAGCCTCTTGCGCATATCTGCTCCTGTTCTGTGTAGCTTTCCATTGGTATTATACGCTGTTTTCGGCGGATTGTCAAGGGGACTTCTTGCTTCTTGCCTCTTGGTTAGGATAAAAGGGTTTGCACTTCGGTCTGTTCTTCCCCCATGGGAGTATGTTCACTTGGGTTGGTTGCCTCCCCGATTGGGGGCGCCGCCCCCAAACCCCCGCCCGGGGGCGCGTCCCGCGGCGCCCCCGGGACCCCCCGCGGCCGGGGAGGACCCCGGACCCCCTTGCAGAAGTGCCCGCTTGGATGGAAAAATCTGCCCAAATCCTGAATGCAGATTTTTCCATATGCGCTACTCTGTTCCTTTCGGTTGCTTGGGGGC
>JAISUW010000043.1 GCA_031271865.1 Oscillospiraceae bacterium
ATGTCTAGCCATGCCTTGAGGGTCGTGATGTCGTCCTCGCCGTAGACGAAGATGTTCGCGGGGTTGTAGAAGTCCGCTTGGCGCACAAGCGCATTGGTGGTGATCAGCTTCTTGGAGAAGAACATATGCTCCATCACGCGCAGGGTGTAGCCTGTGGCACCGTAGGCGTAGCAGTCGAAAATGGCGCGGGCACGGAGCATCATGCGGATGGTGTCATCATAGGAAAGCCACTCGGGTTCGTTGATCCAACCGCTGTGCGTTAGGGGCGGGTCAGCTTTATGTACATGGAAGTCGGTTTGTAAACCCTGTGCTTGAAAGTCTTGCATGGCTTGCAGGAGGGTCTCTCGACGGTCTCTGGCACCACCGCAGAAAAAGATGTCAGTTGTAGGAAGAGTAAGCATATCAAAGCGCCCAATAGGCGGACGAACATAGAATGTCGGATTCAGTTTTGTGCCGGTTCGTTTTGCGCTCTCTTCGGAAAAGGCGTATATATCCAGATTCTCTTTCAGAAAAAGCAAGCGGTAAGAAATGTCCTTGGCATAGTTGTCATCCCATAGATAGAGAATGGGTCGGCAGTTCTCTGCTGCAAGGATGCGGACTTGCTCGTTTGTCAGAGCAGCATGAATAATGATACGGTTGTATTCTTTATTGCGCTTGCGGACAGCCGATTTCTGAATCGTGATTCGCGGAAGGATATGCAGTTTGTAACAGAGCCGAAGGAGCCGGTCCTGCGGTTGGAACCAAAAAAACGCATCGACGGTACAGCATTCTAAGAAAGACTTGTTACACCATGGCAGGAAAAGATAGTAATTGCTATTGAGCGATACAAACAAGTTCAGCTTCCGCTTCATGCAGTCTTTCCCTTTCCGATTGATTCACCGTTTACTGCCAAACCGTTCTACCCACATCTCCAAGGTATAGTAGTCCTTAATCTCCTCCGGCACGGGTTTGAATGGAATGTCCAGCCATGCCTTGAGGGTCGTTATGTCGTCCTCGCCGTAGACGAAGATGTTCGCGGGGTTGTAGAAGTCCGCTTGGCGCACAAGCGGGTTGGTGGTGATCAGCTTCTTGGAGAAGAACATATGCTCCATTACCCGCAGGGTGTAGCCGGTTTGCCCCGGGCGGTAGGGGTCGAAGATGGAGCGGGAGGCGAGGGATTGGCGGAGGATGTCATAGTAGTGCAGGAAGGGCGTCCATTCCAGCGGCGGCGGCAGGTTCTCTTCCCCCGCTACCAAGAACTTCGGGCGCAGACCCATAGCGCACATATCCGCCGCAGCCGCCGTCAGCAACGGCATCCGCCATCTGCCGTAGCCGGCAAAGAAGCAATCGGATTCTATAGGCGGGTTCCTATCAAACAAGTCTGCCGGCGGGGTGAGGTAATACTGGGGGTTATGCTTGATGCCGTATGTACTTGCGTGCCCGGGGTCGAAGGTGTACACGTCCATGTACTTTTGCATTTGGCGGCAGCGGTCTTCGGTGGGCATCTCTTTGATGTCCCACTCGTAATACACCGCTTTCGGTCGGATGAAACGGTTGAGCGAGGGTTCAATTCGCTCCCCGAGGAAGATGATGCGGCGGTAGCGGCGGCAGCGCACACCGGCGATGATACGGGCGCAGGATGTAAGGCAGGCATAGAGCACTTTCAGTAAAAGCTTTGCGAGAAGCCCCGGTTCGGTGTTTTCCCCGCCGAGCGCCCGCAGTAGGCGTTTGCCCAAGGTGTCGATGACATCATAGGAGAAGACATACAAATCCTCGTAAGTGATGACCTTGATTCCGTTGGGTATCCAAGCAAACTGCGGGAAGTAGTTCAGGAAACCGTTCCAATTCACGAGGGCGACGGGCTTCTCGGCTTTCATTGCTCACTCCACCGAAATCATAAAGTAGTACATCGGCTGCCCGCCGGGGAGGGCGGAGACCTCCACCTCGCCTTTGTAGCGGTCGTTGAGGCGGTTGACCAAGTCCTCGGTCTGCTCCGCGGTCACGTCTTCGCCGGCATAGATGGTAATCATACTGCCTTTGTATTGCCGCACCAAGTGGCGCGCCACACGCCATGCGGCGCGGACCGGCTCCTCTTCCGTGACGGTGAGCTTGCCGTTCTCTAAGCCAATGACGCTGTCCTTGCGAATCTCCAAGCCGTCCACATGGCTGTCGCGGGCGGCGTAGGTGATGAGGCCGGTCTGCACGCGCTCGGCGGCCTTTTGCATTTGGACGTGGTTTTCCTCCACGCCGGCGGTCTCGTCAAACTCCATGATGGCACCGACGCCCTGCACGACGGAACGCGTGTGCAGAACGCTGACACCCTTATCTGTAAGCGGCGCGGCCTGTTCGGCGGCCATGATGATGTTCTTGTTGTTGGGGAGGACGAAGACATGTTCGGCAGGAACCTTGTTGATAGCCTTGAGGATGTCCTCCGTGGAGGGGTTCATGCTCTGGCCGCCCGATACGATGGCGTCCACGCCCAACTCCTCCAGAAGCTCCTCGATGCCGGCACCGACTGCTACGGCGACGATGCCGTAGGGCTTCACAGGTTTGGCGGGGGTGCCGCCCTCTTGGGCTTTTTTGTTCTGCTCGGCCTCGGCCCACTGCGTTTCCTCGTGCTGCTTGCGCATATTCTCCACTTTGACTTGGATGAACTGCCCGTAGCGCAGGGCAAAGGTCAGGACGTTGCCCGGCTCGTTGTTGTGGACGTGGACCTTGATAATCTCGTCGTCGTCTACCACGACCACGCAGTCGCCCAAGCCGTAGAGGTAGTCGCGCAGTTGCACGGCGTCCGTCAGCTCAGCGTCGGCGGTCTTCTCCACGATGAACTCCGTGCAGTAGGCGAAGTGAATGTCGCCCAAGTCCTGCGCGGCGGCGGACACCGGGCGTTCCGGCTGCTGCGGGAGAGGGAGGATCTCCTCATCGCCCTCGTCCTTGCCCAGGAACCCGGCGAGAAGCCCTTCCATAATGTATACAAGCCCCTGCCCGCCGGCATCTACAACGCCGGCTTGCTTGAGAACCGGGAGCATATTCGGGGTTTGCGCCAGGGCGTTCTTCGCGCCCTCGAGCGCCGCCTCCCAGACGGCGGCGGCATCGTGCGCCTTTTCCTTGGCGGTCTCGGCGGCTTTCTGTGCCGCGACGCGAACGACCGTGAGGATGGTGCCTTCGCTCGGCTTCATGACCGCACCGTAGGCGGCTTCTGTTCCGGTTTTCAGTGCCTCCGCCACATCCGCGCCGGAAACTTCCTTCTTGCCCTTGACAGCCTTGGAGAAACCGCGGAAGATGAGCGACAGGATGACACCGCTGTTGCCGCGCGCCCCGCGGAGCATTGCGGAGGCCGCTTTCTCGGCGGCGGCGTCAAAGCCGGCCTCGTCGTCGACGACCGTAATCTCGCGGGCGGCGGCCTGCATGGTCATGGACATATTCGTCCCGGTGTCGCCGTCCGGGACCGGGAAGACGTTGAGGGCATCCACTTCCCCTTGGTGCAGGCCGAGGCGTTTCGCGGCCGTGCGGATGCCTTGCTTGAGTTGCTGCGCGTTGAGCATAAGTTCAGTACCCCCGTGTTTTCTGCGGGCAGGCTGCAAAGAAATCTGTTGACTCAGGTGCCGGGACTTGTCCTTTTTCTGCTTTCAGGTTCTTTTTGCTTCGCCTTTTGCCGCTGACATTCTTCTTTCGATTCGGACTTGCCTGTTTGACGCACGTCTATTTGACAATATTATACCCCAAAAAGTTCCATTTGTCAATGGGATTGCTTCCCGGGAAAAGTTGGGCGGGGCTTCCTTTCCGTCAAAATGACGATTGTTCGGTGCGTATTCGGCCGATTGCCGTCATTTTGCACAAAAGGAACGCTGTCCGTTGCCAAAGGGCATACTGTATAGTGTGTCGCATTCTGTCGGAAAAACCCTCACCTTTCCCGCTGCAAACGGAGGATGCCGGCCGCGGCGTTCCAGATTGCCCCGAAGAGCAAGAGCGCGGGCGGGGAGAGCAGAGCCGCCTTGCCGGTTACAGCGGCCAAGATGCAGAATGCCGCCGTGACCGCCAGACCTACAACGTGAAACGTGCGCAGCACCCGGACATGGTGCGCTAGGCGCGTACAGTCAATGATTGCGCCCAGGTATGCACCCAGAGAGGCGCGGAAGTACACGCCGCCCGGCGCGCGCTCCAATACCGTGCGCATATCCACCCGTGCCGCCTCGGAGCGGCGTTTGGGCAGGAGGACAATCTCGTTATCCGGCAGTCTGAAGGCGTTGCAAAGACCGCTTTGCGTGACCCCGGGGTCTGTGTTGCAGGCGGTGACGATCTTTCCTTGCCGCGCCAGTTGCACAAGGAGCGGGCGCAGGCGCACATCCGGCGCATACTTCACGATGAAGAGCGCCGCCAGCACACCGTCCACCGCCAGGTACAGCACTGAACGGCCGTCCACGGCGTGGCGGCGTTCGCTGCTCTGCGTGGGCAGGGAGCCGATGCAGTGCGTCTTCATCATCAGGCGGTTGCCCAGCAGGATAATGTGTCCGTCCGCGACGGCGCGCAGACCCATCGCTTCCTCATAGAAGCAGGAATCCAGCCGCGGCAGCACCGATTTGTCACCGTCTGTCACGGCGGCGAAGGCACCGCCGATGGCGCCCTCCCCATGGACGGCCACGGCGGCGGCATAGAGCAAGGCCGCATCCTGCCGAATCGCACCGAACTCTTTCCAGCCCAAGAGGCAGCCCGCTTGGGTTTGGAACAGATCCGCACTGTCTATCACCAAAGCGTTCTGCGCGGCGAGGGCCGCCGCCGCATCCGTATTCAGGAGGCGCCACGGGACCTTTCCCTGCAGCTCCCGGCGGCGCAGAACCATGACGTTCAGGAGCAAACCCACCGGTATCCCGCAGCTCAGCACACTGACCGCAACGCAGAGACCATCCGCTATGCTGTGGAGAAAGAATCCCGCTGCCATACCGGCGGCGAGCGCCAACGCAACGGCCGCCGGTATAAACACACCGGCAAAACCGTCCGCCGCCGGCTCGTGGGCCGCCTGCGCCGCAAAGCGCTCCGGGAAGCCCACCCGCGCCGGGCAGATGGCGTTCTCCTCATTGACGAAGGCACTGTAGGGGTGCGGCTCCTCCTTTGTCACGAAGCGGAATGCCCCCGCGCCCAGTTTCCATGTATAATAAGACACCGCAGACAGCCCTGCCGCCGTGACCAAAACCAACGGCGCCGAACTGCCCAATACGGCGTTCTCCGTGTAGAGCAGGTATACCGTGCTTCCGACCGAGGCAAGAAATGCCGCCGCCCACAGACCGTCTGCGCCGCGACGCTTTTGCTTCAGGGCTTCCCATAGGTAGGGCGCGCGGACGCAGAATGCCGCCGCCAGGAAGAACAGCTGCGCCGCCGCCCCCGCAGGAGAGGCTGCGCCTTGGGTGCCCCCCAGGAACCAAACCGTCAGGGAGAGGAGGGCGGTGAGGCAAAGGATCATTGATTCATTGCGTGTGCGCGTGCACCGGGAGGCAAACCGCACAGCCGTTGCCTTGCGCTGCTCGGGTTTGGTGTACTCGAAGGGTGGCCGGTACGCCGGTGCCGGGCTGTCCGGGCTCTGTGTGACCGCTATGGACAGCGGGTCCTCCGGCAAAGGCAGTTCGGCTGCAATAGGCGTTTGTGTGCCGCCCAGCGGCGGCAAGAGAGCGCCTGCCTCGGCGACCGGAGGCACAGAGCCGGGGGCGGAGTTCCGTAAGCCCTGCACTTCCGCAGGGGGCGGGAGGGGGGCGTCCTCCGGCCAAAGCGGCTTGGAGATTTCCTCCCGTGCCGCGGCGAGGAGCTGATCCAGTTCCCGCAGTTCCTCGGCGGAGTGCGCTCTGCGTGCCGCGGTGCCGGTATGCGCTTGGTTGATTATACCTGCAAGCACTTCCGATTGGCTCGTATGGGTTGCGGTATTCCCGTCTGCCATGTCTATCCCCCTGCTTTATCCGTGTTTACTGTTCCCTGCTTACCGCAATGGCGTACATAAGGATTCCCCCTGCCACGGAGGCGTTGAGGGAGTTGATTTTGCCGCGCATCGGCAGGCTGACCAACACATCACAGTTCTCTTTCACCAAGCGGGAGAGCCCCTGCCCCTCCGCGCCGATGACGAGCGCCGCCCCGCCGCTGAAATCCTGCTTGCGGTAGTCTGTGCCGGACATATCCGCGCCGTACACCCAGATGCCCTTTTGCTTGAGGTCGGTGATGCACTGCGTCAGGTTTGCCGTGCGCGCCACCGGCATATGCTCCGCCGCTCCCGCCGCCGCTTTGCAGGCGGCCCACGTGAGACCGGTCTGCCGCCGCTTGGGGATGATTACCCCATGAACACCGGCCGCTTCCGCTGTGCGGAGTAAGGCGCCCAAGTTGTGCGGGTCCTCTATCCCGTCGCAGAGGAGCAGAAACGGCTGCTCGCCTTTCTCCGCGGCGGCGGCGAGGATGTCCGGTACTTCCGCATAAGGCAGTGCCGCTATCCGCAGCATCACGCCCTGGTGGTTGGCACCTCCGGAGAGCAAATCCAGCTTCTTGCGGTCCGTGTCCTTGACTGTAATGCCGCGCGCTTTCGCTATCGCAGCCAAGTGGGAGAGGTTCTCTGCGCCTTTCGCGAGGTAAAGCGTGTCGGCGGCACGCTCGCCTTTCAGCGCCTCCAGCACCGCGCCGCGCCCGCATATCCACTCGCGGCTTTCGTCTGAAGCGTTGACAGATAGAGAACCAGGAACCTCTTTGGGGAGATTTGCACTTATACCCGATGTTTTTTTCTCCATCTCACACATCCCGAAAATTGTTTACAATATTATAGCATATCCTTGGGAAATAAGCAAGCGGGAAAAGTTGCAAAAAGCAAGAAAGGAGGGGCAAGCCTGCCGCCAAAAGCATTGACTTTGCCGGTGCAGTGGTTTATAATATAAGCAAGGGACAACTTGAATCTGCCGGAAGGAATGGTGCTGATGTCTGCTTTCATTCAAACGATTCTCTGTTGGGTTTTGGTCGCGGTCAACTGGTTCTGCGGCTTGGTATCGCTGCCGAACTTGCCCGCTTTCTTTCCGACGCTGGACTTAACGAAGTTCGAGCTGACATGGAGTGACGAGTTCGATTATACGGAGTTCAATTACGGCAAATGGGGCGGGCACTTCCACGACGGGCAGCGAGCCGTGCCGCGCCGTGACGGGTATTGGATGCATGACCTGTGTACTTTTACCGATGGAGCCTTACATATCAAAACCGAATACCGCGAGGCCGATGCCGCAGGGAACCCGGCGGGATGGTACTCCGACGGGATAGACACCTCCCGGTCTTTTCGCCAAGCCTATGGGTACTTTGAGGCACGGTGTATTCTGCCGAAAGGCTTTGGGCTGTGGTCTGCGTTTTGGATTTTCTGCAACGGGGTCGGCAATGTGGACGGCTCCGGGGCGGACGGCGCGGAGATTGATGTATTTGAAAGCCCGAACTATAAGAAAGGCTTGCAGGTGCAGCGCGACTCTGTTTCGAGTGCGATTCACTATGACGGCTACGGCGTGAACCATACAAGCAAAGGCTGGGGGAACTTCTACGCCGCCGATGCCTATGAGAAGTACCATACCTACGGCCTGGAGTGGAACGACAAGGAGTATATCTTTTACATCGATGGGCATGAGACATTCCGCACGGATTTCGGCCTCTCCCATGCGGAGGAATATGTTATCCTCTCCACGGAGGTAGGCGACTGGACCGGCGACATCAATGCCAATACCGAGCCGCCGAGCGATTTCATTATCGACTACGTGCGCATCTATCAATATAAGGATTTATTATGATTTGCGGCGCGGCGTATCCTGCGCCGTATGTTCTGCGTATTAACAACAAGAATGATGTACACTTCTTATTCTCTTATCCCCTTGACAAAGCTTGTCGAAATATGATAAAATATGGTACTAAGTTGAAATGAGGTATACTTTTACATATGAAAGCGGAGACCGCGGCATATATCGCTGCATTCTATACCGAACATCCGGCGCTCGCCGGTACGGCACCGGCTTTAACGCAAGCCGTATCTCTTACGGCGGAGGCCTTTGCCGCCGGGCATAAGCTCCTGACGGCCGGCAGCGGCGGTTCCTGCTCCGACGCGGAGCATATTACAGGGGAGTTGCTGAAGTCTTTCCGGCTGAAGCGGGGGGTTGACCCTGCGTTTGAGGCGGCGTATGTACAGCGTTTCGGCACCGACGGCAATCTGCGCGCCTTAGAGGGCGGGCTCCCTGCGATATGCCTGACGCAGAACTTCCCGATTCTGACGGCATTGCTCAATGACAACGGCGCCGGGACCGTCTTCTCGCAGTTGGCGTATGACTTGGCGCGACCGGGGGATGTCTTTCTGGCGATCTCCACCTCAGGCAACTCCGCAATACTGTTGGACGCCATGAAGACTGCCGCGGCGCGGGGGGCGAAGAACATACTGCTCTCCGGTGCTTCGGGCGGGGCGATGCGGGATTTTGCGGACACCGCCATCCTCGCCCCTGCAACAGAAACGTATCGGGTGCAGGAAATCCACATACGGCTGTATCATCTCTATTGCGCGGCTTTGGAGATAGAGTTTTTCTCCTAAAGGAAGTTTCTTTCGTACAGGTAATCTTTTTTCGCGGTGACGTACCGCCGGGGCAGACAAAAATTTGATGCAGGAAGAAGGGCTGTTGCCATGCAGGTTCCGTTGGAACTGCTCGAGACGCTCCCCCTCTGGGGTGTCATCCCCTACCCCGCGGCAATTACTCTCTTGGATACACAGAATGCGGGTCTCATCCCGAAAGAGCCGAAATCCATCATCGTTGCGGCTTTCCCCTACCTATTGCCGGAGGAGCGGTATGGGAAAAACCGGAACATTTCCCGCTATGCCTGCGTACCGGATTACCACAAAGTCGTGAGTGCCCGGCTGCGCGAGGTCTGTGAGAAGTTGCGCGCCGCCTATCCGACGGCGCAGATGGCGCGGTTCTGCGACAACTCTCCGTTCCCGGAAGTGGCTTTGGCAGTCGAAGCGGGGCTGGGTGTCCGCGGCCGGCATGGCTTGCTGATAACCAAAGCCTACGGCAGTTGGGTGTTTATCGGGGAGATTGTGACCGATATACCTTTTGAGCCGATGCGCCTAACCCCGCAGCCGCACCCATGCACCGATTGCTTCGGGCACTGCAGGTCGCGCTGTCCCGGGGAGGCGCTCGACTCCGGCAAACTGCGGCGCGACCTGTGCCTTTCCATGATTCTGCAAAGGCGCATCCCGCTGCCCGCCAAGGCAGCGGACATGGTCAAGCAGAGCGGCTGCATCTGGGGCTGTGACACCTGCCAAGAAGTCTGCCCCGCCAACTGGGATGTACGCATCAACCCTCTCCCGGAGTTTGCGGAAGATATACAGCCTATACTTACGGAGCAAACCATGGATTTGCCGAACCGAGCCTATACATGGCGCGGGCACAGCATCTTAGTCCGCAACCTCGGGCTTTGGAAGCCGGACGAGGAGCGCTACCCCACCAAGTAGCAAGAGGCATGAGGCAAGAGTTCCACACCCAAGCAACACAGAACACCGAAACCATGCCCCCAACCAAAGCAGAGGAACAGAGCAGCGCCTATGGAAAATTCGCCCTACAGGACATGAGGCGAATTTTCCATCCAAGCGGGCAAGTTTCCGAGTGGGTGCAGGGGGACTCCCCTGCCGCGCGGGGGGTCCCGGGGGGCCGCCGCGCAAGCGGCCCCCCGGGCGGGGGTTTGGGGGCGGCGCCCCCAATCGGGGAGGCAACCAACCCAAGTGAATATACTCCCATGGGGGAAGAACAGACCAAAGTGCAAACCCTTTCCTCCCAACCGGAGGCAAGCGGCAACAAACCATTTCATCGAACAAACCAAAAATACCCTCGCACAGCCTCCGGACTTATCCACAGCTTTCCACAGCCGAATTGCAATCGAAGCTGTGGAAAATTTTTTGAAAAACGCCTTGACAGAGCGCAAGAAATATGCTATAATGCTGTTGTCAAGTAAGTTGTCCCCCGATTTTCCACAAGTTTTGCACATATTGCACAAAGATTTTATCGAACAAACGCCATTTTTTCTACGAACAGAACACTTGACAGATTCGGCGATTTGTGCTATAATAAAGACAGAAACACAGCAACGCAGGCAACGCCGCCGCACCGGCAGCCGCGCCCGATAAGGAGGCACCCCCATGACTTTCGCTACCATAGGTTTAATCGCCGTCCTCTTGCTTGCGGCAGGCGCAATTGTTGCCGCTTTCTACTCCGAACGCATCGCGGCTTGGGAGCAGCGCAAAGCCGCCGAGATTGCCGAGCGTCTGCATGAACGCATCGCCGAATTAGAGGCGGAGAAGACTGCCGTCGTCACCGTCTATCCGGTTTCTGCCGTGTCTATGTCCCCCGCCGTCCCGCTGACACCCTTGGCAGGCTCCCGCGCTGCGTAAGGAACGCGAATATTAAGCTGTATCGCTCCAAAAGCAGGAAATTCTCCTGCTTTTTTGCATTTGAACAATGATAATGTAAGTTTTCTGCTTATTCTTACTTAACAAGAGGTGCCGAAGAAAGGGGGCGGCTGCGGCGGGCATCGAGCCGGCGAAAAAACAACTTGCCTTTTCCGTGCAATCATAGTATAATAGATGTAGAAATGCCGGACATGAAGACCCGTGAGCAGTGCCGATGCCGAAGTGGATTCCATTCTCAAAGACAAAAGAGCGGACTGACTTCCCGGCGCTGTCATACTATAGGAAGGGAACCCCCATATCAGCGATTGGAGCATTAGTGTATGTCTGAAAATACAGCGGCGGAACACGTCCGCAAAACCGGCTTCCTGAAAGACAACTTCATCCCCCTCAAGACCGACAGCAAGCGGGAGAAGACCCGTAAGATTCTGCTCGACATCAGTCTGCTGGTGTTCCTGCTTTGCCTGTTTGTGATCATCTGGTACTTCCTGATAGGTCCCGGCATAGCCCGCGCCAACGAACGCCGCCTGACGGAAATCTATCAAGCGGTAGATGAAGACCCCGCCCCCACCGATACCGACCCCGCCGAACCGACATTGGAGGAAATCAGAGTCTCCGCTGAGAAGTTGCGCGCTGTCAACAGCGATTACATCGGCTGGCTCCGCGCCCCGGGTGCGGCGATAGAACTGCCCATCGTGCAGACCACCGACAACGACTACTACCTGAAGCGCAACTTCTACCGCAAGGCAACAAAATACGGCAATCCCTTTGCGGATTACCGCTGCGATGCCAAGGACTTCACCGGGCAGAACCTGATTATCTACGGGCACTATATGAAAGACGAGTCCATCTTCGCCAAGCTCAAGAACTACAAGAACCGCGATGTGGTGCTCACCAATCCCATCATCACATTTGAGACTTCCGCGTATATCCTCAAGTATAAAATCCTCGCCGTCTTCAACACCAACGGTCTGCCGGAGTCCGACAACGGCTATGTCTTCCGGTATGATACGCCCCTCTTCCCCACGCAGCAAAACTGGGAAGGCTTCATTAAACAGCTTGAACAGCGCACCTTGATAAAGACCGGTGTCGATGTCAAATGGGGCGACCGCTTGATTACCCTCCAGACTTGCGCCTATGACTTTGATGACGAGTTCATGGTCGTCGTCGGCCGTATGCTCCGCCCCGGGGAGAGTGAGAACTTGGATTCCGCAAAAGTCGTCCGCAACGCCAATCCCCGCTACCCGCAAGCCCTCTGTGACCGCTACAGCAACGGTAAGAACGCTTTCAAGGATGCGGAGCTGTGGTATCCGATTGGTTAACGCCTCATCTCCGGCTTGAGAAGCAGCTTCCGCAACGCCTCCAATGCCTGCTTCCCCGCTAATGTGCGGTTGTATCCCCGGTCATTGCGCCCCGTATCCAAACGGATATGCTCAAAGCGCTTGCCGTCTGTCGCACATATGAATATCAGTCCCGCCGGCTTTTCCGATGCTTTCGGCTTGGCAGCGGAGCCGGCATTGCCGGCTCGCGCAGGAACGGCATTGCCGTTCCCCGCAGGATTGGCATTGCCAATCCCCGTCGGACCGGCAATGCCGGTCACCGCCACGGCGCAATCCGCACCGGAGAGCGCGAGCGCACCGAGAGCCATTTCCTGTGCGCACTCTTTACTGACGGCACCGAACGACTTCAGGGTATCGGGATTGACACCGAGGACTTTTTCTTTGCACTCATTGGAGTAGGATACGATTCCATACCCGAACACATCCGAAGCGCCGGGCACATCCGTCAGGAGAGCGCCGATGCCGCCGCCGGTACAGGATTCCGCCAAGGCGACGGTTTTTCCTTTGTCTTTGAGCAGCCCGATGACAGCCTCAGCGAGGCTTATATCCACGCCATAGGCGTTGACACCCAAGAGCCGCAGCAGTTTTTTTACGACAGGAGCGGCGATGCGCTCCGCAGCCTCCTCCGTAGCCCCGGAGGCCGTTACCCGCAGGTAGCACTCTCCGTCTTTGAAGTAGGGAGCCACCGTGGGGTTGTCCATATGTAAGTAAGCATACGCGAGCTCAGCCATGCGGCTTTCTCCCAAGCCGATGACTTTCACGTAGTGGGATACCAGCGTCCCGGAGGAGTAGTCTTTCAGCAGCGGGAGCAACTCTTTCCGGAAGAGAGCCTTCATCTCCCCCGGCGGTCCGGGCAAGAGGGCGACACAACCTTTGCCGTGGCGGATATAGCAACCGGGCGCCGTACCGTTTTCGTTGGGGAGAGCCTCGCCGCCGACCGGGATTAAGGCTTGCTTCTTGTTGGTCTCCCCCATGGGGATTTTCCGCGCCCGGAAGTAGGACTCTATCATGCGGAGCATTTCCGGGTCGGTTTCCAGCGGCACACCCAAAACTTTCGCCAGCGTCTCTTTGGTGATGTCGTCCTCTGTGGGACCCAAGCCGCCGGTACAAATAACAATATCTGTGCGGGAGAGGGCGCAGCGCATGGCGTCCGCAAGACGTCCGGGATTATCGCCGACCACCGTTTGCCGAAGCACCGCGATACCGAGGTTTTTCAATTCCCGCGCCAAGAAGCGGGCATTGGTATCAAGGATTTCTCCCATTAAGAGTTCGGTTCCCACGCTGATGGTTTCTGCCGTAAACATATTTATCTCCTTCGAATGTACTCTGTTTGTATTTTTAAAAACACACACTATACCTATCGGTTAGCGTTGTCTAATTATTTGACAAACAAGTCCATTCCAAGGTTGCATTCCGGGTTGATTCCCCGCATCTGCGTTTCGGCAAGTGCTTGTTCTATAAGGGATTGCCAATCAATTTGCGCCTCCAGCTTCTCCAGCTCCGCGCGTTTGGGTTTGGTCTTTGGGTGCTTCGGCGTGAAGACCGTACAGCAGTCCTCGAAAGGCTCTATGGATATGTCGAAAGTGCCGATGCTGCGGGCAATGACGCAGGTTTCCTCCTTGTCCATGCCAATCAGCGGGCGGAACACCGGCATATCTACAACGGCATCGGTGCAATCCAAGGCCCGTAAGGTCTGCGAGGCCACCTGTCCCAAGGACTCCCCGGTTATGAGGGCATGGCAATGCTCCTGCTTCGCTATCTGCGCCGCCAAGCGCATCATCATGCGCCGCATGAGGAGCGTCAGGCAGTCTTCCGGCAGTTCGTCGCGGAGCTTCTCCTGTATTGCAGTGAACGGAACCGTAAAGAGGCGTATCCGTCCGCTGTAGTTGGCAACTTTCCCTAAGAGCCGGTGCACTTTCCCCTCTGCCCGCACGGAAGTGTACGGCGGGGATGCAAAGTGTACAGCCGTGAGGCGCAGACCGCGCTTAGCCATCATCCAAGCTGCCACGGGAGAGTCTATCCCTCCGGAGATGAGGATCACCGCATCCCCCGCCGAGCCGGCCGGTAGCCCCCCCGCGCCGCGCTTTTGGTCGGCGTGGAGAAAAGCATACTGCTCGCGGATTTCTATGTTTACCACCACGTCCGGGTGATGCACATCCACCTTGAGCTGCGGATAGGCATTGAGGAGTGCCTCCCCGACATCCGCGCAAATCGCAGGCGAACCCAGCGGGAACGTTTTATCCGAGCGCTTGGCCTCACACTTGAATGTCCGCGCCCACCGCAGGCTGTCCTCCAGATAAGCGGGCGCCCAGTCTAAGATGGCGTCCATACGTTTGGGCAGCCTGGCGCAGCGGGAATACGCCGCCAAGCCGAAGGTCTGCGCTATGCGTGCCTCGGCGGCATCCATGTCTATCCCCTCCCGCATAGGTGCAACAGCGACCGCCGACTGCGCGATAGAAAACGACCACGTTCCCAAGGGAGAGAGCTTTCGCTTCAAATCCTTGAGGAGCAAGTCCTCAAAGCTGCGCCGGTTCAGCCCTTTCAGGGAGAGTTCACCGATTTTTAATAAGAATACTTCGTCCATTACCTACTGCCTGTTCCAAGTGATTTGTATTATTATAGCACAAATCTGTCAGTATTGCAAGCCCTTTGCTTCCCGTCCCCCCACCGCCGCCTGCCAGTGCAGCGGACGGAATCGGTGCATTTTTTGTTACCGATTGTTACTTTTATGGGCAGCCGAAAGTTTTCCTTGCATTTTGCGCCGGAGTATGCTATAATATTTCTCGTAAACAGCAGGGACTTTTGCTTGCTGGTGTGGCTCAATGGCAGAGCAGTTCACTCGTAATGAACAGGTTGTCAGTTCGATTCTGACCACCAGCTCCAAGGTCGATGCCCCTCCATCCGATTGGACGGAGGGGCTTATTTATTCTACTGCACATTAAGGCGCGGAGCCGGTAATCAGCCCGGTCGGCACATCGCCGACGATGACGGTTTCCGCCAAGCAGACGGTGGTTTCAAATTCCGTTTCCAGCCCTTCCCCCGGCAGGATGACATTCAGCTCCACGGTCAGCGGCAGCAGGATCCGATGCATGGTCTGGTTGACGCCGGAGGAAGATAGGTCGCTCTTCACCGTAGCGGCGACGTGTCCTTGCATCCGCAGGGAGACGGGGATATTCGGACCGGTTCCGGCGAACAGCTCACTCCCCAAAAGTGTGCCTAAGGGCAGGGAGAGTTTGATTCGGCTCTTGCTTATCTGCTCCTCTACGGCATCCACGATCCGCCCTTTGAGCAGGTTGATTTCATAGGTATCGGAGGCAATGGAGGATATACCGGCCTGCGAGCTGACGATATGTACCAGAGAAGCATATTCCACTTCCTCCTCGCGTAGGATTTCCTCTACGGCTGTGTTGAGGGCGGTGGTGGCCTCCTTACGGGCGGCTATCTCCGAAAGTGCACGGATTTGCGGCCGGGCGGCGTGTTCTAAAAAGATACATATACCAATGAGAACAAGGCATACTGCCAAGACGATTCCTGCGGATGGTATGGATTTTCCGCCGCGCAGACTCCCCCTCCATGACCGAAAGCGCGGCAACCGAAAGCCGCGTCCGCCTCCGCAGGGCTTGTTTATGATACGGCAACGCCGTTGCGGCAGACGAAACGGCGGCCTTAGCAGCGTTTTCCTGTAATACATCCGGCAATCCCCTCCAAAGGTACAATTATACAATTCATTATATGCAGTACACAGAAAAAGTGCGCCCAAGAGTAACAAAGCTGTAAACTTTTCCCAAAACCGCTTTACATTTGCCTGAAAATATGTCATAATAGATAAGGGGAACACGCTGTAGGGGATTATTGACTTTTGCGGCGAAAGATTTAGAAAGGACAAATGCGCATGGCATACTTAGAGAACCCGGCAAACATCGGGCAAATGGAACAGTTCACGGATTTGGCATTGGAAAACTACCGCATTGACCCGCACCTCTACGAAACAGAAAACGTCAAGCGCGGCTTGCGTGACAAAGACGGCACCGGCGTGAAGGCCGGTCTGACAAAAATCAGCTCCATCATCTCCAGCGAGGTGGTGGATGGGGAAAAGCGCTCCTGTCCCGGCATACTGCGCTATAGAGGTATAGATGTAAAAGACATCTGTAAAGGCTTCCTTGACGGGAATCGCTTCGGCTTTGAGGAGGCCTCCTACCTGCTGCTGTTCGGCAACCTCCCCAACCGGACGCAGCTGGAAACGTTCCGCAAGACGCTTTCGGATAACCGTGTGCTCCCCTCCCACTTTGTGCGCGATGTCATCATGAAAGCAGCCAGGCAAGACATCATGAACACCCTCTCCCGCTGCGTGCTGACCTTGGGAGCCTACGACAAACGCTGCGACGACCTCTCCATTTCCAATGTGATGGCGCAGTGCCTGCACTTGGTGAGTACCTTTCCGCTCATGGCCATCTATGCTTACCACTCCTACAACCATTATGACTGCGATGAGTCGCTCTATATCCACCGCCCGGATCCGAACCTCTCCGCTGCGGAGAACATCCTGATGATGCTGCGCCCTGACAAAGGCTATACCGCTCTGGAGGCGCGGATTCTCGACTTGGCGCTCGTCCTTCATTTGGAGCACGGCGGCGGCAACAACTCCAGCTTCACCATGCACGTAGTGTCCTCCTCCGGCACGGATACGTATTCCGCCGTTGCAGCGGCCCTCGCCTCTTTGAAAGGACCCAAGCATGGCGGTGCCAATATCAAAGTGGTGCAAATGTTTGACGACATGAAAAAGAGCATCCCCAACTGGCATGACGAGTGCCAAGTGTGGGACTATCTGGAGTGCATCGTCGACAAGCAGGCCTTTGACCGCAAGGGACTGATTTACGGTATGGGCCATGCTGTTTATTCCCTCTCCGACCCCCGCGCCGAGATATTTAAGGACTTCGCCCGCGCCCTTGCCGCCGAGAAAGGCAAGCAAGACGAGTTCGCGCTTTATGAAACCGTGGAACGCCTCTCCCCGGAGATTATCGGGCAGAAACGGCGCATCTATAAGGGCGTTTCCGCCAATGTGGACTTCTATTCCGGCTTTGTCTACCAGATTCTCGGCATTCCCCGGGAACTGTTCATCCCCATGTTCGCCATTGCACGGATTGTCGGCTGGTCGGCACACCGCTTGGAGGAACTGATTAACCAAGATAAAATTATTCGCCCGGGCTACCAGGCGGTCATGCCCTCGAGGGAGTATACAGACATAGACACCCGCCGCGGCGATGAGGAGGACCTCGTCACCGTGTGAGATAGAAATCGGTAATCTGCTTCTTGCGCTCCATGAGTTCTCCGAAGCGGCTGATGTACTCATAGGGATACTTGTAATTGAATACGCGCAGCAAGGGCGGACCGGACGGTTCGTCCTCTGCGTGCGTTTGCCCCACGAGCTTTGTGACAGCCCCGGCTCCGCAGGCTAAGATGGTGTGGGTCTCCTCCATCATGTCTATGTTGTAGCGGCAGATATGTCCGGGCAGGGTGCGGCCGATGTTCTCAAAGTTCCCCAAGGAAGCAGACTGCCTATACATATAGTATGGGCGGTACCCCGCGGCTGAAAGTGTCTCTTCTGCGCTCTGCAGCATGGCTGCAATCTCTTGCGCACCGCGGAATGGGTCGGCGGTGGCTTTGAGTACGGAACTGCGCTTCAATGCAAGCGTATGCACCGTCACGTTCTCCGGGCGCAGGGCAGCGACCTGCCGCACGGAGTCGGCAAAGCCCTCCGCCGTATCTGTGGGCAAGCCGGCAATCAAATCCATATTGATTTGTGTGAATCCCATTTCCCTTGCCATGTGATAGCACTCCACGGCGAGGACGGCGGTATGTTTCCTGCCGATGGCCTCCAGTACGCTGTCATGCATGGTCTGCGGGTTGATGGAGATGCGCTTGCCGCGCAGGGCATCCAGCTTCTCCCGCGTGATGGTGTCCGGGCGCCCGGCCTCTACCGTAAACTCGTTCTCCGCTCCCGCACCGAAACACGCTGTAATTTGCTTGAGCAGCCGCTCCAATTGCTCTGCGGACAAGGTAGTCGGTGTGCCCCCGCCGATATATACCGATGCCAACTGAAGCCCAAGCCGATCTGCAATCTCCGCCGTGCGGCAAATCTCTTCCTCCAGCTTCTCCAGATAGGGTGCTATCAGCTTCTTCGCTTCCGGCGTGCCGATGCTGTGGCTCACAAAGGAACAGTACGAACAGCGCGTCGGGCAAAACGGTATCCCTACATACAGGGAAAATGTATTCGCTCGCGTCATTTCTATCAGCGGTTCCTCCGCTGCCGCCACCGCCGCCGCAAGTGCCGCCTTCGCCGGTGTCACCCACAGCCGATTCGTGAAATCCCTATATGCAGCAATGCTGCCCATCTCCCGCCGCAGCTTCAGCATCAGCTTTGAGGGCCGTACCCCCGTCAGTAAGCCCCACGGCGGCGTGTACCCCGTTGTCTCCCGCAGCAGTACGTAGACGAGTTTGGCTATCGCTAACTCCGCTTCGGCGGCAGAGGATAAGGTGTAGGTGGGGGTGGCGGCCGTATTACGGCCGCTGATGACGGCCCGTATTACGGGCCGCTGCGCAGCTGCGGTAAGTACAGTCAAGCAGGAGGAGGCCGTAATACGGCCTCCCCGCCGGGGGCGTAATACGCCCCCCCGCGCCCCGCGAACGAGCCGAAAGAGCCGGCAGACAACAACCTTTTCGCCGGGGAGGAAGACCCGGATAAGGTTTTCGAGTTCGTAGCGGAAGGAGTGACCGACACAGAAGAGTTTCATTTAAGCTCTCACATAGGGATTGAATTGCCGTTCATGGTTCAAGGTTGTAGGTTGGTTATGGCCGGGGAGGACGGTATAGTCGCCGGGGAGGGCATAGAGGCGAAGGATAGCGTTTTTCTCCTGCTCCCAGTCACCGCCGGGAAGGTCATCGCGGCCGACATCCTCAAAGAAGAGCGTATCGCCGGAAAAGATAAGCTGCTCTGCAGCTGCCACAAAGCAGACACCGCCGGGGGTATGCCCCGGGGTATGCATAACTGACAAGAAAGAAGCGCCAAGCGGGATAACGTCGCCATCGGAGAGTTCCCAATCGGCGGCGATACAAGCGGCAGGAGCTAAGGGGCGCTTGGAGACAGTGGGCATCTCCCCGCGCAGGTAAGGGGCATCTTCTTTGCCGATAGCGACCTTGGCATGCGGAAAAGTGGCTTTGGCTTTGGCGGCACCCTCCACATGGTCAAAGTGTCCGTGGGTGAGCAAAATCCATTGCAGGGAGCCGCCGGCGGCGCGGATAGCTTCCTCCAGTCTGCGGTTATAGAACCCGCAATCGATGACCGCAAGGGCACCGCTCTCCTCATCTTTGAGGATATAGGTGTTGTTGCGGAGCATACCGGCGCAGATGGTGGTGTATTGCAGCATCTCTCTCTCCTATATACTATATTTTATCGGCATCGAAGTCGATGGTAATTTGGGCGGCACCCAAGTCAAGGCGGGAATACAAGACGCCGGAAGCGTCAAACATACGCTTGGCGGCAATATTGGACGGCTCGCCGTTGTACTTGTCGGAGAGGTACAGTACCTCGCGAATGCCGCTCTGGATGATTGCCTTTGCGCACTCCGCGCATGGGAAGAGCGCCACATAGAGTTTGCATCCGGAGAGGTTTCGGCCGCCGGCATTTAGAATGGCATTAAGTTCTGCATGGACGACGTACGGATACTTGGTATCCGCCGCCGCGCCGTCATGCTCCCAGGGAAATGTGTCGTCATCGCAGCCGCGGGGAAAGCCGTTATATCCCACGGACATGATTCGGTTTTCGTTGTTGACGATACACGCCCCGACCTGCGTACGCGGATCCTTGGAACGGTAAGCGGAAAGCATGGCTATCCCCATGAAGTAAGCATCCCAGCTGATATAATCGGTTCTCTTCGGCATACGCATACCTCATAGTATATAAGAATAAAGTTTCTTCCCCGTCTATGGAAAGAATTATAGCACAGAGTTCGGTTTCTGTCAAGTAAGTTGATGTTTCATGGGAAATCAAATCGTCGGTTTATCTCTTGCATTTCTTTGCAAAATGGTGTATAATTGTTTCAATGAATCACTGATAACAGGAGGCATTGCCGAAACATGAGATATGCAGCTATAGGACTTGGCGGGCGGGGCAAAGGGCAGATGATGGAACTGCTGAATGTCCCGGGCGTGGAATATGTTGCGGTGTGCGACAACTACGGCGACCGTGCAGAAAAGGGCGCGGATCTGGTGGAACAAAAAACGGGGCGGCGCCCGAAAGTATACCAAGACTACAGGGAACTCTTCGCAAGAGAGGAATTGGATGCCGTTCTTTGCTGCACGACATGGGTCACGCACGGCGAGATTGCCATCGCAGCGATGAATGCAGGCTGCCATGTTGCAATCGAAGTCGGCGGAGCCGCTTCCGCACAGGAGTGTTGGGACATGGTCAAAACCTCCGAGCGTACCGGAAAATTCTGTATGCTTCTGGAGAACTGTTGCTATGACCGCAACGAAATGGCAGTTCTGAATATAGTACGGCAAGGGCTGATGGGCGAAATTGTTCACTGCGCCGGCGGTTACCGCCACGATTTGCGCGATGAGATAGCCTATGGCAAGGAGAACCACCACGGCCGCTTGAAAAACTTTCTCGCCCGCAACGGCGAGCTTTATCCCACACACGAGTTGGGTCCCATTGCGAAGCTCCTGCACATCAACCGCGGGAACCGCTTCCTTTCTCTGGTGAGCGTCGCTTCCAAGGCGCGGGGGATGGCTGACTTCCTGCACCGCAAACAGCCGGCGGACTACTACCTCCAAGGGGCGCAGTGGAATGAGGGTGACATCGTCGATACCCTGATCACCTGTGCCAATGGGGAGACGATTCACCTCACGCACGACTGCACCCTCCCGCGCTTCTACAGCCGCGACTATGCAGTTCAGGGTACACGGGGGCTATACCAAGAAAGCGCGTTCGGCAACGCGCTGATGATAGATGAAGAAATCGGCACATTCCAAGGCTGGAACCACCGCCCGGCAAACTTTGATGACTACCGCGCTGTATATGAGCACCCCTTATGGAAAGCCTATGAGAAAGGCGGTATTCATGCCAACGGTCATGGCGGGATGGATTACCTCGTCCTCTCTGCTTTCGCCGATGCTGTGGAGCACAACACCCTGCCGCCGATTGATGTCTACGACACCGCCGCTTGGATGGCAATCACCTACCTCTCCGAACAGTCCATTGCCATGGGCGGTCAGCCCGTTCCCGTACCGGACTTCACCAACGGCGCTTGGATAGAGCGTGAGCCTGCAGTTCCATCCATATTCTCCTGCGAGGAGATTTACCCGGATCTCTTCGCGGCGGATACTGCCTTGGAGAATTCTTCAACAGCTACAGCAGAATCAGTTTTGCCGCTGCAGGCATCCCCATGAATCCGTTCGCCAACCCAAATCTATTAAAGAAAGCAGGACGCAACCATGGATTTCTCCGCATTCCTCCCCTTTGACTGGTCGGTTTTCGACTGGGTCAATACCACCTTTACGCCGGGCCCCGGCCTGCATGACGGCATCGATAAGTTCTTCAGCTTCATCACCGCCTTAGGTGACGGCGGTGTGTTCTGGATTTTCCTTGCTGTCATCTTCCTTCTCTTCAAGTCCACCCGCAAGGTCGGTGTTGTCATGGCCTGCGCTCTGCTGATTGATGTGGTTCTTGTGAACGGTTTGCTCAAAAACATCTTCGACCGCCCACGGCCCTTCAACCTTGACTGGCTCATCGGCAACTACCAATACCCGGAGGTCATCGAACGCCCCGACAGTCCCTCTTTCCCTTCCGGACACACAGCCGCCAGTCTCGCAGGCTCCCTCGGAATGCTCTTCGGTACCAAATGGTCCCCCTCTAAAGGCTTCAAGGTCTTTGCCTCTTTCATGGTCGCTTTAGGCTGCCTCGTGGGTTTCAGCCGTATCTATCTCGAAGTCCACTATGCCTCTGATGTCTTAGCAGGTGCCGTCGTCGGTGTGCTCTGCGCCGTGCTGGGCTTTGCTGTCTTTAAGTGGGGGCAGCCCATCTATGACAAAGCCAATGCCAAGGTCGTCGCTGCTACCGATAAGGCGGTTGCCTCCCTCAAACGGAAGAAAGAGGATACCCAAGCCGTGTGAGAGAAACCGCATTGCGGTTTCCCGCAGAGACCGCAATGCGGTCTCCCGTCGGCACCGCAATGCGGTGCCCGGCGCCGAATGATTCCGCTGCATTGTCTTTCTCCCGGGCGCATATATTGCATTACGCGGGCGGTCGCATTGGCCGCCCTACCATCTATCGGAGGAATTACATATGTCCTATAAAGAAATCAACGTCCGAGACCTACCGGAGAGTCCGGTGAAGATGATAGCTGACAACTGGGCGCTGCTCTCAGCGGGAAACGCCACCGACTGGAACACCATGACGGTCAGTTGGGGAGCCATCGGAGAAATCTGGGGCAAGGATGCGGTTTTCGCCTTTGTCCGTCCGCAGCGGTACACCAAGGAGTTCATTGACCGTGAGGAACGCTTTTCCCTCTCTTTCCTGCCGGCAGAAAAAAAAGAAGCCCTGCGCATTTGCGGACGCCTTTCCGGGCGCGACAGCGACAAACTCTGCGTGGCAGGCTTGCATGGTGTATTCTGTGAGGGAACGGTCTGGCCGGATGCCGCCGCAACTGTCTTCGTCTGCCGCAAGCTGGCGGCACAGCCCTTTGACCCCGCCGCATTCATAGACCCCGCTATAGAAGGCAATTACCCCAACGGCGACTACCATACAATGTATGTGGGCGAGATAGAGCAAGTCTTGGTGAAAGAATAGCGAAGCAGCAAATTGGTGCATTTATTGTTACCGATTGTAACTATTATATAGAACCGCGCATCCGCCGGGTGCGCGGTTCTTTGTGTTTTTTTCGGCATACGGTTTATATACCCTCGAAAGCAATCGTATCCTCCGGCAAGATTTGGCTTGGATACCGCTTGCCAAGGTGCGCGTAGGCAGCAGGGGTGGCAATGCGCCCGCGGGGCGTGCGCCCCAAGAATCCAATCTGCAGAAGGTACGGCTCGTACACATCCTCAATGGTAACGGCTTCCTCCCCAATCGTGGCGGCGATGGTTTCTAAGCCTACGGGTCCGCCGTTGTATTGCTCTATCATGGTCAACAGAACGCGGCGGTCAATGGAATCCAATCCCAACTCATCTATTTCCATAGCGACGAGGGCAGTGCGGGCACTCTCTACATCAATTGTGTCTTTCCCGGCGACTTGGGCGAAGTCGCGGGCACGCTTGAGGAGACGGTTGGCAATGCGGGGTGTTCCTCGGGCGCGGGCGGCAAGCTCTAAGGAACCGTCCCTGTCTATACCGATGCCGAGGATTTCTGCGGAACGGCGGATGATAAGACCCAACTGCTCCGGCGTGTAGAGTTCCAAGCGCAGAATGACGCCGAATCGGTCGCGCAGCGGTGCGGATAGGTTCCCGGTGCGTGTCGTGGCTCCCACCAGCGTGAACGGCGGCAAATCCAAACGGATGGAGCGCGCCGCCGGACCTTTGCCGATGATAATGTCAATGACATGATCCTCCATGGCGGGGTAGAGTACCTCTTCCACCTGCCGGGAGAGTCGGTGTATCTCATCTATGAACAGAATGTCGCCTTGGTTTAGGTTGGTAAGCAGTGCCGCAAGATCCCCTGCCTTCTCTATGGCCGGACCTGACGTGACCCGCAAGTTCGTCCCCATCTCATTGGATATAATTCCTGCCAATGTCGTCTTCCCCAAGCCGGGCGGTCCGTAAAGGAGGACATGGTCAAGTGCTTCCGTACGTCCGCGCGCCGCTTGGATATAAACACGCAGGTTCTCTTTGGCTTTGTCCTGCCCGATGTACTCGTTGAGTGCCTTCGGGCGCAGGGAAAGCTCAATGCTCTCGTCCTCCTGCGTGACGGTGGGCGCGGTCAGGCGTTCTTCCGTTTCCGGGACGGTCGTTTCCATTCGGTTTACCTCGGGGGGAAGTTTAGTTTAGCTGAGTTTAGCTGAGTTTAGTTGAGTTTAGTTTAGCTTAACTAAACTAAACTAAACTAAACTCAACTCAGGTGTGATCTGAGAAACAGCGATGCCCTCAGGCAAAAAGTCGGCGCGAAGCGCCCCTTCTGTACCGGTGACATAGAGTTTAGCTTTGGTGGGGGAGAGCTTCATGGCAGTAAACGTGGTAAGGGAGGAGGCAGTAAACACGGCGAACTCCGGGTCAAGACGATTCACGAAGATGACATCCGAGGAGCCGACATGCCCATGGTGCCCGACTTTAAGCAAGTCTATATCCCCAATCACAGGCGCTAAGCGCCACTCATCAAAGCTGGTATTGTTAATATCAGCAGAAAGGAATGCCCGCTGACCGTTCGCTTCTAAGAGAGTGCCGATAGAATTGTCATTCTCCCCGCCGTTAAGGGAGTAGCGGTCTTCTGTGTTCAGGAACTGCACGGTAAAGCTGCCCAGAGCGAATGGCTCCGAGGGGATGTCACTGACCACGCGGAAGCCGCGCTCTGCGGCGGCATCCACCATCTGCTGCCAGACAATCTCATTGTCCCAGCTGTCCTCAATGCCGTTCTTGTTCTTCATGGAGTAATCTTTAAGGTATACTGTGCCTACAGTAATCGCCGGGTCGGCAAAGAGTGTATCAAAGCCGCCGATGTGATCCGAATGGCAATGCGTACCCAGCACCCAGTCCAGCTTGCCGCCGGTGAGGTTCTTGACACAGGTCAATACATAGTCCTCGTAGCCCGGCAAATCAAGGCTTGCAACATTCTTCGGGTTGTCGTTGTCCTCAGCGGAATCTACCATTGCCCAGTGATCGCCGCCGCCGTATATGAGCATACAGTCACTGCTCTGCGTGTTGAGGAAGTAAATGGCGGGTGTATCCGTAGGTGTGTCCGTAGATACCGCAACCGCAGGAAGGGCATAGACCGGGAGCATCTCGTCTTTGTTCGATGACCAGATGAGGCTCAGCGTGCCAAAGTAGCCGCCCACGGCTACGGCTATGCACACAATACAAATCAAGAGGGCTTTGAGGCTTTTCTTCATATTTGTCACTGCTTTCGTTTGGAGTAGATGTCCGGCTTGTCAGCCGGAAAGGAGAACCAGCGATTTGCGGATGGCTTCTTGCGTAGTAACACCCTCGCCGCAGCGGGCAACCGCCGAGGCAGCTTCACTCGGAGAGTAGCCTAAGGCAATCAGCGCTTCGACTGCCTCGTTCATGGCGAGTGCAGGGGCCGCATTGCGGCCCCCCGCCGCGGGCGCCCATGGGCCCCCCCCCCCCCCCCGGGGACCCCCCACCCAAAGCCTCAATTAAACACAAAGCCCGGGGGGCCGGTTTGGGGCCCCCCCCCCACCC
>JAISUW010000008.1 GCA_031271865.1 Oscillospiraceae bacterium
AAAAGGGTGGCGGTGGCTTAGTCATTGTGCCGAGGATTACTTCCTGCGCGTAGCAATCAAGCTGCGCAAGAAGGAAATGACTAAGGGAATCCGGTCGAGATTAGCGATGCACACGTCGACCAGCGTGATAAACAGCACCGCAATAAGTAAGTAGAATTCCATGGTCCATATCCTCCTTTCATGCAATTTGCAAAGAACAAACCACACAGGAGGACCGGGAGGACACCGCCAAGCCGCCGGACAAGCGGCTTTCTTTATTTTACCATATCATGCACTATTTGTCAAGTCGAATTTTATCAATTCATCACAATTATAGCACTTTTGTACACTACTGTAATGCATCGCCGACCCCCTTCGGATTCTTCTTGACTTTCCCTGCGCAAGGGTGCTATAATAAAGGTATACCGTGCGGCAAACCAAAACGCGAAGGAGTACCTGCAAATGATAACCCTCTGCTATGACATCGGCACCACCGGCGTAAAAACCTGCCTGTTTGAGATTACCGACCGCATACAACTGCTATCCGGAGCCTCCGCCGGCTACAAGCTCTACATCCTTCCCGGCGGCGGAGCAGAACAAGACCCGGAGGAATGGTGGCAGGCAATGTGCGCCACCACCCATACGGTTCTGGAAAAATCCGGCATCAATCCGGCAACGATAGAAGGCATCAGCTTCTGCTCCCAAATGCAAGGTTTGGTATTGGTCGATGTCCGGGGCAAACCGCTCCGCCGCGCTTTCTCCTACATGGACCAACGCGCCGGAGCGCAACTGCGCAAATACATGAAAAACGGTCTGCAAGTCGCCGGAGCCAACGTTGGCAAGCTCCTCAAATCCCTCGCCGCAACCGGCGCCGCCGCCCTCTCCGTCAAAGACCCGGTATACAAGTACCTCTGGACAAAGGAGAATGAGCCGGAGCTGTTCGCCCGCGTCCATAAATGGCTGGATGTAAAAGAGTCGCTTATATCCCGCATGACCGGCGAATTCGTCATGACCCATGACTCCGCCTTTGCAACGCTCCTCTATGACATCCACGAGGGCAAAAAGGGCTGGTCGCCCGCCATGCTCTCCCTCTTCGGCGTGAATCCCGCTCATATGCCGCGCATCATCCCCGGGGAAGCCGTCGCCGGAACACTGACGGCAGCTTCAGCCGCCGAATTGGGTCTGCCTCCGGGCATAGATGTCTACGGCGGCGGCGGTGACGCCTCTCTCATAGGTGTCGGTGCCGGAGCCACGGAACTTGGCGACACGCACATCTACAGCGGCACCTCCGGTTGGGTAAGCACCGTTGTGGAGAAGAGCATCGTGGACGCAACCGCAATGGTCGCAGCTATTGTAGGTGCCGACAGCAAAGCTTTCAACTATTTCGCCGAGCAGGAAACCGCCGGCAAGTGCGTGGAATGGGTCAAGGACCACTTGGCACTCGATGAAATCAACATATACCTTAATAATACAACCGAGAAAACCTATAAACGCCCCGACATGGAGGAAACCTACACCAACCTCTATGACTACATGATGGCCGTCATCAAAGACGTGCCGGTCGGTGCCGGCGGCGTGCTGTTTACCCCTTGGCTGCACGGCAACCGCTGCCCCTTTGAGGATGCCAACGCCCGCGCCATGTTCTGGGGCATCGGTCTGGAAACCGGGAAGACAGAGCTCATCCGTGCCGTAGCGGAGGGCGTCATCTACCACCTGCGCTGGATGCTGGAAACACAGGAGCGCAAAATCACCACATCCAAGACCATCCGTTTTGTGGGCGGCGGAGCGCTTTCCCCGGTCCTGTGCCAAATGCTCGCCGACTGCACCGGCCGCACCATTGAAACCGTTGACAGCCCCCAAAACGCCGGCAGTGTCGGAGCCGCCGTCTTGGTCGCCGTCGGGAAAGGTCTCCTTCCCTCTGTCCGCGAGGCCAAGAAACTCCTACCCGCTAACGCCGCCTACGCCCCTGACCCGGCCAAAACAGCCCAATACGACAAAGTGTTCGCCATATATAAGCAACTCTATTCCGCCAATAAAAAGCTCTTCCGTATCCGCAGCAAGCTGCAAGAAACATGACGAAAGAGAGGGTACTTATGCCTTCGAAGAAACACTACACCATCCCGGACGAGAGCATCCACCCGGAACTACGCCGTCTGGGAAAGGTTCTCCGCGCCGTCCTGCCGCCGTTCACCCCTGCCGGCATGAAGGCCCTCGCCCTATTCAGCCGATACGCCCCCAAGCCGGAACCCAAAGACATGAAACGCTCGTACCGCTACGCCGCCCGCCCGGACGGCTCAAAGCTGCGCTTGGCTGTCTACACACCCCTGCACCGGAGGGAGCATCCAAAACCCGCTCCGGCTGTCCTCTGGATTCACGGCGGCGGCTATGCGTTCGGCAGTCCGGAGCAAGATGAGGAATGGATTCGCGGTTTTATTCACAACGGCGCGGCACTCGTAGTTTCGCCCGACTACACCCTCTCCGTAGAGAAGCCCTATCCCGCCGCTTTCGAGGACTGCTGCCTTGCACTGGAGTGGATGCGTGACAACTTAGAAGCCTACGGCGCCGACAGTCAAAAGCTCATGGTCGGCGGCGACAGTGCCGGCGGTGGTCTGACCGTCGCCCTCTGCCTCTGGGCACGGGATACCGGAAAGGTCCGCATCGCCTTTCAGATGCCTATATACCCGGAAATGAATAAGCAACTCACACCCTCCAGTATGGATAATGATGCCCCGCTGATCAATACCGACGCCTACCCCGCCAGTTGGGGAATGTATCTGGGAGAGCTTTATCTTTCCGGCGAGGCTCCCGCATATGCCGTCCCGGCTTGGGCCGAGAGCTTCGCCGACCTCCCGCCTTGCTTCACCTACTGCGGTTCTATAGAGCCTTTCCGGGATGAAACCCTCACCTATGCGGAGAACCTCAGAAAGAACGGCATCCCCGCCGAATGCATTGTCTACGATGGCTGCTTCCATGCTTTCGACATCCTCGCAGGGAAGACCGCCATCGCCCGGGAAGCCCGCGCAAACCTATGGGCGGCTTTCCGCAAAGCTTCCGAAGCCTAAGGAGTGTTTATATGCCTGCACCCATCCGAAAGCATGAAACGTTGAACAGCAGTTTTCTCAAAGGGCAGACGCTGCACAAATGTACCCTCCAAGGCTGCAAACTCTCGCACTGCGAGCTGCTCAACTGCCGTCTGCAAAACTGCATCTTGGAAGACTGTTTGATTGCCGCTTACGGCAAGTTGCGCTGCGAGCGCTGTACTATCATTCATTGCACAACCGTCAGCGGCAGCCGCTCCAGCGTCAAGCGCTGCCTGCGCAGGATTACCGAAGCCCAAGCAGTCCCGGAAATCACTTGGACAAAAACAGAGTAACCCACTCACGCGCAGCGGGCATAGGGGCTTCACGAAGCCCCCGGCGGTTCGCGAACCGCCTCACCCAATGGCTCGGGGCTTACAAAGCCGGCGGCAGACCCCGCAGCCGACGCACAGGGTAGCATCGATTTGCGCTTTACCATCGGCAAAAGAGACGGCCGGGCAGCCGATACGCATACACATCTTACAGCCGACGCACTTTTCGGTATCCACGCAGAGGGGCGCTTGCTTTTTGACATACTTGAGCAGGACACAGGGGCGGCGGCTAATCACCACAGCCGGCGCATTGGTCGCCAAGGCGCTTTTCAAAGCTTCCTCTGTCGCCTGCAAGTCGTAGGGGTCAACAACGCGGATATCCGCAATCCCCACGGCCTCACAGAGCTTTTCCAAAGAAACAGCCGCAGCGGGGTTCCCCTTGAGCGTCTGACCGGTTCCGGGATTCTGCTGGTGTCCGGTCATGCCTGTAATGGAGTTATCCAGAATCACAACCACGGAATTGGACTGATTATAAGCGATATTCATAAGTCCGGTAACGCCGCTGTGCAAGAACGTACTGTCCCCAATCACGGCGACCGAACGCCCGGCTCCCTCCGGCAGGACGCGGTTGCGCCCGTGCAGGGAAGACACCGAGGCACCCATACACACGCTCGTGTCCATAGCCGTCAGCGGCGGGAGCGCCCCCAGCGTATAGCACCCAATATCCCCGCTGACAAAGCACTTGAGCTTGTTCAGGATATAGAACAGCCCTCTGTGCGGGCAGCCGGGGCACAGCACGGGCGGCCGGCCGGGAATCGCCAAATCCACGCTTTTCGATTCGTTCTCTTCCCCGCGAATCGCTTTGCGCAGCACAGACTGCGTATACTCCCCGCACATCGGCAAGCGGTCTTTCCCATGCACCTGCAAGCCCAAGCTCTTGCAATGCTCCTCAATATAGGGATCGAGGTCCTCCGCGACCCAAAGTTCCTCCGCGGATGCCGCAAATTCCGTAATCATCCGATCCGGCAGCGGCCAGACGCAGCCCAGTTTTAAGTAACTCGCCGTGTCCCCGAGGGCTTCCCGGGCAAACTGATAGCACACCCCCGCGGCGATCACCCCGATTTTTGCTTTTCCGTTCACGGTACTCTCGGCTCCCGCAGGGATCACCGTATTGATACCGGAGGTTTCGGCCCACTCGCGCTGGGCTTTGGTGCGCTCCTCAACAAATACGTGCCGCTTCTGCGCATTGGCGGGCAGGCAAAGGAACTTGCCGGGATTCTTTTCATACGGCTTCAGGGGCACCGGCGTCCGCTCGCCGGTTTCCACCGGGGAGCGCGCATGGGCAATGCGCGTGGTCGTGCGCAGGATCACAGGCGTATCAAACTTTTCGGACAGCTCAAAAGCCAGCACGGCATACCCCTTGCACGCCGCGCTGTCGGACGGCTCCAGCATCAGAATCTTCGCCGCCCGCGCATAGTGCCGGGAGTCCTGCTCGTTCTGGGAGGAGTGCATCCCCGGATCGTCCGCCACGCCGATGACCAAACCGCCGTTAACCCCGGTATAGCTCGCCGTAAAGAGCGGGTCGGCGGCGACGTTCAGACCGACGTGCTTCTGCCCGCAGAACGACCGCGCCCCCGCTACAGCCGCACCCCAAGCGGCCTCCATAGCCACTTTCTCATTGGGTGCCCACTCGGCATCTATCTCTTCATAGAGGGCCGCTTCCTCCGTGATTTCCGTGGAGGGTGTACCCGGGTAGCTCGACACAAAGCGGCAGCCGGCTTCCCACAGACCGCGGGCAACGGCCTCATTTCCTAACATCAATTCTTTGGACACGGTATGTATTCTCCTTCCGGTTGGTAGTTATCTCCCGCGCACAACACGTACGCAGCAATGAAGCCATATATACAGCCGACCGCTGACCCTTACCCGCTCCCTATTTACTGCTTCTCCTGCAGCAGCTTCAGCAGCTCGTCCATCAGCGTGGACACATCCTTAAACTCCCGGTATACAGAAGCAAAGCGCACATAGGCAATCTCATCAATCCCCTTCAGGGCATTCATCGCCAATTCCCCAATCCGCGCCGTGGGAATCTCCCGTTCCATGGAGTTCTGCAACTCCGCTTCTATCTCATTCACCACGCGCTCCAAGACAGCGACAGGCACCGGCCGCTTCTCGCAGGCACGGCGCAGCCCCCCGAGGAGCTTTTCCCGGTCAAACATCTCCCGGGTCTTGTCTTTCTTGATAACAATGAGCGGGATATGCTCAATCATCTCAAAGGTCGTGAACCTCGCCGCGCAGGAAATGCACTCCCTGCGGCGGCGGATGCGCTCCATATCGTCCGTCGGACGGCTGTCCACCACCCTGCTCTCCGGATGGCCGCAAAAGGGGCATTTCATCAGGCAGTCCTCCCAACTTTGGGTATATCATTTATATATACATAAGAGCGATTATCAATACATACGTTTGCTTGTCTTCCACGGCCGGATGTCTTTTAGCTTCTCATACAAAGACAGGTAACTTGCGTAGCGCGACTTGGCTATCTCTCCGCTCTGTGCGGCACACCGCACGGCGCAGCCGTCCTCACGGGTATGGGTGCAGCCGTCATAGCGGCATTGCGCGGTCAGCGCCTGTATCTCCGGATAGTATTCCCCGAGATTCGCCGCCGTCAGCCCCGCTTCGTCAAAGCGGTCGAACGTCCAGAAGCCGGGGGTGTCCGCAATCAGTGCATCGCCGACCGTGTAAACCTCACAGTGCCGGGTCGTGTGCCTCCCCCTGCCGAGCTTCTCGCTGGTCTCCCCGGTCGTCAGCTGCAAACCCGGCTCCAAGCGGTTCAGCAGGGTGGATTTTCCCACGCCCGTATTGCCGCACACCGCCGCAAACTTCCCCGCAAGCCGCTCCCGCAGCGCCGCCAATCCCGCCGCCTCCGCCATGGAAATGCGCATCGCTTCGTACCCGGCCGAAGTGTATACCTGCCGGAGCATCTCTGCGTACGCCCCGTCCAAATCCGCTTTGGTAATCACCAGGAGAACCGGCACCTCCGCCGCGCAGGCGGCGGCAAGCAGAAAGTCCAGCAGCTCCAAATCCGGCCGCGGCTGTGCAGCAGAAGCAATCAGCAGAAGCAAATCCACATTGGCTATCGGCGGCCGCAGCAGCCGATTCGTCCGCGGCAGGAGCTCCGTTACATACCCGCTCCCATCCGCCTGCAACTCTGCCCGCGCAAAGTCCCCGACCAACGGCGTAATCCCTTCCTTGCGGAAGACTCCCCGCGCCCGGCACTCCAATCTGCCCCCGTCCGGATAACGCAACGTATAGAAGCCGCCCAAGGAGCGCACAATGCGGGCTGTGCTGTTGCTTGGATCCGTAGCCATACTCATTGCGTCACCGTTATCGTGATGACCGTATCCAGCGAGGCTATGCTCGAAGCACTCACGGACTGCGCTACAACCACCCCGCGCGCCTCAAACAAACCGGGGCCGCGGTAGTTGACCTCCAAGGTCGGGAAGCCTGCGTTGAGCGCCGCCAGCTGCGCATCGCCTTCCCGCATACCGATAAAGTTCGGGACACGCGCTTCCCCGTCGCCGGGCATTTGCACCGCGTTGCCGTTGTTGTAGTTCTTCTGGTTGGTCAGCGCCGGCGGGTCTTTCGTGAAGTCCGCATCCGCCGTGAAGACCGTCTTATCATCCAGCGTCACAAGGATCTTCTGCCCCGCCCCCGAGCCGGATACCCCGACCTGGTACTGGGAGCCATCCAGAAAGACGGACACTTCCCGCTTCTTCTCGGAGCCGATATAGACTTTCAGCGTGCCATTGGTGTTGCGGGAGGGCAACTGCACCATAAACGAAGCCGTCTTACTGGGCGCCGACCCGTTGGAAACACGGATGGTAATCTTCGAGCCTTTGGGAACCTTTTCCTCCGGGTCGGTGGACTGCCAGCAGACCTTTCCCTTCTCCAGCTCGGAATCCACTTCCTCCACATTGCTGTCCAGCACCAGCCCGACCTGTTCCAGCATCTTCTTCGCCTGTTCCTGCGACCATGTCAGGAGCTTCGGCACCTTCACAAGGTTCTCCAGATCCTCCGGCGTAGCCATATAGATGGTAACCGTATCTCCGGTCGCCGCCGCGGCATTCGCCTCCGGGTCGGTTCGGACGATACTGCCCTCTGTCTCCTCCGGCGCATACTCCGTGGCGGTGATGACCTTGAAGCCGGCACTCTCCAACTGCGCTTTGGCATCATTGAGCGGCATCCCCACCACATCCGGTATGGTCTTGGAGGACGACCCCGCGATATACAGCGTCACATGGACAAGGTTATCGCTCTCACGCTTGGCCTTTGTCCCGGCGGCAGGGTCCTGCTTGAATATCTTCCCCTGTTCAAACGTGGGGTTGACCTGCGTCTCGTAGGTGAAAGAAAAGTTGGTATACTCCTGTATGTCATCCTGAATCTGCTTCTGCGACATATACATAAAATCAGGCACACTTATACGCTCGGTGTTCTTCGAGTTCAGCAGAGACACAAAAACTATAAGCGCCGCTATTGCCGCCACAGCTATAAAGATACCGATCAGCAGCGGCAGGATCTTGGCGCGCTCCGGCGCGTCCTCCGGTGGCTGCTGCCGGGCGAAGACAGCCGTCTGCACATTGGCGGAGGGCCGCTCCAGCGGGGAAACATAGCGCGTAGGCTCCTGGTCCGCATAGTAGGTGTACTCAAAGCGGATATTCGGGTTGTGCTTGAACTGCTCCAAATCCAAGAGCATCTCCGCCGCCGACTGGTAGCGGTCGGCGGGGTTCTTCTGCATGGCGCGGATGGTAATCTGCTCCAGAGCCGGCGGGATAGAGGGATTGACATCCCTAGGGCGGCGCGGCTCCTGCTGGAGCTGCATGATGGCCACCGACACCGTACTCTCCGCTTGGAACGGCGGCTCGCCGGTCAGCATCTCATAGAGCACCACACCCAAGGAGTAGATGTCCGCTTTCTCATCCACCACGTCCCCGCGGGCTTGCTCCGGGCTGATATAATGCACGGAACCGATGGCGTTCTCGCTCATGGTGCGCGTCTCGGAGCGCGCAAAGCGGGCAATGCCGAAATCCGTGACCTTGATGTTACCGGAGTGCAGGAGCATGATGTTCTGCGGCTTGATGTCGCGGTGGATGATCCCCCTGTCATGCGCGTGCTGCAGCGCACGGAGGATCTGCGTCAGGAAGTGCACGGCCTCTTTCCAAGGCAGGACGGTGCGCTGCTCAATGTAGTCCTTGAGCGTAATGCCCTCCACAAACTCCATGACAATGTACTGCATCCGCTCGCCGTAGGAGACATCATAGACTTTGACAATGTTCGGGTGGCTCATCAGGGCGATGGCTTTGGATTCATTCTTGAAACGACGGCGGAACTCCTCATTCTGGAGGAACTCCTCTTTGAGTACTTTTACGGCTACGGGGCGGTCGTCGATGTTGTCATATGCGCGATAGACAACGGCCATGCCGCCGATACCGAGTATCTCCTGGATTTCATAGCGTCCGTCAAGGGTTTTGCCGACTAAGTTGTCCATGTGTTACCGCCTCTTTAGTATTTTTAAAGCGTCAGACCGCACAGGGTGTACCTGCACGGAGCGAATATATATATCAAGAAGCGTTTGCTATGACCGCCGCTGTAATATTGTCCTGACCGCCGCCTTGGTTGGCGAGGAATACCAGCGCCTTCGCCGTATCGGCGAAGTCCCTGTCCGTAAGTACGCGCACCATAGCCTCCTCCGAGGCGCAATTGGTCAGCCCATCCGTGCAGAGGAGAACGAAATCCCCCGGCTCCCAAGCAAAGGCACCGTAATCCGCTTCAATCTCTCCGCCGACACCCAGGGCGCGTGTGATGAGGTTGCGGCGCGGATGCATCATGGCTTCCTCCTCCGTCAGTTCCCCTTGGTCTATCAGCGCCTGCACCACAGAATGGTCTTTCGTCAGACGGTGAAGCGCCCCGCCGTGCAGCAGATACGCGCGGCTGTCCCCGACATGGGCGACGTGGAGCACCTCGCGCTCGGCAATGACCGCCACGGCCGTGGTGCCCATGCCTTCCAGCGCAGAATCCATAGCGGCTGTGTGGTAAATCTTGGTGTTGGCGTTCTCCAGTGCCGTCACCAACAAGCGCTGCTGGAAGCCCGCGGGCAAACCGGGCATATAGTTCATCCGCAGGGCATTTGCGATGCTCTCCGAGGCCAGTTTGCTCGCCAAGTCACCGCCGGCAGCGCCGCCCATGCCGTCGCAGACAACGGCAAAGGCACTCCCGCCGGGCAAAAGCCCCTGCTCGAGATTGTCCTCATTAAGTGCGCGCACCTGACCGACGTCGGTCGCAGCGGCAATGCGCATTATCAATCACCTCATAAATGTAGTGTGCTGAAAAGACCAAGTTTTATCAGTTCATTTTCTGGGTAGGTTTTCCCTGTTGCTCCGAAGCTGCCCGCAGGCACCGCTGATGTCTCTGCCTAAAGTCCGCCGCAGCGTTACGGTCAACCCGCTGTCCGCCAAGATTTGGTGGAACGCCCTTATGCGGTCAGGTGTGCTGCGCCTGTATCCAAGCTCTTCCACTTCATTGCCGGTAATCAGGTTCACATGGGCAAACATTCCTTTGAGAAGCGCTGCCAGTTCTCTTGCCGTACCATCCGAATCATTGACATTATCGAAGAGCGCGTACTCAAAGGTGATCCGCCGGCGCGTCCTTGCCGACCATTTCCGGCAAGCCTCCAGTACTGCAAGGAGCGGGTAGGTCCGATTGACAGGCATCATCTCCGAGCGCAGGGCATCATTCGGCGCATGGAGCGAAACGGAAAGGGTAAGCTGCGGGAAGTCATGCGCCAGTGTTTCTATCCCCGGCACAATGCCGGAGGTAGATAAGGAGATGCGCCGCCTTCCGAGGTTTTGTCCGTCCGGGTGGGTGAGGATGTGCAGGGCATCGCGCACATTGGCGTAGTTGTCCAGCGGTTCCCCGACCCCCATGAGCACGAGCCTGGTAATCGGCTGCCCGAAGTCGCGCTGCGCCTCGTACACCTGCCCGACAATCTCTCCGGCGGTCAGGTTGCGCTTGAACCCATGCATCCCCGAAGCGCAGAAAGCGCAGTGCATCTTGCAGCCGACTTGCGTGGAGATACAGATACTGCTGCCGCACTTGTACTGCATGACCACGCTTTCTATGGTCTCGCGGTCGGCCAGGCGGAAGAGGTACTTGCGCGTGTCGTCCCTGTCGGAGCGCAGCGCCTGCTCCGCAAAGAGCGTCGGCATGCAATACTGCTCCGTCAACAGCCTCCTGTCGTTATTTGACAGATTTGTCATTTCCGCGAACGAATGCACACGCTTCCCATGCAGCCACGTGAAGACCTGACCGGCTCGATAGGCGGGCAGCTGTAAGGCTGCCAGCTTGTCCTGCAATACCGGGAACGGCAGTCCGAGAATGTCCTCCTGCATACTTGCCTCCTGTCAGTTAATGGCCGGCTCGTACAAAGCGCGCCATGAAGAAGCCGTCCAGTCCTCTGCCGGGGAATATGGTACGGCGCAGATCCTCGCGGAATTCGGGGTGCATGGCTAATAAACGATCCGCCACTTCTTCGTTTTCCTTTGGATTCAGCGTACAGGTGCAATACAATAGGCTTGCCCCCGGTGTATCTGCCAAGCAAGCGCAGGCACTCTCTACTATATTATACTGTGTTTTGGGCAATTCGTCAAGGTCTTTTGGGAACTTTTCCCGAATATCTGCCTTTTTTCGCAGAATTCCAAGCCCGGAACACGGGACATCGCACAGAATCCGGAGGGCTTTGCCGTGTTTCCCTGCCAATTCTTGCCATTTTGCGGCATCCTCGGTATAAGCTTCCACATTTTCCAGCCCGAGGCGGGAGGCTCCCTCCCGAATCAACTGCACCCGCTGCGGGTACAGGTCGAATGCCAACACCTTTCCGGCAGCACCTACCGTCTGCGCCAGCGTGAAGCTCTTTCCGCCCGGCGCGGCACACAGATCAAATACCGTCTCCCCGGGCTTTGCACCGAGGGCTTCGCAGCAGAGCTGGGCGGCACCGTCCTGCACATGAAACAGTCCCTCCCGAAAGCCGGGCAGCACCGTCACATCCCCCCTGAAACTCTCCCACGGCAAAAGCACTGCGGCCGGTATGCCCTCCATGCGCTGCGCCCCATATGCGGCGAGCTTTTCCGCCAGTGCTGCGGGGCTTGTCTTTTGTGTGTTCACCCGCAGAACCGTATCCGCCGGCAGTGCCAGCGCAGACAGTATCTCCTCATACTTCCCGGGATAGCTGCCCCGCCAGAGTGACGCCAGTTCCGGCTGTACCGCATACTTCACCGAAAGATAGCCTACTTCATCCGTCTCACGGTCGGGGTACTGTAACTGCCGTCCGGCGGCACGGCGCAGCACCGCGTTCACCAGCCCCGCCGCCCATGGCGCAGAACCCGCTCCCCGCCGGCCGCCCGTGCGTACCAAATCTACACTCTCACTGATGGCGGCACGCTCCGGTACCCCATCCATATAGTAAATCTGATACAGTCCAAGCAGCAGTACAATCTGTATCTCGTCCAACAGCTTCTTCAACGGTCGGTTCAATAGGTCCGTCAACTGGTACTCTAACGTGATGCGCCGCTCGGTCACACCCATGACCAGCGCCGTCAGAAAGGCTTTCTCCTGCAGGCTGTAGCTGTGCTTGCCAAAATATGCGTCCAACGCAATGTTCAAATACGTGCCGCGCCGACGGTGTTCCAACAGTATCTGCAGCGCCGCCGCGCGGGGGGAGGTTGTGGTTGGCATGTGTGGCTCCTTCTTGGGGGAGTTGAGTTTAGCTGAGTTGAACTGAGCTGAGTTGAGTTTAACTAAACTCAGTTTAACTGAGTTAAACTGAGTTAAACTAAACTAAACTACCCGCCCGCGAGGTATCAAATGCTGATCACAGTCATCCGCGTAGCCATCCTATACATTATAATAATGGCAGCGATCCGGCTGATGGGAAAGCGTCAGGTCGGAGAGCTGCAGCCAACGGAGTTGGTGGTGACGATACTGCTCTCTGAGCTGGCGGCGATACCGATTCAGGACAACTCGATACCGATGGCGACATCACTGGTGTCGGCGGCGGTGCTGATCGGCTTTGAGATACTGAACTCCATCTTTGCGGTGAGTTCCAACAAGTGGCGGGTGCTGACGCAGGGGCATTCGCTGATAGTGGTGCGGGACGGAAAGCCGGATTTGAAGCAACTGAAGAACCTGCGCATATCTTTGGATGACCTCATGGAGGCGCTGCGGCAGCAAGGAGTGTTTGACATAGCGGACGTGGAGTATGCCATTGTGGAGACGACGGGCAAAATCAGTGTCCTGCAGAAACCGTCATCCCTGCCGCCGACGGCAACGGATTTGAACGTGCGGGCGGACGACAAGGGAATGCCCTTTGTACTGGTGTACGACGGGGAAGTCTGTACGCAGTTCCTTGCAGAGGCGAACATGACACCGGATAAACTGCAGCGTTTGCTGGACGGTTTTGGTGTGCCGATGAAAGACATCATGCTTCTCACCGTCAACCGCAAAGGAGAAACCGCGCTCATGCGCAAGAATGGGAGGGAGATTGTGTGAAGCTGAGATTGGTGATGTCCATACTGCTGCTGACGGGCGCCATCGGGGCGGCACTGGTGTGCGGGGCGCATCTGGAAAAGACGGCAGGGCAACTCGCGGCTGCGCTCACAGAGGGAATGGTTGCCGCCGCCGATGAAACGGCTGACCTAGAGCCGTACGCACAGAAAGTCAAAGCTATATGGGATAAAAACGACGCCTTTTACCACTGCCTGCTGCCGCACAGCAGCCTGAACGAACTGGAATGGACGCTGGGCACTCTGGAAGGCTACACCGCTCCGGAGGAGAGGGAACTGTTCTTCGAGTCCTGTGTGCGCGGCCTTCAGTGCGTTGCTACCCTGCGCGAAATGGAGAAACCGACTTGGGGGAATATCTTCTGAGCCCGGTATAAGTACAGACGATAAAACCAAAACCGCCCCAGTCGGTTTTGGTTTATTATAGCATGATTTGCAACGGATTGCAAGAGATTTTACGGCAAACCGGCTCACTCGCTGATTTTGAACGCACCGCAGCGGCGGGACTCGAAGCGCAGGGCGGTCGCCCCAGTCAGGTAGCGGATGCGGAAGCGGAAGTAGTAGAGCAGGTTGACTGTTGAAGCGGTAACGTGCCACACAAAAGACTTGGAAAAAGTGTACCAATGCCAGTAGCCTGTGGTGATAAAGTCGCACTGCACGGAGTTGTCGGTGGAGACACCTGTGCTGGTGTTGTAGTCGGAGAACCACAGTTCCAACATCATGCTTTGGTTATAGGCACCTATGCCTGCATCTACGGTTACGGACATATTGATTTGGTAGTATCCTGCGGATAGGAACTTGAATGCGTACGTCGCTACATTTGCCGGGGTGGCATTCTCAGAGGGAACGGTGATGTACTGCGTGGAGATGCCCGCCTCGCTTTGGGAGTCTTTCAGCCGCACCGGGAGGTATATCCAATCGGAGGAAGGGGAAATCTGGAAGTCTTGATTCTCTGTGTCAAATATGGTTGCGTAAATCTGCGTCAGGGCGGGGCCGGTCGCGCCTGTGGCACCGCGGGTACCGGCGGCGCCTGTGGCACCGGTGGCACCTCTGGCACCGGCAGCGCCTGCAGGTCCGGTGGCGCCTGTAGCGCCGCGGGCTCCGGCGGCTCCTGCTGCGCCGGTTGGGCCCGTGGCGCCACGGGCACCTGCCGCGCCGGTGGGACCGGTCGGACCGGTAGCGCCGTCGCGTCCGGCGGTACCTGTCGCGCCGCGGGCGCCGGTGGCTCCCCGCGCCCCTGTCGGTCCGCGGGCACCCGCCGGTCCCCGCAAGCCCGCCGGTCCGGTGGGTCCGGTTGCTCCTGTGGCTCCGCCGGGACAGCAACAACAGCAATTGTCATAAATCATAGCACTAACCCCCGCATATGCATTGTCTTTGTAGACAGTCTATGCGGGGGGGAGGTCTGTCATGCCGGTTTCGGACTTAAGTGTCGCTTATTGTGCAGGTTTGCCCACTGCTGTGCGCTCCCCGGGCGTTGGTGCGGCTCTCGGGGTGGAAGTCATCGTAGCTCGCTTCGGGAAGACGGCTTGCACCGGTGGGGGGAGGTCTGTCATGCCGGTTTCGGGGTTAAGTGTCGCTTATTGTGCGGCTCTGACCGCTGCCGCGCTCCCCCCAGGCGTTGGCCCAGCTCTCGGGGTAGAAGTCATAGTAGCTCGCTTCGGGCTGCTTCGCTTTTAGCTTTGGGAATACGGCGTTGCACCAGACAAAGGAGGGTATGCCGATGACAAGCCAGTAGAGCGGACCCAAGAGGAGGCACTGCCAAGTGTGACCGTATTCATGGATGCGGGTGTTGTGCGTCCACTCGGCGTTGTCGGTCTTGCGCATACAGATGAACAGGCCTAAGGAGATACCGCCTTTATCCCAAGGGAGATAGGTGATGTATGCGTTGCAGCCGTCCTTGCCGAACGGTTCGCTCGCGCAGCCTTTGCGCTTGAGGAGGAGATATACAATCAGCCCCGGCAGGTTTACTGCCAAGCCCCATGTCCAGTGGACAAGATAGAACAGAAACTTTTTCATACCAATTCCTCCTTGCCAATCCACATAGCTTCCCACGGCTGGCCGGCTACCAATGATAAGCGCTCCTTGTCCGCTTGCGTCAGCGGCTTTGTTTCTTCGCCGTTTGCTTCGGCGAATGCGGCTTCGGCGATGGCTCTGCGCCGCGCCAAGGCATGGCGCATGAGTTCGTGGTCCTCGCGGGTCATCTCGTACTTGCGCAGGGAGAGCAGGGACAGTATCAGGAACACCAACGGCAGTACTGCATTGGTCAGGCGCAGTCCGAAGACCTCATTGAGGGCGGGGGAGATGACCGCCGCACGGGCGGTAAACATCGGGACTTTGGCGGACTCTTGGTTTACGCCGAACCACTCAAGGATGATGCCGACTACGCTCGCCATGAAGCCGCTTGTCATCGTCTTAATGAAGCTGGAGAATGTCGTGATGGTGCCTTCGCGGCGGCGACCTGTAATCATCTCGTCTACATCCGTCACGTCCGGGAAGATATTGGCGGTTGTGAAAGCGATGCCGCTGTAACCGACGGAGTGGCAGACTTCCCGCAGGATGAGCAGGGCGGTCATGACAATCCCCATGCCGCCGATTGCCGGACGGATGACCAAGCCGAGCGTCAGCGACAGGAGCAGGAGAGGGCAAGTTATCCATGCGCATTTCTGCTTGCCGAATTTCTTCGTCAGGGCAAAGTTCAGCGGGAATGCAGACATCTCTGCGATACCCGCAAGGAGTACCAACAGGTTGCGCTTATCCCAGCGGTCGGCGACGGTCTTGAGGAAATACGGGCTGGACACACTTGCAAAGCTGGAGCCGAACAGATAGAGGAAAGTCATCGCGAAGTATTGCCGGAAAGCCTTGTTGCGGAAGACAGTCTTGAACTCTCCGAAGAAGATGTGCGGGTCCAGTTTGGGATGCACTTCTCCTTTGGAGCTTTTTTCCTTGGTGGTAAACGCACAGATGAGAATGAATACGGTACACACCAAACCCATGACCATTCCCATGTGCTGAAACGTCGGCTTTAGCGCAGGCGTGAAGTCTTTGGTGTTCACCAAACCGAAGAGGGCTGTAGAGAAAAAGTAGGCCGGCACCATCCCTAAGGAGTTGCAGATGTAGCCTACGGAGATATACTGCGTGCGCTCAAAATAGCCCGGCGCCAAGGTAGGCAGCATGGCTCCGTGCGCGATGGTCAGGAAACTGGATACCGTCGCCAAAGCAAGGTTCACGAAAAGATGGTATCCGAACACTTGCCCCACCGTGCCATTTTGGGACAGCCCAAAAGACCACCACAGCAGAAAAAAGCAGATGCCGTAGGGGAGCGCTGTCGTTAGAATATAGATACGGTGCTTCCCGAATGAAGAGCGCGTCCGGTCCACGAATACCCCTATGAATGGGTCTATTACCGCATCCCAGATGGAGCGCAGGAACATCATAGATGTCGCTTGCCCGATAGAGAGCTGCTCGACATCTGTCAGGAACGGGGTATAGTTGGGGGAAGTCACCTGTGATGCGGCGGCCACACCGATGTTCTCGGTGTTGTAAGCCATCATTTTGCCCAGTGCTCCTTTGGGGGCGTTCTCTAAGCCGACGATTTTCTTCAGCTTTTCCGTCAGTGCCAAGTCGTCACATCCTTCTTGCATTTATTATACTAATTATATATGTTTTTTCTCCAAAAGTCAAGACTGTTTTGCGGGGTGATTCTTGCCGCTTGGTTGTGTGGAGAGGTTTTGCACTTTGGTTGGGTTCTGCCCTCGGGTTTTATAAAAGGATGGGTGTGTTCCTCCACCTTGGGGGCGCCGCCCCCAAACCCCCGCCCGGGGGGCCGCTTGCGCGGCGGCCCTCCGGGACCCCCCGCGCGCCAGGGGGGGTACCCCCCTGGACCCCCCGCGGAAACTTGCCCGCTTGGATGGAAAATTCGCCTTATGTCCTGTTGGGCGAATTTTCCATAGGCGCTGCTCTGTTCCTCGGCTTTGGTTGAGGGCATCGTTTCGATTTCTTGTATGGGTTAGATGCAGAACTCTTGCTTCTTGCCTCCTGCCTCTTGCCTCTTGAAGCAGGGACAGAGCGGTGGATTTTGGCTATTTTTTGTTACCGAATGTAACCTTTTCCGCCGAGCACTTGCCTTTTGCTTCTTGAAAAGAAAGGCTTTTGGTATCCATGAACACACACCCGGCATATGTGACGGTATCCGGCACTGCGGCGGCAGAGATTGCCGTCAAGAAATCCCGCTTTCTCGGGCATCTGGCTTCAGCCGCTTCGGAAGCACAGGCGCGTTCGGTGTTGGAGTCTGTACGGAAAGAGCATTATAACGCGCGGCACACCTGCTGGGCGTATATCCTCCGCGACGGCGGCAAGCGCTTCTCCGATGACGGGGAACCGCAGGGTACTGCCGGATTGCCTATCCTCGGTGTCTTGGAGAAAAACGGTTTGCAAGACTGCGTGCTTACTGTCACGCGCTACTTCGGCGGAATCCTGCTCGGTGCCCCGGGCTTGGTGCGCGCCTATACCGAAAGCGCTTCCCAAACCATACAAGCGGCAGCCGTTATCCGTATGGCGTGGTGCGGGACGTATACCATCCCCTGCCCCTATGAGCTCTACGGAAAAATCGCCGGCGTTGTCCAAAACGCCGGCGCGGAGATTTTAGATACCCTCTACGGTGCGGAAGTGACCTTGTCCGTCCGCATTCCCCAAGAGAACGCCGCGCAACTTTGCGCTGTCCTCACTGAAGCAACGAACGGGAAGGCGGTTGCTGTCCCTTGCGGGGAGGGGTATTGCGCTTCTTAGGCAAATGCCGCACTCCCAAGTCCCTACGCGTAACCGGTCGCTTAAAAGGGCTGCTTATTACGCGTAGCCGGCAGTTCCCCGAAATCCGCGCACGCGCAAGTCCCTGCGCGTAACCGGTCGCTTAAAAGGGCTGCGTATTACGCGTAGCCAGCAGTTCCCCGAAATCCGCCATGAGTTCGTCAGCGATTTCGATATTCATGGCCTCCGCCAAGACGCGGACGGCTTTGCCGTTCTTGCTGGGAGTAATCAGAAGTCTCCCACCGGATTTGCGCAGACGGATGCCCTCTGCGGCAGGTTCGACGGCATCACTATCGCTGAACAGTCCGGAGATTTTGCTTGGCGGGACGGGGAGGACAAAGCGTTTGCTTTTTACGCAGAAATCCGGTATATCGTGCGCAAAGTCCTGCAGCGACTTGCCCGCATTGCGGGCGGCGGAAAGGGCACGGACAGCCTTGAAGAGTGCATCGCGGACAAAGACCTGCTTCTGCGCCATACGCCGCGCTGCAGCGTCAGTCTGGTCTGCGGGGTTGAGCATATAGCGGTAGACGCTGTGCCCGGCTTCCAGAGCCATATCGTCCACCATTTCCGGGGCATCATAGGGCAAGGCGACATCCTTGCCTTCCTCAAACATTGCCCGGCAGCATACAGCCGTCAAACGGCAATCGGTGAGCTGTTCGTTTTGGTTTGCCGCTACCTGTGCATCGGGGGGGCGCACAGTTACTTCCGTTCCGGCTTCGTTGATGACCAATACCTGGCCCGAGGTCGTGTCACAGCCCAAGCGGGTAAGGACATCGGTGAGCATTTCCTGCACGAGCGGATTGGGAGACTCCACTTGCGCAGACACGCCCTCCAAGCCGTCCGGAGCCTCCTTGAGGAGTTCGCGGGCATACATCTGTGCCATGCCGCGCATATCAGAATACTCGTTTACGTCAGCGGGCGGGACTTGCTTGTATTCCGCACGGCGGTACTTGGCTTCAATGTCGCGTTCGATATAGCGTGGGAGCGGTAAGCCGCCCTCTCCGCACAGCACAAGCTCCGGTGCCTCTCCGCCTTTGACATAGACGCCCATTCCCAAGGCGCAGAAGCCGGTAAAAAAGGAGAGCTGCGCCTCGAAGCAAGAGCCGAAGTTCCACACATGGCTCCCGGTCTGCATCAGACCGCCGATAAGGGAATAGAGGAGCGCATTGGCAAAGGGCGAGCCATCCGAGGCAACACCGACTTTCTTAATGGCTTTGACGGAGCCTATCGCTGCACCGACGGCCGCTGCGAATTCAGGAGACAGCAGGACGCCCTCCGCGCCGCCGACGCCATTGTCGCTGAAGATGGTAGGGGCGGCGGTGCCGAATTTCAGGTTGCGCGTCAGGACGCTGTGCGGGTCTGCTTGCTTTCCCGGCCAAATCAAAACCCCGGGTTGTACAGAGGCAAAAGCGCCTACGACTGCCGCCGTACCGAGTGCCGCACCCTCATATATCGAGGCACCCTGCCGCACGGAGGCACCCTCGCCGATGATTGCGCCGGTCAGGGAAGCATTGCTCTCAATCTGCGCGTTCTCCAAGACAACGCTGTGGCGAACTTTAGCGGCGGGAGCGATGACAACGCCGTTCTCAAGTACCGTGTCGGGACCGACAACGGCACCTTCCGCGATGTGGACCTCTTCCCCGAGCCAAACCGGTTCTGTGACGGCGGCATTCGCAGGAATCGGTGCAGAGGCAGGTAAGGAGAAGGCACCTTTCCCTTCCGCTTTCATGCGCAGCAAGTCAATTTGGCAGGTGCGGTACGCTTCTAAGTCGCCGATGTCGCACCAGTATCCGTCCAACGGGCAGGCATAGATGGCTTCCCCGCGCTCCATGAGCAGCGGGAACAAATCCTTTGCGAAGTCAAAGGGCTTGCTGTCCGGCACGAGATCCATCACATCCGGGCGGATGATATACATCCCGGTATTGGCAAGGTCTGTCGTAACTTGTCCCCAAGCCGGCTTTTCCACGAAACCGCGCACTCTGCCGTCCGGGTCACAGGTCATCAATCCGTATTCCCGCGGGTCGCTGACACGGTAGCCTGCGATGGTCACCGCCGGTGCTTTCTCCTCATGGAAGTGCTTGAGCCGGGTGAGATTGAAGTCCGTAATGGCATCCCCGCTGATGACGAGGAATGCTTCTACACTCTCCCAATTGGAGAGCGCCAGCTTCACGCCGCCGGCGGTACCGCGCGGTTTGTCCTCCACCACGGCATTCACCGGGAGCTGTCGGTACAGCCCGGAGGCATACTTGTCCTCAATCATAGAGGCCATGTACCCCAGCGTGAGGGTGGCACCTTCAAAGTTGTGGCGTATGAGCAAGTCGAAGATATACTCCAGCACCGGTTTGCCGCAAATGCGCGCCAGGGGTTTGGGGCAATCACAGGTAAGGGGGCGCAAGCGGCTGCCTTCACCGCCTGCCATGACAACGGATCTCATCTTAAACCTTTTCCTCCTGCGTGTTGATTGTCAAATATTACACGCTTAGTATGGGAAAGACAGGAAAAGATTATACCCGGCGGCAGGGAAAGATTTCTAAAAAACAAAGCTCCCCATAAGGGAAGCTGATTTGGTGCGCCCAAGAGGACTTGAACCTCCACCGACAGCCGCGGGCTCTCGACTGGGACCTGAATATAGCGCGTCTGCCAATTCCGGAAAAAACAAAGCTCCCCATAAGGGAAGCTGATTTGGTGCGCCCAAGAGGACTTGAACCTCCACCGAGTTGCCCCGACTAGAACCTGAATCTAGCGCGTCTGCCAATTCCGCCATAGGCGCGTACCGTAATATTATTATAGCACATCTTGCAGAAAAATGCAACTGTTTTTTGCACTTTTTTTGTGAGCTTGTCTTGACAAATGGTCTGCGTTGGGCTATAATAATCATAATCTAACGAAAACAAAGAACGGAGCATATGCATGACAGTCAAACAACTCTACTACCGGACATTCCAAGGCGTTATGAAATACGCCGTCGTCGGGTTCGACTGGAAACAGCCCGAACTGCTGACGGGTGCCGGCAGTGTCAAAGAACTCCCTGCTTATGTCAAAGCGCACGGTGCCCGAAAAGTCCTTTTGGTAACGGGCAGCGGCTTGGCGAAACTCGGTCTGCCCAACGGTCTGATGGAGGCTTTGGAGCAGATGGGCATCGGTGTCAGCCTCTTCAGCGAGGTGCTGCCCAACCCGACCATTCCGGTCATTGAGAATGCGGTGGAGCAGTACAAGCGCGACAACTGCGATACCATTGTAGCTTTCGGCGGCGGTTCCCCCATGGACTGTGCAAAGGTTGTCGGCGCACGCATCGCCAAACCCAATAAGCAAATCCCGGATTTGCGCGGCGTGCTGCGCGTCGGTTTTGCGGACGCTGTGCTTCGCCGCAAGCCCAGTGGCTTTCCGCCGCTGTATGCCGTACCCACCACAGCCGGTACCGGTTCGGAAACAACGGTGGCTGCGATCGTATCCAACCCCGAAACACATGAGAAGTTCCCCATCAACGACCCTGCCTTGCGTCCGCGGGCGGCCGTCCTTGACCCGGAACTGACGGTCGGTCTGCCGAAGCATATCACTTCCACAACCGGTATGGATGCACTCACCCATGCGGTGGAGGCTTTCATCGGCCGCTCCAACACCAAAGACACAGAAGCGAAAGCGCTCGAAGCTACCACGCTCATCTTCGGCAACCTCGAGAAAGTCTACGAAAACGGCGCTGACATAGAGGCGCGGCAGAATATGCTTATCGCTTCTTTCTATGCCGGAGTGGCGTTTACCCGCGCCTATGTCGGCTATGTCCATGCCATCGCCCACAACCTCGGCGGCTTATACAATGTCCCGCACGGGCTTGCCAATGCTATCATCCTGCCGCATATGCTGGAGTGGTACGGTGATGCGGCTGTGCCGCGGTTGGCGAAGCTCGCCGAAGCCGCCGGCATCCTCGGCGCAACGGACGCAGAGAAAGCGCACGAGTTTATTCTCGCTATCAAACAAATGAATGCTTCTATGGACATTCCGGAGAAGCTCGACTGTATTCGGGCGGAGGACATCCCAACGCTGGCAGATCGTGCGCTGGCGGAGGGCAATCCGCTTTATCCGGTGCCGAAGCTCATGGATAAGCCGCAGTGCGAGGCGTTCATCCAATCACTTATGGCGTGAGGGTTATTGCGGCTACGCCGCACCCCTGCGGCTACGCCGCACCCCGCCGGTTAACGATTTCCAAAGCCTCCTCCATCCTTCCCTCCACGATGAGAGGAACGGCCTGCACGGCGCGCGGGAGGATATCGGACCGCAGGGAAGCCAATTCGCTGTCCGAGAAGCGGCTGAGGACCCAATCGATCATTTCGTAATCGGGGTGCGGTTTTTTACCGACCCCGATTTTGATTCGCGGGAAGGCATTGGTACCCAAGTGCTGAATGACGGACCGCACACCTTTCTGCCCGCCGTCCGACCCGGAGCGGCGGGCGCGCATTTGACCGACATCGAAGTTGACATCATCGCAGAGCACCAAGATATTTTCGGGGAGGATGCCGTAAAAATCCGCGGCGGCGCGCACGGCGATACCGCTTTCGTTCATATAAGTCAGCGGTTTCATGAGCAAGACGCGCCGATTGGCAATGACGGCATTGCCGACGAGGGCATTCCATTTGCCTTTGTCTAAGCGGCAGCCGAGGGCATTGCAGAGCACATCCATGCAGAGCCAGCCGGCGTTATGGCGGGTATATTCGTATTTTGGTCCCGGGTTGCCGAGGGCGGCGATGATATAATCCATGTATGTTCCCAATCCTGTTGGTGTTTAGCTTAGTATAGCATAAACCGGAGGATGTGTCAAGGCAGGAGGCGCAAAAGAGAGCGTTTGAAAAAAAGTTTGCAAAAAGCAGAAAACCCCCTTGACAAATCAGAAAAAATAAGTATAATAGGAGTTGAGGAGAGCCATCGGCAAAAGCGGGTGCAGCCTTTCTTTTTTTACCCTGCAAGAGGTAAGAGGCAAGAAGCAAGAGGCAAGAGTTCTCCATACTGTGCATTCGTCAAATTCACGATTGTTCAAGCGAAAAAACAGCTATTCTCCGTTATTATGCACAAAACCAGAAGCAAGAGGCAAAAGGTCAGTTCGTCAAATTCACGATTGTTCAAGCGAAAAAACAGCTATTCATCGTCAAGTTGCACAAAAAGGAAAGAGGCAAAAACCCACAACCACATCCGACCCATACAGAACACCGAAACCATGCCCCCAACCCACATAGAGGCACCCAAGGAGCGCATATGGAAAATTCGCCCAACAGGACATAAGGCGAATTTTCCATCCGAGCGGGCACTTCTGAAAGGGGGTCCGGGGGCGTCCCCCGGCCGCGGGGGTCCCGGGGGCGCCGCGGGACGCGCCCCCGGGCGGTGGTTTGGGGGCGGCGCCC
>JAISUW010000032.1 GCA_031271865.1 Oscillospiraceae bacterium
CCCGCCCCCCGCGCCCCGCTGGCCTCCGCCCCCCGCCGCCGCTCCCCCCCGCCGCCCGCGGGGCCCGCCCCCCCCCCCCCCCCCCGACTTGCATTGTCTCCTGCTGAAAACAGAAGCAAGCTTTTCTGTAAAACGCTTTGTATACATGGAACATCCCTCCCGTTGCGCTTACATCCACGTGTTAATCCCAAACACTATAATGAAATAAAAACTATCCAAGTACTCACCCTATAGTTTGATTATATCACTTTTTTCTTTTCTTTGCAAGCTTTTTTTTAACATTTCCGGCTTTGCGAAGCATTGCTATCATCCGTCAGCCTTTTTCACCCGACAAAAACGTCATATACATCACCCAATCCCGCCGCGAAAGGAAATGATTCCCGCGGCGCAGGTGGTAGCCGAGACGCGAGCCGAACACATGGAACGGCTCAGCGTTCTCTGCAATAAATAGTTCCGGAACACCTATGCGTGTGTCTTCTACTCCGCCGAAAGGCTGCGCCTCTCCAAGGAGTGCGAAAACGCGCGCCGCCTCGCAGACCGAGAGATACTCCGCCGCCGGATTCGCCCAGCGGTCCAAAACGGCATCGCAGTTATAAATGCGGCGCGGTGTGTCCGCACGGATATTCGCCGCTGCCAAAAAATGCTGGTCAAATGGCATCTCGTCCACATGGTTTGCCCAATAGGCATACTTTTCGCAAAACCAAAACGGAAAGACGCGGGCAATGCGGGAAGCGGTCTCGGCTCCCTCGTTTCGAAAACGCTCCACGGCAGCGCCTGCGCAACCTCCCATATTATTGATGGCGCAAAAGAACCGATCATCATTCGCGCCTGCCCACAAAGCGGTTTTCCCCAAGCGAGAGTGACCGATGAGGCTGACTTTTGCTGTATCTATATCTGTACGGGTAATGAGGTAATCCATAACGCGGGAGGCGGCGTATGCCCAGAGCGTGATTTTTCCGGCGGTCGCTTCCGTGCGCGGTAAGTCGAGCAGGAAAGGAGCTATGCCATCGGAGAAGTCGCCGTTGTCACGCGTCACATCCTCGTAGCAAACCATCGCGGCGGCAAAACCGCTGTTGCAGATTTCCTCAATGGGGAAGTAACGGTCCGGTAAAGCATCACGGAAGTTCAACAGCAGGAAGCATGGCGGGTTCTCGGCCTCTGTCGGCACAAAGACCTGTATAGGAAAAGTGAAGAGACCGCGTGGGGTGTGCAGGATGAGCTTCACTGTATCATGCCGCACGAAACCGGCGCAAGTCATTTCCGATTCACTCACGACCCATTGTACGGGGCAAGGCGGCGGCATTTCGCCGTAGATGTTCTCCGCGAGTATCGCAACCAGTTCCTCGCGGCGTGCAGACCAGCTTTCTTTGGTGACCGGTGTGCCGTCTGTATGTGTCAGCAGATCCGGGAGAGGAGATGTGAGTATAGGTGTTGGCATAAATCCTCCTTATATGCAATTGTCGGAAGTCGATTGCAACATCCGTTATAGTTTACACCAAGTCCCGGGCTTTGTCAAGCTATATCTTTTGCACTCGTGTAATATAACGAAAGCTAAACAGATTTTCTTCTTGACAAACCGCAAGAATTCTTGTATAATAAATACGGTACAAAAAAGGTTGGATGTGTAATGCTGCGGCTATTGGCATCTTTTTTATTTTTTTTATACGCGTGGGGAGTCTTCCGCATTGAAACTTTTGATTGCGCCTGAGGTCAACCGAACCTCTGAGATAGATACCAAAACCGCCCACAGTGTAGCTTGGCTTCTGTTGGCTCTGCTTATTGTCGGCTTGGCTGCCGCCGGTCTGTTTCTGCCGGAGCATACGGAAACTGCCGCCGATCTGCGCTTCCCCGGCGCGGATTACGTCTACTCCGGGATTCTCCGCGGCGGGAAGCCCTCGGGCATAGGGGAAGCAATTTTGGATAGCGGCGGCGTATACAGCGGCGGTTTCGAGGACGGCCGCTTCCATGGGGAGGGAACCTTTACCGCATCAAATGGAAAGGTGTTCACCGGCGTGTTTAACGAAGGCATTCCCGGCAGCGGTGAACTCCCCTACAGTGACGGTGTGCTTTCCGTGAATGACGACACATACAGCATCACAGCCAAAAACGGTTGGAAATACACTGGTGCTTTCGGTGCCAACGGACAATATGGCGAGGGTGTCTTCACTTTCAAAAACGGTATGGAGTATACCGGCGATTTTGCAGAGGGTCTTGCAGACGGCGAAGGTGTCTTGACCAAAGACGGCGGGATTCTCTATGAGGGCGGCTTTTCTAAAGGGCTTTTTTCCGGGGAGGGCTGTTACCGCAGTCCCGCTGGGTGGGTCTATACGGGCTTTTTTAAAAACGGTCTCCCGGAGGGAAAGGGAGAATTCTTGGACAAAGAGGGCAAAGCCCATGAAAGTGTGTGGAAAGATGGGGTGATGGTTAGCCTTGATTAAGACCATTCCCGCCGCTCCCGCCGGCAGCCGTCTTCGCTTTTTGGATTCCCTGCGCTTGCTGGCTCTGCTCGGCGTTCTGCTGTATCACTTCAATCTCCTGCCCGGGGGCTACCTTGGCGTGGATGTGTTTTTTGTCCTCTCCGGCTTTTTATTGGCACGGAGCTTCTGCCTGACATACCAAGCTAAGGGTACGGTTGCACTCGGTGACTTCCTAAAGCGGCGGTGCAAACGTCTCTTCCTGCCCTTGCTCTTGGCTGTTTTGGCATCCCTCCCCGCTGCACTTCTGATTTCCAAAGACTTCACCGCAAAAATCGGGAGGCAGGTCAGTGCGGGACTGGGTTTTGTGGAAAATATTTACGAAATCCGCACGGGCGGAAACTACGCCGATGCCGCGATGCCGCGGCTCTATGTGCATCTGTGGTATATCGCAGTAGAAGTGCAGCTTCTGCTTCTGCTGGCACTCTGCGCCGCGCTCCTGGCTTGGGTGCTGCGGCAAGGAGCCGGGCGCGCAGATGTGAATCCGCGCGGCTTTCGGCAGGGCTTGGGGCTTCTGAGCGCCATTGGTGCGATTGCTTCTTTTGCAGCTTTTTTCTATACAGTGCGCACAAATCCGGAAAATGTATCGGCGGCGTATTACGGCACATTCACCCATGCCTATCCTTTCTACTTGGGAGTATGGTTTGCGGCAAGCGGCGGTCTGCCGGACTTGCAGGGCAGTTATCCGAAGATATATAAATTCCAAAGAGGTATGGGCATTGCCCTGACCCTATCCGCGCTGACAGGCTTTGGGGTTCTGTGTGCGGCGGTGGATTTTTCGGACCCTTCTTTCGCATGGGGCGGGGCAGCTGCAGCTGTGCTGGCTTTGGTGTTCCTGCAAGGGACGCGGTGCTTACAAATTGGGTTTCCCGCCTTGCGGGAACCGCGCGCCGTTTCCTTTGCAGCTGCGCTGTCGTATCCTATTTACCTCGCGCACTGGCCGCTGTGGATTGTGTTCTCCCGGCTGTGGGGGAATACCCTCGGGGCTTTGTCTGCCGTTTTCGTGAGTATCCTGTTTGCTATCTGGGCGGATTGGGTCACGGGCAATGGGTTGACAGTGCAAAAAGAATCGCACCATATTGCAAAACAAGTGCTCTCCGGTTTGCTGACGCTGGCTTGTGCGACGGGAGCTGTTGCGGTCTTCCTCCGCGCGCCGCAGCAGACAGAACTGAACGAAAACATGATGGCGGAGTACATTTCCCAAGACCTTGCCGCCATGGAAACGCTCTCTGCGAACGCAACAAAACTCAACGCCGCACCTGTCAAGCTTCGCACAGATAAGGGAACACTGTTCAACGGACTCTCAGCCGATATGCTGGCGCTCTTAGTTCCGGCGGAAATTCGCTCCGGGCAGCCGATGAAAGTGGATGCAAGCATCTTGGGCGGCGTGACGATTATCGGCGACTCCGTTACTATGGGCGGCAAGGAGCATCTGCTGAAGACTATAGACAACTTGGATGCCGATACCGTCGGAATGCGCAAACCATCCGAGGGGCTGAAAGTCCTCACCGACAAGCAAAATGCGGGCACCCTCCGGGAGTACGTTGTGATTGCCTTAGGCACCAATGGAGAAACCAACTGGCAGGAAAACATTGATAATATCATCAAGACACTGAAGCCCGGGCACCGCCTTATCTTCGTAACGCCGTTTGACAAGCGGGCAGACGCGGACTGGTGGAGTTCCAAAATCTGCGCCTACTACCGTACCCTGCCGGAGAAATACAGCTTCGTGACTTGCGCCGACTGGGCGGCAGCCATATCCTCGCAGGTGGATTTGCTCATGGAGGACGGTATCCACATCGCATACCGGGAGAAAGCCATACAAATCTACACCAACGCGATTGTGGGCGCTATCAATGAGGCCTCCAAAAAACCTGCGAAAGGCAGCTAACAGGTAACAATTCACGGCGAACAATAGCGTGACCTGCGGTCGGCTGTTTTTTGCTGTTTACGGTAAAGCGCTCTCGACTTCGGCACGCCCCTTGACAAACCGCGCTGAACATGTTATAATATAAGATAGCTAAAAAGTGAAGGAGACCCCCCTTGGAACAGCGAACGAATTTGCGCAATGTGGCGATTATTGCCCATGTTGACCACGGTAAGACAACACTGGTGGACGAGCTGCTGCGGCAGAGCGGCACATTCCGCGCCAATGAACAGGTGCAAGAACGCGTGATGGACTCCAATGACTTGGAGCGGGAGCGCGGCATTACCATCCTCTCGAAAAACACATCCGTACATTATAATGATGTCAAAATCAACATCGTGGATACGCCCGGACATGCCGACTTCGGCGGGGAAGTGGAGCGCATCATGATGATGGTTGACGGCGTACTGCTTTTGGTGGATGCGTTTGAGGGCTGTATGCCGCAAACACGGTTTGTACTCAAGAAAGCACTGAATCTCGGCAAAAAAGCCTTGGTGGTGGTGAACAAAGTGGACCGCCCCGGCGCACGTCCTGAAGAAGTCGTGGATGAGGTACTGGACTTGTTTATTGAACTCGGTGCGGATGACGAACAACTGGAATTCCCTGTGGTCTACGCCTCGGCGCGGGATGGATATGCCTCTACAGACCCGGAGGCGCGGGAGGGCGATATGCGCCCGCTCTTTGATGCGATTCTCTCGGAGATTGAGCCGCCGATGGGCTTGACCGATGCGCCGATGCAGCTTCTGATTTCCTCGCTGGATTATGACGACTACACCGGGCGCATCGGCATCGGCCGTGTGGAGCGCGGGCGTGTAAAACGTAACCAAGCCGTGGTTCTCTGCAAGCAGGACGGAAGCACGCAGAATGTGCGTGTGTCACGGCTCTACCAGTTTGAGGGACTCAAGCGCGTGGAGGCGGAGGAAGCCGCTTTGGGCGACTTGGTCTGTGTTTCGGGCATTGAGGGCATCAACATCGGAGAAACCCTCTGCGCCCCGGAGGCTGTGGAGCCGCTTCCCTTTATAGAGATAGACGAGCCGACGCTTTCTATGCTCTTCCTTGTCAACGACAGCCCCTTTGCGGGCCAAGACGGGAAGTTTGTGACTTCCCGCAATATCCGCGACCGGCTGTTCAAAGAAGTGGAAACCAACGTCAGTATGCGCGTGGAAGAGACCGAAACCACCGATGCTTTCAAGGTCAGCGGCCGCGGGGAGCTGCATCTGTCTATTCTCATTGAAACCATGCGGCGGCAGGGATATGAGTTGGCCGTTTCGCGCCCGAAAGTAATCACAAAGGTAATCAACGGCGAACTCTGTGAGCCGATGGAGGAATTACATATCGAGGTTCCGACGGAATATGTCGGCTCAGTGATAGAGAAGCTCGGCTCCCGCAAAGGGGAGCTGGTGAATATGGAGAGCGACCCCGGCGGCGGGACGCATTTGGAAATCAAGATACCCTCACGCGGCTTTATCGGCTATCGGACGGAATTCTTGACCGATACCAACGGCAACGGCATCCTCAACCAGATTTTCGCCGGCTACGAGCCTTGGAAAGGCGACTTGCCGGGCAGAGAGCGCGGTTCCATTGTGGCACACGAGCCGGGCACCTCGACAGCCTATGGGCTCTTCAACGCCCAAGAGCGCGGCCGACTCTTTATCCCGGCAGGTGTGGAAGTCTATGAGGGTATGATCTGTGGGGAGTGTTCCCGCGGGGAGGACTTGGTTATCAATGTCTGCAAGCGCAAGCAACTCACGAATACCCGCGCCTCCGGCTCGGATGATGCGCTGCGCCTGACACCGCATACCAACCTCTCCTTGGAGCAGAGCATGGAGTTCTTGGGTGACGATGAACTATTGGAGGTCACACCGAAGAACCTGCGCTTACGCAAACGCTATCTCAATAAGGAAGCCCGCCTCAAAGCCGAGGCGCGTGCGAAGTAAGCAACAGTGATACTTATGCCAAAGGCTGTGATTTGTGTGATGGAGATATGGAAGATGATTGGAAGCTGTTTATTAGGTGCGGCAATCGCCGTGACAAATTTCGTCTGCACACCGTTCGGGGCACCTGAGCTGAAACTCCTCAAAGGGGAGAAGATGACACTCCCCGAAGGGTATCAGCTCGTTTGGTCGGATGACTTCGATGGCGATGCTTTGGACCGCACGAAGTGGGACGGGCACAACTTCACGGACGGCCGCTCCATTCGCCGCAACGGCGAGGAGTACTGGAATATGCAGATGGCTTCCGTCAAAGACGGCAATCTGCACATCGCCCTGAAGTACTTCGCCGATGGCTTGGACGGCGGCGGTGCCGGCTGGTACAGTGCGGGCTTAAGCACCAATGGGCGCTATATGCCGACCTATGGATACTATGAAATCCGAGCCATCCTCCCGGATGGGAACGGTACTCTGCCCGCCTTTTGGCTCCAGAGCAACGCTATGGGCAATGTGGACGGTTCCGGCCGGGACGGTTCTGAAATTGATATTATGGAGTGCGCCTCCGCTCACAAGCCTTGGCCGTATAAACCCACAATTCTCAATACAATTCACTTCGACGGTTACGGTGACGGCCATCAGGAGAAAAGCGGCGGCTTTACCTATATCCCGGGCAACCCGTTTAAAGAATACCATACCTATGGGCTGCTCTGGACACCTACGGAGTATGTGTTCTATACCGACGGCATAGAAACTTGGCGCACTGACTTCGGCGGGGTGTCGCAGAACCCCGAGTACCTCATTCTCTCCCTTCATGCCAAAACCGATACCGGCCACAATCCCAACGGAAACCTTGCCGGTTGGTGCGGTCATGTGGCTGCCGATGGGAAAATGAAGCAGCCCACCGATTTTATTGTTGATTATGTGCGCGTTTATCAGCTGAGGGAATCGTAATACGATTCCCGGCGGCGGCCCCAATGCGGCCGCTCCCCAGCGGCCGTAATACGGCCGCTCCCGCGAGGCCGTAATACGGCCTCCATTCCAACCGAGGAGAAAAAGAATGTTCATCTCAGAAGCCTTAGGAGTCAACGAAGCCGGACACCTGACCATCGGCGGGGCGGATGCGCTCGCCTTAGCCGAGCAATATGGAACGCCGCTGTATGTTATGGACGAAGAGGTCCTGCGTACGAATATGCGCAATTTCAAAGCCTCTATGGACAGTTATTATAATGGGAACGGCTTGGTGCTGTTTGCGTCGAAAGCGTTCATGTGCAAGGAAGCGGCGCGGATAGCGGCAGAAGAGGGGTTGGGCCTCGATGTTGTGAGCGGCGGCGAGCTGTACACAGCATTACAAGCGGGCTTTCCTGCGGAGCGCATCTACTTTCACGGGAACAATAAGACGCTGCGGGAGCTTAACGAAGCGTTAGACGCGGCGGTCGGGCATATTGTGGTAGACAACCTGACGGAGTTGGAGACCTTAGACCGCTTGGTATGTGAGCGCGCGGAGAAAGCGGGCACGGCGGGGATAGAGAGCAAGAATTTTGTACCGGGCAGAGATTGCCGCATCCTCTTGCGCTTAAAACCGGGGATAGACGCGCACACGCACGACTTTGTGCGCACCGGGCAAATTGACTCCAAATTCGGTTTTGCGATAGAAACGGGCGAAGCCATGGAGGCTGTCGAGGCGGCGGTCAAAGCGGCGTACCTGTTTTTGGACGGCTTCCATTGCCATATCGGCTCGCAGATATTCGACGTAGAGCCGTTCACCTTAGCGGCGGAGGTTCTTGCCGGTTTCATGGCCCAAGTCAAAGGCCGCTTCGGCAAGGAGATAGACACGCTCAATCTGGGCGGCGGATTTGGGATTCAGTACGACAAGCAGGACGATGCCCTCCCCTATGCGGAATTCATGAAAGCCGTTTCCGGCACCATGCGCAGTATCTTCGAGGAGCACGGCTTGCCTATGCCGTATGTACTTATCGAGCCGGGCCGCAGTATCCCCGGGCCCGCCGGGGTAACTCTCTACACTGTGGGTGCCGTCAAGACCATCCCGAACATCCGGACGTATGTGACCGTAGACGGCGGCATGGGCGACAACCCGCGCTACATTCTATACGGCGCAAAGTACATGGCACTGAAAGCCTCCGACCCCCTGGCAGAGGCAACGCAGACCGTCACCATTGCCGGGCGCTACTGTGAAAGCGGAGACCTCATTCAAGAGTTCACGAAGCTCCAGCCGGTGGTACCGGGCGACATCCTTGCCATCCCCGCCACCGGGGCATATAACTACTCTATGGCTTCCAACTACAATCGCGTACCGCGGCCGCCCGTGGTCATGGTCAAAGAAGGTCAAAGCCGTGTCATCGTCCGCGGGGAAAGCTATGAAGACATCCTACGCAACGACGTGTAGACGAATGAAGGCGGGAAGCACATGGCCAAAGCCAAATCAATCTATATCTGCACAGCCTGCGGGGCGGAAAGCCCCAAATGGATGGGCTGCTGCCCGTCCTGCGGGGAATGGAACACCATGGAGGAGGAAATCCGCACCGCCTCTGCACCCGGCAAACCCGACGGCAGGGGCAAATTCGCAGCCCGCAAACTCCTCGAAATACCGCCGGATGATGCCGTACGATACGCTACAGGCATGAAAGAACTGGACCGCGTCTTGGGCGGAGGCTTGGTAAAGGGCAGTGTAGTTCTTCTCTCCGGCGAACCGGGCATAGGCAAGTCCACGCTCTTGCTGCAAATCACACAAACCCTGGGCGAGAGCCTGCCCATCCTCTACATATCCGGCGAGGAATCCCCTCACCAATTGAAGCTCCGCGCCAACCGCTTAGGCGTGACCACAGAAAACCTATCCATCCTGTGTGAAACGGATGTCGCCGGACTGACAGACTACCTCAAAACCGAACGCCCGGGCTTTGTTGTCGTGGACTCCATCCAGACCATGCAAACCGCAGAAGTCACCTCCTCCCCCGGCTCTGTGGCGCAGGTGCGCGAGAGCACCAACCACCTCCTCCGCGCCGCGAAAGAACTGAACATCCCCATGCTCTTGGTCGGTCACGTCAACAAAGACGGTGCCATCGCCGGACCGAAAGTACTGGAACACATTGTGGATGCCGTCCTCTACTTTGAGGGCGAGCGTAATCTCTCCTATCGTATCCTCCGGGCGGTAAAGAACCGCTTCGGCTCCACAAACGAAATCGGTGTCTTTGAAATGGGCGGCATGGGCTTGAGGGAAGTGGAGAACCCCTCCGCCGCGATGCTTGCCGGGCGGCCGCTCGGTGTCAGCGGTTCCTGCGTGGCCTGCGTTATGGAGGGAACGCGTCCCATTCTCGCGGAAGTGCAGGCTTTGGTTTCGGCTGCCGGCTACGGCACGGCGGTGCGGCAGTCGCAGGGCTTTGACGGCTGGCGGCTGCGGATGCTTTTAGCGGTCCTGGAGAAACGCGCCGGCTACTTCTTCACCGGCATGGATACCTATGTAAATGTAGTCGGCGGCCTGAAACTGGATGAACCTTCGGCGGATTTATCCGTGGCAATGGCGCTTGTCAGCGGACTCAAGGACAAGCCTCTCCCGGACGACTGCCTCATCTTCGGGGAAATCGGCTTGGGCGGCGAAATCCGCGCTGTGAGCCACTGCCCGCAGCGCGTGCGGGAAGCCGCCCGCCTCGGCTTCTCGAAAGTGATACTCCCGAAAGCCAACTTGGCAAAACTCCCGAAAGCCGCCATGGAGGGAACCAAAGTCCTCGGCGTCTCCTATATCCGTGAGGTTTGGTCCGCTGTTGAAAAATAACGGTTCTTCTGTTCGCTTTGTAACGCAAAGGAGCCTCTCATGTCTTTCTCATTCTATGTTCTCAGCGATACCCATCTCTACAGCGAGACCTTAGGCACACGGGGCGATGCCTACGCCCGCGACAACCAAAAGAGCCAGAAGCTTCTCGCGGGCAGCCGGTCGGTCATTCATGATGTCTTCGACCGCCTGCTTGCCGACGGCAGTATAGACACCGTGCTTATCAGCGGTGACTTGGTAAATAACGGCGAGATGTCCTCCCACCAAGAGATGCTTGCCGAACTCACCCGTCTGCAAACCGGCGGCAAAAAGGTCTACGCCCTCACCGCCACCCATGATTATGATGGCGCCCACCGCTACGAAGGCAATGAAAAAATCCCCACCAACGGGGCAAAACGCACCGACCTGTGGGAGATGTATTTTCCGTTCGGGCCGGACAAGGCCCTTTCCGTTCACCGCGAAAGCCACAGTTATACTGCGCAGCTCGCCCCCGGTTACCGCCTCTTGGCTCTCAATGACGACAAGGACGGCAGCGGTCACAGCGGCTTCTCCCCCGACTGCCTTGCGTGGATTCTCGAAGAGATTCGCAAAGGCAAGCAAGACCGGCAGTTCCTTATCGCCATGACGCATCATCCCATGATTTCACCTTCCGTCTTCTATTCCCTGATTGGTAAAAACGACTTGATGCATGGGCGGGAGGCATTCATTCAAGCATTCCTTTCTGCCGGACTCCCTTTCATTTTCACGGGGCATACGCATATGCAGGACATCGCCCGCTCCCACAGATTCTATGACATCAGTACGCCCTCGCTCGTCGGTTACCCCGGCACTTGGCGCGTCTGCACAGCCGACAGGCAAAGCAACACCATCGCCGTTCAAACGCAGCAAGTCCCCCCGGAAGCCTTGCAGGCCATGGAACAGCAGTTCTTCGGCATGATTCGCGATGTCGTTAAATACGCCGCCGCCGACAACGACCGCTTTGCAGAGATGGGCCGGGCTTTTTCCCTCCGGCCGGAATTCAGCCGCAAGCACAAGCATTTCATCACTTTCTGCGGCAAAATCCTGCGCTTGATGCGCGTAGATGAGATTGTGGTTGCGGTTGTGCGCAGGTTATATGGCGGCAATCCAAGAAGGGACTACCGGCGGACGCTGCATTTTAAAGTATGACCGTAATACCGGCAGCGCTTTCGCTTTTTCTTTCTTAAGCAGCCTCCGTTGCCGGCTTCCGAAGTGTATCGGAAGTCCCGCTGAGATAAATCGTCAATCCATACAGTATCCCCGCGGCAACGATAGCCGCCGCCAAGACAGGGGTGTGTTCTGCCATGCCGCCCGGGTTTGCCAACTCAAAGAAACCGGTCGGAATCACAGCGGCAAGGGCTGTACAAAGGACAGTCTTGGCAATCGTGCCTAGGGTCGGCCGCGGCACCTCCGTCACAAGCAAGAGTCGCCGAATAGACAGGAAGAAATTAAATATTTCCGAGGTAAAGAGGACGATGATATATCCCTTGACGGCAAGGCGCGGGAGGAGAAGATAGACCAGTACGCAGCACAGCGCCGAATCCATTATATTGTAGCGCATCGAATACTTCTGCTGATCCAAGCCTTTGAGCATCCCATCCACGGACATATCCATATACATAACCGGCACAAGTGGTGCCAAGAGCTGCATATAGCGGGCGGCGTCCGTATTGCCGTAAATGCGCTGCGAGAGCGGCTCCGCAAAGGCAAAGAACAGCCCGCCGATAAATACGCCGTAGAGGAGTGCCATATGCACCACACGGTTCACGGCGGCATTGATGTCTTCCTTACGGTTCTGCACGCGCAGCTGTGCCATCTCGGGTACGAGCAGGGCGGAGAGGGAGGAAAGTATAGCCGACGGATACAGCAGCACCGGCAGCGTCATCCCGTGAATCACACCGTATATCCGCGTAGCCTCTGCACTGGAACGCCCCGAGGCTTGGAACCCGCGCGGAATCAGCAGGTGTTCCGTAGTCAACAGAATGCTTCTGGCACAGGCACCCGAGCCATCCGGTCCGGCAATATGCAACAGGTCGCTCAGCGAAGCTTTCGGCGCGTCCGTTTTGCCGTTCATATGTTTGGATGTTCGGAACAGCACAAAGCCCGTGCAAAGGGCAAACACTTCCGCCGTCACCATTCCGCAGACAATGGCAAGGCAAGCGTAGTCCGTACCTTTGGGCAGCATTCTGCCGAGAAAGAATATAACCGCAATGATACGCACCGCCTGCTCCAAACCCTGGTTCAGCGCGGATTTATATACCGTGCGCACCGCAGTGAAATAGCCGCTCATTGCCGCCGTCAGGCTCACGGCAGGCAGGCCGCACGCCAGCCAGCGGAGTGCCGTTGCTGTCCGCGGCTCATGGAGCCAAAGCTTCGCCGCAAGGGGAGCCGCCGCAAAGAGTATCACACCCATCCCTACACCAAGTGTCAGTGCATACAGAAAACACACCCGCATGGGGTTCTTCAGGTTTGCATCGGGTTTGAGACTCAGCAAGTCGGCATTCAGGCGCGTTGTCCCCAACCGCACACCTGCGCAGGCAAAAGTCGCCGCCATGCCGTAGACCGTCATGGTCAATTGGAAGAGACCGATTCCCAACTCCCCGATGCGGTTCGTGAGGTAGACATTGAAGCTCACGGACACCGTCTGCATGGCAAACGCCGCCGCCGTGAGGAGTATCGTATTGAGTACCAGTTTCTTGGCTGTGTTCATAGTGCGCCTTTCGCTGCGGCAGCAATGAAATCTTGCGGTTCCTACGGCTTGCAAGGCAAGCCCCCTGCAATCATACGCAAAAAAGCCCTGCCGCATTACCGCCGCCGCAGGAAAATATAGGCATCACAGCTCGCAGCCGTGAGGAAAATAACACCTCCCTGCGACTGATAGAATGAGATGCCGATGATCATTTTCATACGGTAATTCATGCCAAACGCGTTCGGGAACGCTCCGAACCAAGCAACTGTCTATACGATAGGAAATACTTCTGCCCGCCGGTTTGAAAAGTTATCGATTGATTTTCGTCAGATGTGTAAATGGAGTGTAAAAAATTAAATATTACAAAAAAACACTTGCAGAGTGTCAGAATTTCTGGTATAATTGTAATCATGGAGCGCATGAACAAGTTCCCAAACAGAGAGGAAGGGTTTTAGTGAAAAAAGGCACTATACTTACAGCACTGGCAATGGTTTTGGTGATGGTATGCGTTTTCACCGCCTGCGGGGAAAAGGAAACGCAGGAACCGACCACTGCCGCCGTGTCCGTTACAGAAACCACAACCGCCGTGCCGGATGTCGGCTGGACATTGGAAGTCCGCGGCATCACCGGTGTCACGCAGTTCTCCGCGGAGGATGCGAAGTACCTCCCGCGCACTTCCATTGAAGTTGCCGGCGTCGGACCTACCGGTCTGCCGATTTCGAACCTCTATGTCGGGGTGACACTGAAAGCCGCCTTGATTTACCTCGGTGTGTCCAATGTGCAGAGCGTCACCGTCACGAGCATTGACAACTACTCTGTTGTCTACGACCCGACGACTGCCATGGCGGAGGATACCCTCATCGCCTATGAAATGGACGGCGCCGCCTTTACCGACACGCCGCCCGTACGCCTGATACCGAAATCCAGTCCCGCCAACATGACCGTGAAGCAGGTTTCTTCCCTGCAAGTGGTTCCCATGGAAGCCAACCAACTCCTTACCAACCCGGACGGCTCCGTTATCGGCGTTTCTGCCGACCCGACCGCCGTCTATGTGCAGGATACCTATCCGTCATACATTATTACGACTGCCCGCACCTACGCCTATGACCCGCAGCCGAACTACATCCCGCCGGCGACAGCCGCAACGACGACCACCACCACCACGACCACTACAACAACCACCGGTCGCACTACGCGCAGCCACTCTTACACTTACGGCGGCGGCGGCGGCGGTGTCATCGGTGCCATCACCGGGCTGTTCTCCACCACCTCCACGGCAGCCACGACCACAACCACCACAACGACGACTGCTGCTACAACTGTTACCAATGTAGCTGTCATTGATTAACATCTTGAATTCCGGTCGGCTGATAACGGCAACCCCTCCCGTTCTTTTCGTCGGGAGGGGTTGCTTTTGTCGGTTTCCACCCATAAGCAAACAAATCATTATATCTTCTATTTCGTATAGTAAAGTCATAAAGTGATTTGAAATTAATCCGAACAAGCTGTAAATATTGTGCGGAATCGACATTCAAACGCGAATTTCATTTAGATTGTACATTTGCACAAGCTTACGCTTTCTTGTAGTAAATTGTTAAATTGTTGTGACAAATCGTTATATATTATAATCTACCTTTATATGGAAATGTCGTCTATTGTCGCTGCTCTTTATATTACCGTTCTTTTGTTCGTTATATCGATTTCTTATGCTAAAGCGCAAAAGCATAAGAACCGTTTATTCGAACAAATGGGAACACAGCTTCTTTTCGACATTTCGTGTCGAATACGCCTATCAGCACCCTGTTTGCGCCCATGTATAGGGATTTCAGGCAGCAAAAAGAGTGCCGTGTAGGCACTCTTTTTTTGCCGGTAGCTCTTACGCTTGCGCAGAAGCAGTAAAGATGGTCTCGGTAGCGCGCTGGGAACACTGCGGGGAATACGTCCACTTATCGATATGATCCCCCTCAATAAAGTAACGCATCGGCGCAGGCGGATAGGAGGCAGAGAAGCTATCCACGATGATGAGCTTAATCTTCATCCGCTCCGGGAGGATGGACTTGATATACACGCAGGCATGGTCGCCCTCCTGCACGGTCTCGCTGAACTCAGCCAGACCGGCAAGGTTCGGGGTAAGCTCCACGAACACACCGTACTTCTCCACAGAGCGCACGATGCCGGGAACGGTCTCCCCCGGTGCAAAGAGCGCTGCATTCTCTTCCCATGTCCCCAGAAGCTCCTTATGTGAGAGCAGCAGGCGGTTCTGGTCATCGCGGCCTTTCACTATGGCGCGGAACATCTGCCCGGGCAGGAAGCGGGCATTCGGGTGCGGGATACGCGACACAGAGACGGCATCAATCGGCAGCAGCGCATTCACGCCGGCACCCACATCCGCGAAGACACCGAAGTTTTCCATATGGCTCACACGGGCATCAATGATGTCGCCGGGTTCCAGCTTGTTGATAAAGTTCTCCAGGCATTCTTTCTGCACCTCTACACGGGAGAGGTTGGCATACTCCTGCCCTTTCTCATCCACATCAAAACCGGTGATGTGCACCATAACGGGCTTATTCACGCGGGAAATGAGCGCTATGTCGCGCACTTCGCCCTCAGCGATGCCGAGGGCGCCCTCAGTCCGAGGGATGATGCCCCGCATGCATCCTAAGTCAACGTGCAGGTTATGCTCGTTGTCACACAAAAGCACGCGCCCTTCCAATGTGATTCCGGCAGCGAGGGCTTCGTGGAGACCGGCTGGGGAGGACGTGTACTTGCGGTTCTCCGCGGTCATGAGGAGTTGGCCTTCCGGCGGGTATGCATTCATTGCGTTTCATCCTTTCAGTTTCGGCGCTTTCGTGTTTTACAGCTCTGATTTTCTGACGGCATGCTTTGAGGGATGTGCTGACTCGGATTTGCTTAAGCATAGTATGCGCAGTTTTGAGCGATTCCGTCAGTATCAGCGGCGCGTTTTTTACTTGTTAGTAAATATGTCCGAAAGCACGAGATTATTCATATAGAGAATTTCCGGGCGACGCTTGACTTTTTCTGTAGATGTGGTATAATAGGCAGTGGGAACGGCAGGGCAAATACATTTGTTCGGCTTATTTCATCTTTCATCAAATTTCGCGGTAGTAAGGTGAAGCGTGAAATCGGGGTGTCCCCCTCATTTGTATAGAATATCAACATAATAATACACTATTTTGAACCAAAAGTCAAGCATTTTCTCCAAATTTCAGATGAATTTTTTTCAAACACTTGCCTTGAAATCCATTTGATTCCAATTACTCATTATAATTCTCGATATAATTCTCCGGAGGAAATATATGCTCGATAAGATGCAAGAAGTCGAAGCCCGTTTGGCTGAGATAAATACACTCCTATGTGACCCGGCTGTGGTCGGGAACCTTGCGGCATTAAAGACCCTTATGCGGGAGCAGAAGCAGCTGACTCCGGTGGTGGATTGCTACCGGCGGCACAGCGCCGCTAAAGCAGCACAGGAGGAAGCTCTCGCCATGCTCGCGGAAAGCGGTCTGGAGCCGGAGATGCGCGACCTGGCACAGGAGGAACTGGATGCGGCCAGGGAAGCGGAAGAAGCCGCCTACATCGAACTCATGCGCCTCCTCCTGCCGCGCGACCCGAACGACGACCGCTCCGTCGTGGTGGAAATCCGCGGCGGTGCCGGCGGCGAGGAGGCTGCTCTCTTTGCGTACTCCCTCTACCGAATGTACTCTATGTACGCCGAAGCCAAAGGCTGGAAGACCGAAATCGTCAACGTGAACGAAACGGAACTCGGCGGCTTCAAGGAAATCTCCTTTCTCGTAGATGGGGACGGCGCATTTTCCCGCTTCAAGTTCGAGAGCGGGGTGCACCGTGTCCAACGCGTCCCGGAAACGGAGAGCAGCGGCCGCATACATACCTCCACCGTGACGGTGGCTGTCCTCCCCGAAGCCGAGGATGTGGAGCTTGACATCAATCCTGCCGACCTCCAGATTGATACGTTCCGCTCCAGCGGAGCCGGCGGTCAGCACATCAACAAGACAGAATCCGCTATCCGTATCACCCATATCCCTACCGGCACCGTCGTAGAGTGCCAAGATGAACGCAGTCAGCACAAGAACCGCGACAAGGCCATGAAAGTCCTCCGTTCCCGTATCTTGGATGCCGAACGGCAGAAACAGGCCTCCGCCGTCGCCGGTGAACGCAAATCCCAAGTCGGCACCGGCGACCGTTCGGAGCGCATCCGTACCTACAACTTCCCCCAGGGCCGCGTCTCTGACCACCGGATCGGCCTGACGCTCTACAGAATTAATGAGATCCTCGCCGGCGATTTGGATGAGATTATAGATGCCCTTATCGCTGCCGATACCGCCGCTAAGTTGGCGGGGAATTGAGCGCCGTACAGCGTCAGCGGCCTCCGCGCTTTCGCCCCTTGTCTTGGTGCTGCGCCTCCCTCACCGGGCGGCGGAAGAAGATGGACAGCAAAGCCCTTGGGTTGCAAGGGATGAGGGGGTACCAATAGTTATTCCCGCTCAAGGTGCGCGTAAAGGTAATGGCCAGCAGCGTCAAAACGCCGCCGCCCAAGATGCCCCACCAACCTAAGAATGCCGCCCCCAGCAGCATCAGTACGCGGCTGAAGGAAAGCGCATAGCCCAGTTCGAAGCTCGGCTGCGAGAAATTGGATATAGTCACAAACGCCATGAGAAGTAGGGCTTCCGGCACCATCAGGCCGATACGCACGGCAAACTCTCCCAAGACCAAGGCACCGATGACCGCGAAGGAGTTGGAGAGGGTAGAGGGCGTGTTCAGCGAGGCCAGCTTCAGCGTACCCATCACGATTTCTATCAGCAAAAACTGCAGCAAGAGCGGCATGGGTATCGGGTCGGAAAAGTGCAAAAACTGCAGTGCCCCGGGCATCGTCTCGGGGTTCTGAATCAGCATAAACCAAAGGGGTGTCAGGACGCAAGCCAGTACGGATGCCAAGAAACGCAGCCAACGCAGATAGGTTCCGGTTACGGGCGGCAGGTAGAAGTCATTGGCATCCTGCATGAAGTCGAAGATGCCTGTGGGGAGGAGCATCGCCGCCGGGTAGTTGTCCATGAGTAGGACAACCTGCCCCTCTGCGAGATTGGCGGCGGCGGAGTCCGGACGTTCCGTGTAGCGGGCGCGGGGGAATGGGTTCCACCACTGCTTCGGGGCGGTGTACTCCAGCAGACTCTCAAATCCCATGGACAGAGCCGGAACGTCCGCAATCCCGCGGAGCTTCTCCCGCAGGCGGTTCAGCAGCTTTGCGTCGGCTTTGTCGCAGAGGTAGCAGAGGCATATATCCGTGCGGGTGCGCTGCCCGCACTGGAAGCGCTCTATGGTCAGGTTGGGGTCGCGCAGGCGGCGGCGCAGGAGCGCTGTGTTGGTTATGAGGCTCTCCACGAAGCCCTCGCGCGGGCCGCGCAGGACACGGTCGTTCTCCGGCTCCTTGACATTCCGGGCGGGGAAGCTGCGGACATCAATAAGTATCGCTTCTGCAAAACCTTCCACCAGCAAACCGACCCCGCCGGACAGCACAAAGGTGACGAGGAAGCCCTCATCATTGGTAACATCCGTTTCGCCGTAGGGTACCACACGGTCGGCAAAGCTCCGCGCATCAGCCATGGTGTCCGGCACAGCCGCTTTCATGGAAAAGAGCAGACTCAGGATACCGCCTAAGGAATCCTCGCTCACCATGCCGTCTACAAAGAACAGCTGCGCTTCCTTTTCGCCCGAGGAGGCATCAAAGCGGATGGAGCGCGACAGCACATCAAAGCTATGCCCTACGCGCAGACGCTCCAGCAGCAGGTCACGGTTACGGGCAAAGTCGGCAGAGAGCATAGGCTACCTCACAAACAATATATAGATGTATTGTTTGCAAGGCTTCGGCAGATATACCAACAGAAACTCTCAAGCACGCCTCAGGCGATGTCCGCCAGATTCAGAACCTTTGGGTGGTTATAGGCGGCGTACAGGTCGGCGGGTGTGTTGTATGTGTTGCCGATGGCGCGGAGCATCCCATAGGGCGGATTATCCGGGTCAAGGGCGAGGAGGCGGTCGCCGTTCCATGTCAGGAACGTCGGCCAACAGACGTTCTGCGCGTACATCAGGTCTATGTCCGGCAGGGTGTCGTTCTCGGAGAGTATGACCATCTTCTGCGGGGCATTCTGCATGGTGTACTTGAAGCGCGTTGCCCTTGCAGGGTCTAAGGGATAAAGCCAGAGCAGGTTGCCGATGGGATAGGGGTCATCTGCCAAAATGTCGCACTTGTCATCGCCGACATACCAGTCGGGGCTTTGCGCGTTCCATACCCAGATGAGATTGTGCAAGCCATACTCACCTACCAGTTTGCTTTGGAGCAAATCCCAGAGTTCCAGATACGCCTCCCTGTCCGCGCCCCACCAAAACCAGCCGCCGGAGGCCTCGTGCATCGGCCGCCAGAGTACGGGTATATTTGCGTCCTCTAAGCGTTGCAACTGTGCAGCTACGTTTCGGATGCTATCCAGTATCCACTGATATGCCTCGCTGTTACGGTCCGCCAGCGCGTCTTTCAGGCTGAAATTTACATCCTTGGTATTCATACTGCCCTCCCAGCGCGACCAACTCTCCCTTGGACTGCTGACATCCTTGGGAGCGACCCAGTGCCAGCAGGCGGTGATGATGCCGCCCATGGCGGCGTACTGCAAGGCGCATTGCGTCATTGCATCATTCCATTGCGTGGGATATTCGCAGCCGGTGAAGTCTACCCCCAGTATGGCGGGGAGCTTATTCCCATTAACGTGCGTCAGGGCATCGATTTCTTTCGTCAGGCGGACATCCAAGTCACCGGCGGCATTATAGAACTCGGGTTGCGTATAGTCCTCCCAGGGGCTGACATACTGCCCGGAGAGCGTATATTCGCCATAGAGGCTCTTAAGTTTCTGCATGAGAGCCTTGGCCTCGGGAATCGCTTCGGGGTCATTCAGCTCGGCGGAGACATTCCGGTAATACGAAGCCGTGACTTGTGTAAGTGCCGCCCACGTAAACTTTCCTGTGGTCAGCAGTCCCGCAAACGGAAAGAGTAAAAAATGTACGGCAGAGAGCAGGAATGCACAAATATTTATCAGCATATATGTTCCTCCTTTTGTGTTATGGTGTTTTTTGTAAGAACTGCTCCGCCTCGGCGGCTGTAGGAATGGAATCTTGCGCACCCAAACGCTGTACCGCGAGGGCCGATGCCCCCTGCGCATAGGAAATGGCCTCCGGCATTGGGTCGCCCATAGCGAGGCGCACAGCCAATGCGCCTGTGAAAGTATCGCCGGCGGCGGTGCTGTCGACTGCCGCGACCTTGTAAGCCGGGAAGTGTGCGGCCGATGCACCGTGCGCCCAAACGGCACCGTTTGCGCCTAAGGTAATGACAACCTCCGGCACAACCGCAGCGAGGTGCAGGGCGGCTGTTATCGCTTGCTTTACACTTGTGACAGGCAAGCCGGTGAGGCACTCCGCCTCGCTTTCGTTGGGGGTTAAGATGTCAACGTGGGAGAGAACATCGGCATTCAACGCAGCGGCGGGGGCGGGATTCAGGATAACCGTTTTCTTGTGTTTCTTCCCAAGGCGAACCGCCGACCGTACGGTGTCCATCGGTATCTCAAGCTGCAGTACAATGGTGTCCGCCCAAGCGAATAGAGCCTGCGCCGCCTCCATGTCCCGAGGGGAGAGTGCGGAATTTGCACCGGGCACCACGATAATGCTGTTGTCGCCGCCGCTGACGGTGATTGCCGCTACACCTGTCGCAGCATCCGCGTGTTTGCGCACAGCAGACACATCCACGCCGAAGCGCTCCAAGTTCGTCAGCAAAGCCGCACCGAAGACGTCCGCCCCTACGCAGCCGAGCATGGCGGCGCTGCCGCCCAAGCGGGCAGCGGCGGCGGCTTGGTTGGCTCCTTTCCCGCCGGGAATCGTGCGGAAAGCACTACCGATGCAGGTCTCGCCCGGGCGCGGCAGTGTATCCGTTACGGTAACCATGTCCATATTCAGACTGCCGATAATGAGAATGTTTGGCATGGGGTGTCCTTTCCGATTTTTGTGCATTCTGACGGAGAATTCGAGTTTTTTCATTTGAACAATCGTGATTTTGACGAAAGTTTGGTGCGGGGAACGCTTGCCTCTTGCCTCTTGTTATGTAAAAAGAAAGATACTCCCATATAATGCAGGAGCCTCCCTCCCTTATTATTATAATGATTATTTCGCTTTTGTCAAGAGGCAATGGAAATTTAATAATTTTTTCACAATCTTCCTCTTGCTTCTTATAAAGCAGCCCCTCCCCTTTCGGGGAGGAGCCGTATCCTTGCCGTGTGCGGCGGGTGATAGCTTAGGCGTTGTCTTGGAGGGCGTCGAAACCTTCTTCGCCGGTACGGACTTTGACAACGTTCTCCACGCCGTAGAGGAAGATCTTTCCATCCCCAACGCGGCCGGTATAGAGGGTCTTCTTGATGGCATCGATAAGGGTAGCGACCGGAACCTTGGCGACCACAATCTCCACCTTGATTTTCGGCAGGAGGGAGGCCTCCACCTTGGCGCCGCGGTAGGTCTTCTCTTGGCCTTTCTGCATACCGTAGCCTTGGACATTGGTCAGGGTCAAACCGGTGATGCCGATTTCTTCGACCGCACTCTTCAGATCCTCGAACTTCTCCGGCTTGCAGAGGACGGTGACGTTGGTAATCTTCACGCCGTCGGGGGCGGTGTTGACAACCGGGACGGAGACTTCACTGCTAACGACAGCGCCTGCCGGCGGCATATGGTCGCCGATGTCAACACCGATGAGGCTCTGGTCAACGGCCGGCATCCAGTCGGCATAGGCGGAGGGCAGGTTGTGTTCGTGGAGATCCAGACCTTCAATCTCTTCCTTGGCATCGCAGCGCAGGCCGACGATTTTCTTGATGAGGAAGAAAGCAAGCGTCATGGTGGCGGCTGTCCAAGCGGCGATGCAGACGACACCGAGTGCCTGAATGCCGAGTTGGGAGAGACCGCCGCCGTAGAACAGGCCGGCAATGCCCGTCGGATTGCCTTCGCCGTCCGGGACGGTCGGGTTGGCAAAGAGACCGACAGCGAGGGTGCCCCAGATACCGTTGACTCCGTGGACGGCCACGGCACCGACCGGGTCATCGATGTGGAGCTTCTTGTCGAGGAATTCCACAGTAAGGACAACCAAGATTCCCGCGACAATACCGACAATCGCGGCGCCGCCCGCATCCAAGAACGCGCAGCCGGCGGTGATGCCGACCAAGCCGGCCAAAGCACCGTTGAGGGACATGGAAACATCGGGTTTGCCATACTTAATCCAAGTGAAAATCATTGTGGTGACAGTCGCAACTGCGGGAGCCACCGTGGTGGTCAGCAGGATGGAACCGAATTGGCTGATGTTCGTGGCGGCAGCGCCGTTGAACCCATACCAGCCGAACCAGAGGATAAAGCAGCCGAGGGCACCGAGCGTCAGGGAGTGTCCGGGGATGGCGCGGGGGGTGAGCTTCCCGGTTTTCTTGTCCTTGACATACTTACCGATGCGCGGGCCTAAGAACGCAGCACCAATCATGGCCGTGATACCGCCCACCATGTGGATGGCGGAGGAACCTGCGAAATCCAGGTAGCCGAGGTCATAGAGGAAGTGACCGTCGCCGCCCCAGACCCAACCGGCCTCTACCGGGTACACGACCAAGCTGATGATGGCGGAATAGATGCAGTAAGAGACGAACTTTGTGCGTTCCGCCATGGCACCGGACACGATGGTCGCGGCGGTTGCGGCGAACACGAGGTTGAAAACGAAATTCGAGAAATTGAAGTCTGCATAGCTTGAGAAGATGTCGAGGGAGGGTTTACCAATCAAACCAAAGAACTTCGCTTCGCCGAACATCAGACCGTAGCCCAAGAGTGCGAACACGACAGTGCCAATACAGAAGTCAATCAGGTTTTTCATGGTGATGTTGCCGGCATTCTTGGCGCGGGTGAAGCCGCTCTCGACTGCGGCGAAACCGCCCTGCATAAAGAACACGAGTGCTGCGCCGATGAGGAACCAAATACCCCATGCGTCCATTGTACATATCCCCTTTTCACGTTTTAGAGTAGAAAGACGGCAAAGGCACCGTGCGTTCCGGATACGCATGGCGCCTTTGCCGTCTCTGGAGTAATTATAGCAGATATTTAACAGAATGTCAACTGTTTTGCAAGAAAAATATTTTTTTCTTGCAATTTGACTGCATTACAGGGGGATACATATCCGTTTTTTGGATATTTTGCCATAGTCCATTGCAGATCGTAACGCTTGCAGTTCTATTAAGATGTAATAGATGATTATTGGAAAGTCACGATTGAAAAAAAATTTCCAAAAACCCTTGACAAATGGAAAAAAATAAGTATAATAGTAAGTAGAGGAGGCAACCGCATCAGCGGGAGTACCTTTATTTTTTTCATTCAAGAAGCTATAGGTAAGCGGCAAGAATACCCCCACTACTTTCGTCAAATTCACGATTGTTCAACAGCAAAAATCCAATTTCATCGTCATAATGCACAAAAAAGAGGCAAAAAGCAGAATCCACACGCAACCCATACAGGAAACCGAAACCCTGCCCCCAACCCAAGCAGAGGCACCCAAGCAGCGCCTATGGAAAATTTGCCCAACAGGACATAAGGCAAATTTTCCATCCAAGCGGGCAAGTGTCCGCGGGGGGTCCAGGGGGGTACCCCCCCTG
>JAISUW010000065.1 GCA_031271865.1 Oscillospiraceae bacterium
TGATTCTGCTCTTTCTTATGCCTTAGGGTCGATTACGTATGTAGTCTTCCAAAAGGGAAAGAGCGCACCATAGAAACAATGCCCAAAAGGCGATATGTTCACTCATGGCTCTCACCCCCATTCTGTAAGGGGTGACACCGCCGGCTGCTTGCCTGCCATGGGTAATTATACCATGGTTGTCGTATTTTGTCAATACCGGTTGATACGATGCATATTTGTGCCATTCTTTTTTTGAAACGGAAGAATCCGCAAACGGACAAAATTTGAAAAAACCCTTGCATTTGCGGCCAAATTGTGTTATAATACCCCTTAGAAGTCAGCGTACAATCCCATGCGCCGGTGTGATGGAATTGGCAGACGTGCCGGACTCAAAATCCGGTGGTGGCGACACCGTATCGGTTCGACCCCGATCACCGGCACCACTTATGTACCTCCTTTCGTGATAGAGGCCGAATCCGCGGATACAAAAGGATTTGGTCTCTATTTTTTTGGGAGTGAACGGTCATGAAAAAGCGCCTCTCCGGTCTCCTCGCACTTGCAGTTGCCTTTGTTTTCGTAGTTCCCCTCTGCGCCGTGCCGGTATCAGCAGCGGATACCCCCGCCTACACCATCCACAACCCCTATGCGGCGGTGGATTGGGACAGTTGGGCTCTGTACAAGGCAAACTTACATACACAAACTTACTTCTCCGACGGAGCCGTCAGTCTGGCCGACACCGTGGAGGAGTACTACCGGCAGGGCTATGACATCCTCGCCATCACCGACCACGGTGTTATCGGCAAGCGCTGGGATGAGGCGCCGCAGACGAACTTTCCCCTCGACATACAGTCTTGGGGCAAGGAGCGTACCATCCTCACAACAGAGCGTTTCAACGAAGTCCAAGCGGGCACCGACCGCGGCGGCCGCGGGCTGCTCTGCGTGACGAGCGGTATCGAACTCAACTGCGCCAACCTCACTCAAACCCATGTCAATGGTTTCTTCGCCGGTTGGGGACAGGGTTGGTGGGGCTTTGAGAACGACTACCGCGTCGCTGTCCACAATACAGAGAAATACGGCGGCATCTCTTTCCTCAACCACACTTGGCAGTGGCCGCTGACCGCAACTTTCGTAACGGATCCGGACTTGGAGAGCCGCTGCCGCACCTGGTTCTTCGCCGACATCTTGCGGGCGTATCCTTCCTGCGTCGGCATAGAGATTCACGGTGATACGGCGCTGTGGGACAGCCTCCTCATGCGCCTGCTCCCGGAAGGACGCGAGGTCTGGGGCTTTACCAATGATGATATGCACAAGTTCAACCAAATCGGACGCAACGCCGGCTTCTACCCAATGGAAACCAACACCGTCACGAACCTACGCACGGCGATGGAGAACGGCGTGTTCTTTGCGAGCAAGGGCTTGACGCAGGGGGGCAATGCCCCGCTTGTTACCCGCGTGACCGTTGACGAGAGTACCGACACCCTCACACTCACCACGCAGAACACGAACGAGGTGACTTGGATTGCAGACGGCGCGGTCATAGCAAGCGGAAACAGCCTCTCCCTGCGGGACTATGCGAATCAAATCAACTGCTACGTCCGCGCCGAGCTGCGCAACGCCGCCGGAGGCGTGACCTATACGCAACCCTTCTCTTTGACCGACGGGAAAGACCATACCGTCAACGACCGACCCGGTGCTTGGGAGGAGCTGCTTTGGAACTTTGTTCGCTTGCTGAAGAGCAACTTCCTCGCCGCTCTGATAGAGAAGCTCTCGGTCTGGGACGGGAAGTTCTGAACCCCGGACCGGGGAGCAGGCTGGCGTGCTATCGTCGGCACGTGCCGGATTTCGGTTTTCGAAGTTGTTGGAGCGCACTCCCAGAAGGTCAAAACACAGATGAATTGTAGGAACGATATCCAACAGTTGTCTTGTTCTGGTGAATTATTGGATTTGTTTCCAAAAAGTATTGACTTTGGGTCTGGACGAAGACCCGGACGGTGAAACAGACGGCATTCGGCGCTTCAATGTCTTACGGTGGCTTGTGAATAATAAACAAAGGCGGTTCTCCCCATGCCGAAAGTCAGTGTTATCATCCCTGTATACAACACAGAGACCTATCTCCCGGCCTGCTTGGACAGTCTCCTGTCGCAAACGTTTTCGGATTGGGAGTGCCTCCTCGTCAACGATTGCTCCCCCGATGGGAGTGCAGCCGTTTTGGATGCCTATGCCGCGAAAGACAGCCGCTTTCGGGTTTTGACCCGCGCCGAAAACGGCGGTTTGTCTGCAGCACGCAACACCGGCTTGGCAGAGGCGAGTGGGGATTACATCTTCTTCTTCGACTCCGACGATACCATAGGACCGGACTTGCTGCGGGACGCTGCGGCAGCGGCCGAGGCACACGGGGCGGACATTGTTTCATTCGGCTTTCGGTTCGTCTATCCGGACGGCAGGACGGAGGATGTCCTGCCGGAACTGCCTGCCCCTTTCGTGGGTTTTTCGGGGCTCGGCGCTGACGAGAAGCGTGTGCGCTATGGTTTTCAGCTAATGCATAACCACTTGTGGTCCAGGCTGTTCCGGCGGGAATTGTTTTTTGTCTGTGACTATCATACGCCGGATGCCCGGATTGTGGGACGAGAGGACCGCTGTCTGCTCCCTGCCCTGACTGCCGCCGCTTCCGGTGTTGCGGTTCTGCCGACGGTGTACTACAACTACATCCAACGCGAAGGCTCCTTGGTCGGTAAACTCCGAGGCATTCCGACACTCCCCAAAAAAGCCGCCGCCGGGGAGGCGACCCGCGCCATGCTGCGCAGAATTGGTTTCCCGCTGTGCTATGCGGATGTATCGCTCTTCCTGGATTTGCACGCCGCGATGCAGGGCGGCACAGAGGCTTGGGAGGAAGAACTGCGCAGTCTGCGCCGGGAATATCCTTCCTATAACGCTCTTTTGCTTCGGCTCATTTTAGGGTCCGGCTTCCGGCGCTACTGCGCCGCCAAGGCTTTCCCGCAGCGCACGGCGTTGGTGTGGAAGATTTGTGCGGTGCTGCTGCTGTGCGGCGTTTACAGTATTGCGGCGCGGTTGTATTGAAAGACTTACATTTCACATTGGCTGAAAAGCGCACCTTTGTAACACACAACACGAGCGAGTTTTCCCGCGTGACCGGACTGACACTCGACGATTGGCTTGATGTTTAACAAATCCAAGAGAAGAGAGCCGCCCAAAAGTGCGGCTCTCCGGGGTTTATGGTAGGGGTGGATTGGCTTTGGATTAGAAGATGCAGTGGCCGCCTTGGCACTTAATCGGGAACTCGGCGGCGCAGAAGTCTTTGCGCTCACGGGGGCAGCGGTACATGGCGCAGGGGTCGCAGCGCTCTTCGCGCTCACGCTCCCACGGTCCGCAGCAGCTCGGAAGTTTCGGAGCGCCGCAGCCGCAGTCGGAGTGTCCGCCGAAACCGCCCATACAGGCACAGGGTTCGGGTTTGCGGCAGGGCTTCGGCTGGGGTTTACGGCATTGCGGGCGGCTGCACGGCGGCGGCGGCGGGCAATCACACAGCTTCGGCAGCTTGATGGTCGGGAATTCAATGCAAACCGGCGTGTTCAGGAAGCGGCGCAGGTTGCCCAGAATGTCGGGGACGCACACCGGCGGGGGCGGCGGCGGAGCCGGACGGCGATGCTCGCACGGGCAATGGTAGCGCGGACGAGGCGGCGGAGCCTCATGACAGCAGCAGGAAATGGGGGGTTGCGGGTGATGATGATGGCCGTAACCGCAACCACAGTCATAATGGTCATGATAGTCGAAGCAATGGCTTTCGTTCAGTGGCATTAGTCTTTGACCTCCCTTCTTTATGTCAGAAGAATGAATTTGGGTTAGGGAGGAAACGGTAAGGTTTGGCTCTGCATAGCGGCGAAGCGGACCCGGAGGGGTTTCGCCTATGTGGCCGCGGGCAAGCGTCAGGTCATTGCCGTGTTCCTACATTGACATGATATGAACCTGTCCCGAAATGTGTTACGCTGTTTTTCGGCAAATCCGAAAATTATAATACATATATGTGAATTATATAATAAACCGCAGCTGTAATTCTAAACAAATTATGAACACGCCGGGAAAAATTTAAAAAACACTTGACTCATATTTTGATTTCTGCTATAATATATTAGTTCCATGTGCAAGCTAAAGGCTCATGGGCAGAGAAGCGCGGATGTAGCTCATCCGGTAGAGCGCCACCTTGCCAAGGTGGAGGTAGCGAGTTCGAGCCTCGTCATCCGCTCCAGACATTCCTCTTGCTTCTTGCTTCTCGTACACGGCGCCATAGCCAAGTGGTAAGGCAACGGTCTGCAAAATCGTTATGCCCCGGTTCAAATCCGGGTGGCGCCTCCAAGCACTTACACCGCCTGCGGGCGGTGTTTTTTTATTAAAGCACCCAACCCACACACTTTCTCAAAAAAAACCTTGACAAATCCCGCAACCTGTGCTATAATAACCGAGTACTGCCGCAGACAGTCGGTTCCGCTTAGGTATAATCGGGTGAAGTACCCGGCCGGCCGAGGAAGGACACATCGGGCGATGTTTCGCCTATGCAACGAAGATTGTATTGTGCCTTTCTGACCAAACCCGTCAGGCAGGCGCATTTTTGTTGTGGGTACGGTCCCTCCGCCCCACCGGAAAGGAGATTACTTAATGGCAAGTGACAAGGTAATGAAAGCCAAGCAAGCAGAGGTTGCCGCGCTGAGCGACCGCATCCAAAAGTCCGTTACGGGCGTGCTGGTGGAGTACAAGGGCATCAATGTCGCCGATGACACCAAACTCCGCAAGGAACTGCGCGAAGCGGGCGTGGAATACTCCGTCGTGAAGAACACCATGCTCAACCTCGCCGCAAAGGATGCCCATCTGGACGGTCTCGACGACTTCCTCAAAGGCTCCACCGCACTGGCAACCAGCAATGAGGACTACGCCGCCGCCGCCCGCATTCTGTCGGCCTATGCCTCGAAGTCAAAGTTCTTCAAGGTCAAGACCGCCTATGTGGATGGCCGCGTCATCAGCGACAAGCAGATTGACGCCTTAGCGAAACTTCCCTCCCGCGAGATTTTGCTCGCCACCGTCTGCAACGCTTTCCAAGCCCCCATCGCCGCTTTCGCCCGCGCCATCCAGGCAGTGGTCGACAAAGCAAACGGCCCCGCAGAAGAAACCGCCCCCGAAGCCGCGCCCGCCGAGGCGTAAACCGCCCCCTGTTTTTCTGAGACACTCAACTATCATAATAATAAAAGGAGTATACCCCCCATGGCCAACGAGAAAATCGCTTCGATTATTGAAACCCTTAAGGGTCTGACCGTTCTGGAACTCTCTGAGCTTGTCCACGCTGTTGAGGATGAGTTCGGTGTCTCCGCCGCCGCTGCCGTTGCAGTCGCCGCAGGCCCCGCCGCCGCCGAAGAAGTCGTTGAGGAGCAGACGGAGTTCGACGTCATCCTCGCCGAAGTCGGTCCGAACAAGATTGCCGTCATCAAGGCGGTCCGTGCCCTCACCGGTCTGGGTCTTGCCGACGCGAAAGCCGTTGTTGACGGCGCGCCCAAGGCTGTCAAGGAGAAGGTCAGCAAGGAAGATGCAGATGCCGCCAAGGCTGCTCTCGAGGAAGCCGGCGCGAAAGTCGAGCTGAAGTAAGCTGTTTTTGAACACGGCGGCAACCTGTCCGCCGCCCCTATAACCGGAGGAATACGTTATGGCTCTCTTAGATGATCTCTCCCTCGCCGTGCAAAAGGGCAAGGCGAAAGACGTGGAAGCCCTCGTCACCCAAGGTCTCGCGGAAGGCGTTTCCGCGCAGCAGCTCCTCGATAACGGCTTGCTGACCGGCATGAGCATCCTCGGCAACAAGTTCAAGAACAATGAAGTCTTTGTGCCGGAAGTCCTCATTGCCGCCCGCGCACTCAACAGGGGTACCGCCCTCATCAAGGCGAAGCTCGTGGAGGAAGGCGTGGAACCCATCGGCAAGGTGGTCATCGGTACGGTGCAGGGCGACCTGCATGACATTGGTAAGAACCTAGTGAAGATGATGCTGGAAGGCGCAGGTTTTGCCGTCGTGGATCTCGGCGTAGATGTCTCCCCGGAGAAGTTCGTCGCCGCCGTGCAGACGGAGAAACCGCACGTGCTCGCCATGAGCAGCCTGCTCACGACTACCATGGGCGCGCAGGGCAAAGTAGTGGAGGCACTCTCCGCTGCCGGCGTGCGCGATGCCGTCAAGGTGATTGTCGGCGGTGCGCCCGTCACCCAAGCTTTCGCGGATCAAATCGGGGCCGACGGTTATGCCGCCGACGCCGCCTCCGCCGCGGATGTCGCCAAGAGTTTCGTGCTCGCTGCATAAGTTCTTCTATCCGATTCCAATACAAAACCCGGCTAAGCCGGGTTTTGCGCTATTTTTTGTTACCGGTTGTAACTTTTATTAGGAATTTATTACAAATGGTAACAAAAAATGCACCGTTTTATTCCGACAAAAGCACTTCTCTGAGGACACCGCGGCAGTCTTTCGGCCCTTTCAGTGTTTCCAAACGCGGGTCTTTCAGCCATTTGCGGCCCCAGAGACGGTCTTTGGTAAGCGTGTGCATCTGGAATGCGCTGATGATGTCGCTGAGGCGGTCCGTGCGGCAGGCTTGCGGGAGCGGCATGACCGAGACAGTGATTGCGGCTCGCGGGCCTGCGGTGAATGGGATGCGCAGTTCCTCGCCCTGTGTACCGCGGCAGTCGCGGAAGACAAGGAGCAGCTCCCGCGGGGCTTCGCTCTCGGCAATGAGGGAGAGCGCGTCCCCGCTGTCCGTGAGGGTAAAGCGGACTGTGCCGCATTCTTCATGTAAGGTATAGGTGCTGCTGCCGCGCCAAATATGCAGTTCAAGCACCTCCGGTATGGGGCAGCCGTTGGCGGTGCTTTCCGGCGCGAGAGGCAGCATGGCTCCGGCTTTGGCAAAGACGGGTATCTTATCTATGCCGCGCCAGACGGTGATCACCTGCCCGCCGGCATAGCGCTGCCCGGTGAAGATGTCCGTCCAAACCCCCGGCGGCAGCCAAAGCGTGACCCAAGCGCGGCGGGTGCGGTGCGAAGTCTTTCGGGTAATGGGTGCGGCGAGCAACTCGGAGCCAAAGAAGTAGCTGTTCTTATACTGATAGGCCGCGGGCGTATCGGGGTAGGCATGATAGATCGGCGTGCAGGGGGCATCGCCGCCGCGGCTGTGCGCCGCACCTATACTATATATGTAAGGCACAAGCCGATGCCGCAGACGCAGCAAATCTCCGGCGAAGCGCCGCACGTCCTCCCCGCGCTTCCAAGGTTCCTTGCCGGCGAAAGGGTTGTTGGTGGAGTGGAGGCGATTGACGGGACTGAATACGCCGAATTGCAGCCAGCGCAGGTACAGCTCATCATCAATGCGTCCCAGCATATGGCCGCCGATGTCGTGGCTCCACCAACCGTAGCCGATGTTGGCGGCGACGGCGGTGAATTCCGGCTGGAAGCGCAGGACAGACCAGTTGATAAACGTATCCCCTGAGAAGCCCAAGGGATAGCGGTGGCTCCCCGCGCCGGCATAGCGGGAGAGAATGATGCCCTCCCGGCCGCCGCGGGTCGCTTCTTTCGTGTGCCAATGGTTGCACTGCCAGAGCGGATCCAAGCCGGGGACGCTTGATTTGCGGCCTTGCTGCCAGTCTATCCACCAGAAGTCCACGCCGTCGCGCTCATAGGGGCGGTGCAGGACTTCAAAATAAGCCTTGCGGAAAGCGAGGTCGGCGAGGTCAAAGGGGATGGGTTCTTTCTTTGCGGCGTCCAACCCCATGCTTTGGCACATGGCTTTGTATTGGCACTCAAACGGCCGCACACCATCCGCGGGGTGGAGGTTCAGGGCAGTCTGCAGTCCCATGCCATGCAGTTCGGCCAAGAACGCCTTATAGTCCGGGAAGAGTGCGGTGTTCCAAGTATAACCCGTCCACCCGGAGGGATAGACCGTTTTGCCTTTGCCGGCTTTTGGCACCGCCCCCGGGACGCCGGAGAGATCCACCAAGTGCCAATCCATATCCACGGTACCGACAGATAGGGGGATCCCCTCCGTTTGGAAGCGCTTCATGAGGGCAAGGTACTCCTCTTGCGTGTAGGCCTTGTAGCGGCTCCACCAGTTGCCCAAAGCCGGGCGGGGGATGACAGGCGCGTGTCCTGTCAGGCAAAAGAAGTCCCGCAACGCCATTCGGTAACCGCGGCCGTAAGCGAAGTAATACCTATCTGTTCCCTGCGCGGTGCGCGGAACTATCTCGCCGCCGTCCGTGAAGACGAGGCTCCGGGAGTCGTCCAGCACCGCCAAGCCCCCACGGCTGAGGATACCTTTCCCGACCGGGACGCGGCCGAACGTGACATCCAGTGTGCGCCTTGTCCCGCGCAGGTTACCTCTTTTTGAGAGACGCTTCCCGGCACAGCGGTCCATCGCACAGAGAAGTCTGCCGCTGCCGGCGGACAGAATGAACTGCACCTCTTGCGTCTCCAGAATTATCCGGTTGCCTCTCTTTTCAACTGTATGTATGAAGCAAGGGAATTCGCGGTTTTGCACCGTCTGCGTCGGCGCGTCCGTGAAGGTACTGTTTTTGGTATGCTCCACCCGCAGCAGGCGCGGGGTGAGCGGGGTAATCCGCAGGTTGTCGAAAGTGTACATGGCGCTTTTCCTCTTTTTTGTGTATCAGTTTTGTGCATTCTCACAACAATGTGATGGATTTGTTGCCGAACAATCGTCACTTTGACGAATACATGAGAACAAATGGTGTGCGGGAGTGTTTCAGTTCAATTATAATGCTTCCTTGGGGATTTGTCAAGGCTTTCAAAGGCTTTGGTCGGTACCGTAAATGGCAGACAGCAAATTCTTCTTGACAACAGCCTGCCAAAAAGCTACAATAAGACTATAGAGAAAAACAAAGGAGGCACCCCCATGTTCAATTTTCTTGCCTATGCCCTGCGCTTGCCCCGCGCTTTGATTGTGTTCATGCTGAGCCTCACCTGCACCGGTCTGCTGCAAACCGCCGCGCCGGACCGGACATACCGAATGACGGATCCGGCGGAGAAGTACCAAGCCCGGGCGGAGATACTGATGCAATCCACGGCGGCGAACCTCTTTGACAAGGGCAGCCGCATGGTGCACAGCAACAGTTACAACTGGCTCTGGACGGCGGGGTGCTGGGGCACTTCCTCTTTCCTCACGGCATACACCAAACTGGCGGCACTCGACGCCAAGTATTATTGGGATGTACAAAAGTCGCTGGATGCCCTGCGCTTCTATTCGCGCAGCGATGCGGACGGCCACTTTGACGGCTATACCGGCACATGGGCGTTCTTCCCCGGGACGGCCGAAGGCACACTCTACTATGACGACAATATGTGGATCCTCCGGGACAATATCTTTCTCTATCAGCAAACAGACAAGCATAAATACTTGGAAACGGCGCAAGCCATCGCCGATATGCTCCTCCGCGAGGGCTGGGATGACATTCCCGAAGAATACTTCACCGCCAAGTTCGGTACCCCTCCCGCCGGACCGGTCGGCGGTTTCTATTGGAATGATGACTACAATGCCATGCACGTCTGCTCCAACGGTCCTGCTGTGCAGAGCTTGGCCATGCTCTCCCAAATTGCCGACAACGGGCGCGGAGCCGAGTATCTCTCCTACGCGGAAAGTGCCTACCGCTTCCTGACGTATCTGGAGAAACCCAACGGTGTGTTCTGGGACTTGATGACCTTTACCAAAGACGAAGAAAACCGCATCACGGGCATCAACCGCTGCGAGGGACAGAGCTATTCCTATAACAGCGGGACGCCCATTTCCTCTGCCGTGGAACTATACAAAGTCACGGGGGATGCCGCTTACCTCGCCGATGCCTCCCGGTGGGCTGCCGGAGCGGATGCCTTCTTTGCGCAGGAGAGTTCTGTTCCCGGTTTGAAAGAGTACACTGACCTCCCCTGGTTCCGGGAGATTCTGCTCATGGGATTCATTGACGTCTATCCCTATGACAATACGGTTCTCCCCTTTATTCAGCATATGGAGGACAGCATCAATTACGCTTATGAGAACCACCGCTTGGGCGGTATCTTGGGATGGAACCAAAACCTGATGCCCACGGCATGGGTGGGCGGCTTCGCGGACAGTGAATCAATGAAATCAATGACATCATTGAATCAATGCCCCATGTCCGGCATTTACGCCTCCCTCGCCGCGTTCTACGCCGCCCTATGACCGGCCGAAAAAAGCGTGAATAAGCTCCGCCCAACAGACCAAAACTAAGGAAAGGAAGCGAGCTGCGAAACGGAGGGACACCCATGCTGAAAGGCACGAATCACCGAATCATTGAGGTCATTGACGGCGACAACGAATACTTTGACCGTGTGATATTTTTTGTGCGTCCGGAGTATTCGGCGGTGAGCGAGGGCACGCTCCGCGACCGTGCGGATGCCGTAGCGCGCGGGATGAGTGCGCCTCCTCCCAGCCGCATCACGGCGCACAAGTGGCTGACGGCGGGGGTACTCTGCGCCGCCGCCGGGATAGGCGCGGGGATTGCGACGGTGATTTCGGTATTGTTCTGATTCTTGCCTCTTTCTTAGCTTGGGATGAAAGGGTTTGCACTTTGGTCGGGTTCTGCCTTATGGCCTGATTAAAGGATAGCTGTGTTCCTCCACCTTGGGGGTGCCGCCCCCAAACCGCCGCCCAGGGGGCGCGTCCCGCGGCGCCCCCTGGACACCCCCGGACCCACGCGGAAACTTGCCTACTTGGATGGAAAATTCGCCTTATGTCCTGTAGGGCGAATTTTCCATAGGCGCTACTCTGTTCCTTTCTGTTAGTTGGGGGCAGGGTTTCGGGTTCCTGTCTTAGGATATGGGATTCTTGCCTCCTCCCTCATGCTTCTTGAACAGGACATACAACTGACAAGCCCCGCCGGCATACAATAGGTTACAAAACCCTGTAGGCACGGCGGGGGAATTGCCGTATTACAGAGGAATCGGTAAGGAGCAGTTCTATGGCTAAAACGAAGATAGCGGTATTCGGCGGAGACTCTCGGCAGACCTATGCGGCGCAGGCTCTCATGCGGGTGGGCTATCCCCTCGTGCTGTGCGGCACGCCGCGGGTACGGGGTGTCTGTTGCTTTGTAGATAAGGCTCCGTCTATAGAGAGCGCCATGTCCGGAGCGGATATAGCCCTCTTCCCGACCCCCTTCCTGCGGGAGGAGCGTGAAGTCAACCGCCAGATGCTGGATGTCAAGATGGGCTTAGAGGATCTCTACAGGGAGATGCCCGCAGGCAAGACCATCTTCGCCGGCGGCATCAACCGCCATGTCCGGGCACGGCTGGAAAGCAATAACTGCACGGTCATTGACCTGCTGCAAGACGAACGCTTCGCCCGCCAGAATGCGGAACTCTCCGCAGAGGGTGCCATCACGGATGCCATCCTGCAAGGCAAAGCCGCCATTTCCGGCACGAAGTGCCTTGTCCTCGGCTACGGCCGCTGTGGGCGGGCAATCGCCGGGAAGCTTAAAGCTTTGGGGGCGCGGGTCGCCGTTGCCGCGAGGCGGCAGGAGAGCCGCGATGCGGCTGCGGCGGACGGACTGACCGCGCTGAGCTTAGAAGCGATGAACGCCTATCTGGTCGGGAGCCAATACATATTCAACACCATTCCCTCCATGGTCTTGGACGAGTCGCGCCTGCGCATCTGCAACCGGGAGGCCTCCATCCTGGATGTAGCCTCCAAGCCCGGCGGCGTTGACTTCACCAAAGCGCAGGAGTTCCGCATCCAAGCCAAGCTCTGCCAATCCCTGCCCGGGGTATTTGTCCCAAAGACCGCAGGCCAGCTCATCGGCGACACCGTCAACCGCCTGCTCATACTCCGGCAGCGCGAGCAAATCACCGCAGAGCGTACGGCGCGGGAGCTGCAGGAAGTGTGAGGCAAGAGGTAAGAGGCAAGAGGCAAGAGGCAAGAGGCAAGAGGCAAGAGGCAAGAGGCAAGAGGCAAGAGGCAAGAGGCAAGAATAGTAGTGGCAGGAGGCTTCGCCTCCTGCCTATGTATAGGTACTATACGTAAGTACGTATACATGTGTACGTATATATGGGTACGTATACATGGGTACGTACAAGGCTATAAGCAAGAACCTGCACCCAATCCATACAGGAAACCAAAACCCTGCCCCCAACCCACACAGAGCCACCCGAGCAGCGCCTCTGGAAAATTCGCCCTACGGGACATAAGGCGAATTTTCCATCCAAGCGGGCAAGTTTCATCGGGGTTCCGGGGGTGTCCCCCGGCCGGGGGGGGCCGGGGGGCGCGGGGGGACGCGCCCCCGGGCGGGGGGTTGGGGGCGGCGCCCCCAAGGTGGAGGAACACAGCTATCCTATCAGCACACCACAAGGCAGAAGCTAACCAAAGTGCAAACCCTTTCCTCCTAACCAAGAGGCAAGAG
>JAISUW010000069.1 GCA_031271865.1 Oscillospiraceae bacterium
GGGGGGCCGCTTGCGCGGCGGCCCCCCGGGACCCCCCGCGCGCCAGGGGGAGTCCCCCTGCACCCCCGCGGAAACTTGCCCGCTTGGATGGAAAATTTGCCTTATGTCCTGTTGGGCAAATTTTCCATAGGCGCTACGCTGTTCCTTTCGGTTGCTTGGGGGCATGGTTTTGGTGTTCTGTGTGGGTTGGGTGCTGAATCTTGCTTCTTGATCCGGACGTGCCTGTATGGATGTGCCAATATGGTAGTAGGGACGTGCCTATATGGACGTCCCTACATCTTGCCTCTTGCCTTTTTGCGTCTTGTCGCTGACTGCTTAGCTCAGGAAAGCCTTCACGGTCTCAATCGGGATATTGAGGTTGGCGGCGATGGTCGCGGAGGTCTGGCCGCGGGAAGCGAGGGCTTGGATAATCTCGGCATAGGCTTGGCGGCGCGCCTGCTGGAGCGTCACATCGGAGGCAGCGGCGTTGCCCAGCGCGGTGACTTGCGCATTGAGTGCGTCAATCTGCGCCTGGAGGTTCGCGGTGTTCTGTTGGCAGGTCGCGAGGTCTGCGGCGGCGGTGTCGCTTGCGGTGTCCGTTGCGGTGCTCACCGTGGCGGTGCCGACATCCGTGGTGGCGGCGGCGGCGGCTTGCTGCGCGGCGGCACGGGCGGCGGCACGGGCGGCCTGGCGGGCGCGGGCGGCGGCACGGGCAGCGGCGGCTCTCTCGGCGGCCAAGGCGGCGGCGTTGCTGCAGTTCGAGGTGACCGAAGCGGGCAGTGTCGTCGCGGTTGTGGTGCCGGATACGGTTGCGGGCAGGGTGGACGCAGTCGTGGTGTCCGTCACGGTTGCGGGCAGGGTGCTTGCCGTGGTGGGGGCGGAGATGGCGCCGTTGCTGATGCCGTTGAGCTGGTTCTGATAGGCGGCTTCTGCGGCGGCGGCGGCGTTCTCGGCGGCGGTATAGGCGCTCTGCGCAGTGGCGTTGGCTGCATTGGCGTTGGCTGCTTCGCTCGCGGCGGTGGAGCAGCCGGAGAGCTTGGCGTTGGCGGCATCGGCGGCAGCCTGCGTATTGGCGGCTTGCTGCTGTGCGGCAAGCGCGGCGGCGCGGGCGGCATCACGGGCGGCCAGAAGCTGCTGGGTCTTTTGGCAGTTGCTCACAGCGGTTTGGGCGGTGGCAAGGGCGGCCTGCGCGGCGGCGCAGGGCGTGGCGTCCACGGTCACGGAGCCGGTAGCGGTTGTGGTGTCGGTCGCGTCAGCTGTTGTGACGGTAGAGGTTGTGGTTGTGCTTGTGCCGGAGGCTGTCGGAACGGCGGCGGCGGCGTTGGCTGCGGCGAGTGCCGCTTTGCGCGCAAGGGCGGCGCGAAGGGCGGCCTGACGGGCTGCCACAGTCGCGGCGTTCGTTGTAGTAGTAGCGGCGGCGGTCGTATTGGTAGCTGTGCGGGCATAGCTCGCACGGCTTGCACTGCATGCCATAATGATTTCACTCCCAATTGTCTTTATTAAATCCTGTCCTGCTTTTGTGCTGCGGTGCGGTTTCGGGATGTAGGGCAAGGCCGGGAAAGCCTGCCCCCGCAAGCAGCAGGATAAGGGCGGGGCTTGTACTATCCCGCATTGCATGATATGCGGGAAAAGCATTTTCGGTTATTCTGTTTGTTACTTTTTCTCTTGCTTCTTGCCTCTGGATTGCACTTTGGTTGGGTTTTACATACCGGTTATATAAAAGGGTTTGCACTTTGGTCCGTTCCTCCCCCATGGCAGGATAATCACTTGGGTTGGTTGCCTCCCCGATTGGGGGCCAGCCCCCAAACCCCCGCCCGGGGGCGCGTCCCGCGGCGCCCCCGGGACCCCCTGCGCGCCAGGGGGGTCCCCCCTGGACCCCCCGCGGAAACTTGCCCGCTTGGATGGAAAATTCGCCTTATGTCCTGTAGGACGAATTTTCCATAGGCGCTGCTTGGGTGGCTCAAGGGAAGCAGGGGCAGTGAGGCGGATTTTGGCTATTTTTTGTTACCGATTGTAACTATTTCCGCCGCTCTCTCGCCTTTTGCTTCTTGCCTCTTGGTTAGGAGGAAAGGGTTTGCACTTAGGTCTGTTCTTCCCATATGGGAGTATGTTCACTTGGGTTGGTTGCCTCCCCGATTGGGGGCGCCGCCCCCAAACCCCCGCCCGGGGGCGCGTCCCGCGGCGGCCCCCCGGGACCCCCCGCGGCCGGGGAGTACCCCGGACACCCTTGGAGATTTGCCCGCTTGGATGGAAAATTCGCCTCATGTCCTGTAGGGCGAATTTTCCATAGGCGCTGCTTGGGTGGCTCTGTGTGGGTTGGGGGCAGGGTTTTGGTGTTCTGTCTGGGTTCGGTGTGGGGACGTGCCTATATGGACATCCCAACATGGTAGTAGTGACGTGCCTATATGGACGTCCCAACATGGTAGTCCAGACATTCAAATGATTTCGTTTTCATATCCAAAGCTTACAGTATCACAAACCGATTACCGTTTCCTTATGTACTTTCGTTGATTTTGAGAGGTTTGCCCACCTATTTCATAAGAATCGGCATTATTCAAAGCAAATACCCTGAGAATGGTACCGGCTTGTGATTTTACTTTCAGCGGCACTTTCTTCCAATTGTATTCATATAGCAAATTCTCTAAAGTGTATTCGACACCTATTTCCATGGTCTTAGCTCGTTCGATAGCTATGCTTGCCATTTCTTTACTGTCATATTCAGGGCGCGTGTTTTGTTCTTTCATGGGTTAACTCCTCGAATAAAGTCTTTGTAATGTATGACGTAATAATCCGTGTATACTCTATTGATTATACACGATTAGATAAACAAATTAAAGTGCAAATTTGTTAAAGATTTCTGTCTTCGCTGTAATTCGACATTCTAGATAAGGTGTGACAATAGGAATGTGCCTATATGGACATCCCAACATGGTAGTAGTGACGTTCCTATATGGACGTGCCTATATGGACATCCCAACATGGTAGTAGTGACGTGCCTATATGGACGTGCCTATATGGACATCCCAACATGGTAGTAGTGACGTGCCTATATGGACGTGCCTATATGGACGTGCCCATATGGACGTCCCTACATTTTGCCTCTTGTTTCCGGTGCGGGGGAAAAGCCCCCAACGCTGCAAGCCTTTTTCGCCCCTGTCGCCGTTTCGTATACACTTAGGGCGCGGACGGCGTGCCCGGAGAGGAGCAGCACACCGATGAGATTCGGAATAGCCAGCAGCGCGTTGCAGACATCCGCCAAGCTCCAGACCGCCTCCAGCTTCAGCAGGCATCCCAATGCGGCGAAGAGCAGATACGCCACCCGGTAGGGCTTGATTCCCTTTTCTCCGAAGAGGAACCGCACGCCCTGCTCCCCGTAAAAACTCCAGCCGGTCAGTGTAGCAAAGGCAAAGAGTGCAATGGAAAGCGACACCAGCCTCCCGCCCCATACCCCAAGCGATGACTCGAAAGCCTGCACAACAAAATCCACGCCGCCGAGAGCCGCGCCCGGTGTCCACACGCCGCTGCACAGCAGCACAAAGGCCGTCACTGTACACATCACAATGGTATCCAAGAAGACCTCGGCGATACCCCACAAGCCCTGGGTGGCGGGTTCATCGGTCTCCGCCGCCGCATGGACGACTGCCGAGGAGCCTAAACCCGCTTCGTTGGAGAACACCCCGCGGCTGACACCGACACGCACCGCTTGCTTCATGGTATAAGCCGCCATAGCGCCTGCCGGGGCTTTGAGGGCAAAAGCGCCCTCCAGTATCTGCCCGCAGACGGCAGGGATGGCACGCCAATGGGCGGCGATGACCCACAGCCCGGCAAGCAGGAACAGCCCCGTCATGGCCGGCACGAGGAACTCCGTCACTTTCCCGATGCGCTTCACGCCCCCGAAGATGACCATGCCCACCAAGACCGCTACGGCGGCAGCGGACAGGAATGGTGAGGTACGCAGGGAATGCCTTGCCGCCTCCGCGATGGCATTGGATTGCGTCATGTTGCCCATCCCGAAGGCACTCACCGCCAACAGAACAGCGTACACGCAGGCGAGCAGGTTGCTGCCCAAGCCTTTGGAGAGATATGCCATGGGGCCGCCCATCCAGTTGCCGTCCGCGGTTTTCCAGCGGAACTTGGTGCCGAGGATATTCTCCGCCGCGCAGGTCATTGTACCGAGCAAAGCGCTGACCCACATCCAAAAGACGGCTCCCGGTCCGCCGAGCAGGATTCCTGTTGCCACACCGATGATGTTGCCCGTGCCGAGGCAAGCTGCAAGTGCCGATGTGAGCGCTTGCCACTGCGTGATGGATTTCTCCCCGGCTTTCGCTGCCTTCCCGGCGAACAGCGAGCCGAACGTCTCCTTGTTCCAGAAGCTGAAGCGGCGGATTTGGAAGCCTTTGGTCCGCAGCGTGAACCACAGACCCGTACAGAGAAACACCGCCAGCATGGGCGGCCCCCACAGGAAATCCGTTATCGGTGCGATGAACTTCTCCATTATGCCCTCCCGGCCGGTACTGTGAACCGTTAAGCGTGAATTGTCAAAAGGATATATGCTGCGCGCAGGATAAGGCAAATGCCGTAAGCAAAGCCGGTCTGGTAGCCTAAGGCGAATACGGTCCACTTATAGGAACCGATTTCCCGCTTCAGGGCGTGCATCGCCGCTGCGCAGGGCGCAGAGAGCAGATTGAAGAACAGGAACCCTACCCAGCCGCCGGTCGGCATCCCGGCACGCAGAGCCTCATGGAAGTAAACATCCGCTGTCTCCGTGACGCGGTAGAGGACGCCGAGCGTCGCTACGGCGTTCTCTTTGGCTATCCAGCCGGTGAGCGTGGCGACCACAGGCTCCCAGGCCGTGAAGCCAATCGGACGGAAGAGCGGCAGCAAAGCACGGCCGATTGCCGACAGGAAACTTTCCTCCAAACCTACGGCGCGCACATGCCCCTGTATGATACCGAAGTTGGAGAGCAGCCACACTGCCGCCGCGCAAAGCAGGATAACGGTTGTGGCCTTGCGCAGGAAGGCGGCTGTCTTCTCCCCCACGCTCTGCCAAAGGGTGCGCCCATCCGGCAGGCGGTAGGGCGGCAGTTCAATCAAGAATGGTGCCTCCTCGCCGGTATGCCGGCTTATGAAGCCCTTGAGCAGGAAACAGGACAGAAGTATGGCTGCTATCCCGGCGAGATAGGCCAGTGCGGCAAACCACCAGCCGCCGTCAAAGAGCGCCGCCGCCAAGAGCGACACCACCGGCAGTTTCGCGGAGCAAGGGAGGAACGTGCAGGTGATGAGCGTCAGCTTTCGCTCCCGATCCGAGCGCAAGGTGCGCGCCGCCGAAAGCGCCGGCACCCCGCAGCCCGCCGCCAGCAAAAAAGGAATGAAGCACCGCCCCGACAGCCCGAACCGCCGGAACGCGCGGTCCAGCAGGAAAGCGACCCGCGCCAAGTATCCGCAACTCTCCAGAAAGGAGAGGCTCAAAAACAGAATCGCCAACTGCGGCACGAACCCGAGGAGCATTCCCACGCCGCCCAAGAGTCCCTCTGTTACAAAGCGCGACAGCAGCGGATGTACATTCCAACTCTCGAATGCGGCCGAAAGCAGTTCCGGAATGCCCGGCAAGCGCCAGCCGAACACAACCAGCCCCTCCCCGAATATGCCCTCCGAAACAAAGTCCGACAGCCCACGGCCGATGGTGGATACCGACAGCAGGAACACCAAGCTCATCACTGCCCCGAACAGCGGAAAGGCCAGCCACTTATGTAAGAAAATGCGGTCCAGCAATTTGTCAATGTCGCGCCGCTGCCGTTTGGGATAGCGGACGGCTTTTGTGACTATCTCCGCCGCGAGGTCATAGCGCCAGGCAATGCGGTCCTCTTCCTGCAAGCTGCGTCCGGTATCCAAGACGCAGTGCGTCGGCATGGCTTGCAGCGGTGCTCCGATTGGGCAGGCGGCTTTCATCCGGATACCCGCCGCCATCTTTCCGAGCGCGGCGAGCAGTTCCGGCAAGCCCTTTCCCGTGCGTGCGGAGATGGGGAGGACCGGGCAGCCGAGTTCCTTTTCCAATACGTCATACTTGACGCGCACCCCGCGCCGGCGCAAGACATCTGCAAAGTTCACGGCGACGACAACGGGAATCCCCAGTTCCAATAGCTGCAGTGTAAGGTATAGGTTGCGCTCCGGGTTGGTGCCGTCGACGATGTTCAGGACACCGTCCGGGCGGTCGGAGCTGCCCTCCCGCAGGGCGGCGGCGGTCACCGTTTCTTCCGGCGTGAACGGTGTCAGCGAGTACACCCCCGGTAAGTCCAAGAGAATCGCCGTGCCGCCTTTGATGCGGGCCGACTTCTTCTCCACCGTCACACCCGGCCAGTTGCCGACATGGGCTTTCTCCCCTGTCAGCGCGTTGAACAGCGTGGTCTTTCCGCTGTTCGGGTTCCCGGCCAGAGCAATGGTGGGCATTTCATTCTCCTTCGTGGGCTTAAATGGGATAACCCATATATATGGCCGCTGCGCTTTTGCAATGCCTTGCCGGCATGCACTGCTTCCGATGCCCGCGTGCGCCGCCATAGGGGCTTCGCGAAGCCCCTATGGGCGGCCGGATAGCCTGAAGTATACATCATAACGTGCATATATACACCGATGCCGGCGCCGATACCGATACCGGTACCGGCATAGGTGTCTTTAAAGCACTAAAGTTATCATGAATATCAATCGATTACCTACATTCATTCCGATTAGGAATTATACAGAACACTCTGTATATATGCGTCCATTCGTGCGCCGGGCTTCGCGAAGCCCCTTGCCCGCGTGCGCCGCCATAGGGGCTTCGCGAAGCCCCTATGGCGGCTGCGCATCTGAAGTTCCTAACCGAACAAAAAACAGCGGCATTGCTCCGAGGAGCAATGCCGCTGCGAAAGCCGGTTCCCTAGGACGGCTTACGGTTTCACGCGGGGTAGGTCAAGGACATAGATGGTGACACCGCGCACCCCCCACTGACCGCACTGGGTGTTATTCTCCATGAAGAGGTCGACGGTGATGCGGCCTTGCTTCGCGAAGCCGCCGGTGTCGGCTGCAATGGCGTAGCCGTAAACATACTTGCCGTCGTTGGATACGATATAGAGCTGCGAGCCGTACGGAATTTGGTTCGGGTTGACGGCGACATGACCGGGCCGCGGCTTGATGCCTGTGGAGGTACGCGTGTCGGCGGTGTAGGCCGTTGCCAAGCCGGTAATCACCTGCTTATAGGCAGTGGGTACGCCGTTGACGACCTTGACTTCTTTCGGCTGCGTGAGCTGCGAGATGGGTGTCAAGCCTGGCTGCAGCCGCACGACTTTGGTGCCGACGATTTTGATTTCGTTGACGGGCTGCTCCAGCACGGTCTCTGTGAGCAGGACGCTCTCCACGCGCACACCGTTGATATACTTGTCGCGGTAGACACTCTCTTTCTTGCCGTTGACACCGGCTTGTTCAATCTTGCTCCAGCCCAAGGTATGGGAGGCGTCTTTCTTCTGGACGCGTCCGTAGGGGATGGCGGTCACGGCCTTGCGGTCGCCGTAACGCACACGCATCACGTGGATGGTCATGCCGGGTTCCAGGATGGTCTTCAGCTCCGGCTCCACGAAGTCCTCCCCCACGAGCAGAATGCCCGCCTCCGAGAGCGCCATTTCAACGGTTCCCTCAGTCAGGGAAAGGGAGCGGGTTTCCCCATCATCCACAACCGCCACGTCAAAGGCGCGCTTGATGATGATAACCATGTCGTTGGTCAGGGGGGTATCGAGGGATGCGTTGATGGTGTCGCGCTCTCCCAAAACGGTGTTGCTCAGGGACAGCAGGCGCGCGACAGAACCGGCGGCGGTCAGGCGTTCTTCCACGCCGTCGTCAATGAGGATGACACGCTTGGCGCGGTGGATAACGATGGCGGCTTCGGCTTCGGCGGAGAAGCCTTCGAGGTCGAGGAAGTCGTCGTTGGATAGGACAATGTCCTGCGAGCGGAGGATGTCGTACACATCCTCCCGGGTCGACTGGAATACTGTGGTAACTCCGTCATCGGTGAGCGTCACCGTGCGGGCGTTCATCGCGAATGCCGTCACAGGCACGACGACCGCCATGACCGCTACCAGCAGGAGGGAAAGGAGCATCATGCGCCGTTTCCGTCCGTGCAGTATTTGGTCTTCCATAAATATGAATCCTCCCAGATTCCGGGCAAGCCATCTGCGCTGCCCTGCGTTGAAGTCGCGTATATGCGGATTCTCCGGTCTTTTCGGGATATTCTGTCTGTGTTGTGCATCCTGCCTGCAAACGAACCAAAGCCCGAAGGGGTACTTAGGGCATTGCATGGCGAGGCTATTCGCACCTCCATAACATTATATTACCCTGAAAGGATTTTGTCAAATCCGCGATTTTTGTCGCTTTGTGCAGATTGCTGTAAGCAAATGTCTTTAATTTCCTAATCTGGAATATTAAACTGTCTATTTTGCCGAAATCGGATTATATTCAGACCGCCGGTTTGTGCAAAACAGAGAAATATCATTAAATTTGAATTGGTAACATTTACTTGTGAATTTTCCTTTAATTTTACATTATTTATGTTAAAATGACACATTTCGCCCGGTTTTTTCGCATTTGGAAGATAGCATCTCTCCATTCTATGCCGAGGTAGGTTACATCATGTTACATCTTGTCCTCCCGGCAATATAGGATGTCCGCAAAGGCTTGATACTCTTGCGGAAGCGGGGCTCGGACGGTCAGGGATACGTCGCTGAGGGGGTGACGGAACGCCGCTTCCCGGCAGTGGAGGAGCTGATGCCCTGCAGGGTGCGCATCGGCACCGTAGTAGGTATCCCCGACCAAGGGATGCCCGTGGTACGCAAAGTGGACGCGGATTTGGTGGGTTCGGCCGGTTTCCAATCGGAGGCGCAGAAACGTGCAGCTGCCATCGGTTCGCAGCGCCTCCCAATGGGTAACGGCGCTTTCGGCGCCCGGGGTCAGGTCAGGCGTGCAGGTACACCACCGCAGGGTGCAATTCGGGTTCGGTCGGTAAATGGCCTCCCGGTAGGTGCCGCTGCCTTCCATTACCCCTTGCGCCAGCGCATAGTAGGTCTTTTGCACCTTACCGGACAGGGCGGCAGCTGTGTAGGGGTCTTTCGCTATCAGCACAACGCCGCTTGTGCCTTTATCCAAGCGCCCGACGGCGCGGAACGGGCAGCACTCCCCTTTGCCTCGGAGATAAGCGGCGGCACCGTTGGCGAGGGTGTCGCCTTGGTGGTTGTGCGTAGGGTGCATCGCCAGATTCGCCGGTTTGTTCAGTACCAGAAGGCTCTCATCCTCATAGAGGACATCCAGCGGCATGGGAATGGGTTCTGCGGATATTCCCTCTTCCGGCAGGGTGAGCTGTATCGTGTCGCCGCTGCAAACCTTGTCTATGGTGCGCACCGTTTCCCCGCGGCGCGTTATGCCGCCCGCTGTTGCTTTCAGCGTTCGCAGCAGCGAGACGCTGACGCCTTTTCCGCGCAGGAACTGATAGAGCTTGCGGCCGTCGTCGGCTTCGGTCACGGGGAATGCAATGTCCATGGCGGTCTCACTTGCCGGCCGCTTGGCGGTTCGCGAACCGCCGGGGGCTTCGCGAAGCCCCGACCGCCCCGCTACGCGTAATAGGTCATCCTTCAGGATGACTCTTTACGCGAAATCGGTTGTCCAACGCGGCATTTCACTTTACCTGAGATTGGTGTGTTCGGCTTGGATTTCATTGATACTGTCTGCCCTTTTACGCGTAACGGGTCATCTTTCGCTGCGGATTGTTACGCGTAGCCGGCCGTTTGGCGGTTCGCGAACCGCCGGGGGCTTCGCGAAGCCCCCGCAAACAGCAAACGGTTCACTGCATCGGCCACGGGAGCAATTGAGTGCCTTTCACCAGAAAGGCTTCCTCCGCGAGGAGCGCCAAGGGGGAATCGCTCAGGCTGTCGGAATAGAACTTACCGATGATCGTACCGGGGTATTCTGCCTGCAGGCGGCGGACTTTCTCTTCGCCCCAGCAGTTTTCGCTTTGGATAGCACCGCAATCGGGGTCGACGGCGGAGGCGATGAGCGCCACGCCGAGCTTATCGGCCATGGGGCGCAAGAGGAACTCCGGGGAGGCGGAGATAATGATGTCCGTTGGCTCCTTGCGTTCCAGGTACCACGGCTGAATCTTGTCCCCATGCGCCGCCCAGAAGTCTTGCACGGCTGCCGCTGTATCCGGGAGTTCCCCAAGGAAGCGGTAGAGCATCCCCTTGGCGTACATCTTGGTTTGGAGCTTGACGCCGTACAACACAAAAGCAACAGCCGTCCGGAGAATAGCGGGCAGTATGCGGGGATATTTCTTCAGACAGTACCAAGTAAAGAGCGCGGTAGAATCTACCGCAAAGACTGTCTTATCAAAGTCGTAGACATTCCTCTTCTTTGTTTGTGTGCCGGCCATCAAGCGACCGGTTTGTTGGCGAAGAGGAGCAGCAAGGTCGTACCGAGGGTAAGGACAAAGAAAACAATCGTAAGGTACTTGGTGTACTTGACGAGCTTATCCTCAAAGGAACGCCCGCGGGTCTTCCCGAGCAAGTTGTCGGCACCGCCGGCGATGACCCCGGACAAGCCCTGCTGTTTGGACTCCTGTAACATAATCAGAATGATAATAACAATCGATACCAGGATTGTCGCCGCCGCGAGGGCGATTTGATACCCGCTCATAAAGGAAAACCTCCATTATATACCGAACGCATTCTTGCGCCGTTTGCAACATTCCTATTATAGCACAAACCGCGGGCGAATGCAAGTGTTTTTTACGTAAAGGCGGAGGTTCAAACCGGGGTACTCTTGCCTCATGCCTCTTGCCTCTTGACGGGCAACGCAATCCAGAACAGGCTGCCGAGACCGAGGCTGCTCTGCACACCGCGGCGGCCGCCGTGGCGGGCAACGGTTTCGCTGACAATGGCAAGACCCAGTCCCGTGCCTTCGGCGCCGCGGCGCGTCACATTGTCGGATTTATAATAGCGCTCCCAGATGCGGGGGATTTCCTCTTCGGCAATCCCTTCCCCATGGTCGGCGACTTCCAATATGGCTTCATTGCCCTGCGCGTAGAGGCGCACGCCGACCCATTTGTCGGCGCCGCCGTAATTGACGGCATTGGCGATGAGGTTATGCACAGTACGCTCCAAAGCAGGAGCGTTGCCGTGAACGAAGAGACCGGGTTGGATGCGGCACTCTATAATGACTTTCTCCGGGGAGAAGCGCCCGGCGGCGGCGGCGGTGATTTGGCTGAAGTCAACCGTCTCCATGGGCATTTCGGCGCCGGACTTCTGGCGGGAGAACTCCAGCATCTCGGACACCATGCCGGAGAGTTTATCGCTCTCGCTGATAATCTTTTCGCACTTGCGGGTATCGGCACTGTCCATGTCGCGGAGCATCTCGGCGTAGAGTTTGATGACGGAGAGGGGGGTCTTGAAGTCATGGGTCACGTTGGCGAGGAGCTCACGCATCCATGTTTCGGAGCGCTTGACCTCCTCGGTCTCGCGGTGGATGCGCTCAATCTGCCGCGAGAGCAGCCATGCACCGCCCATACTCAGGACGGCAAGGATGGCCGTAATCATCCAGAACTGCGCTTTGTGTACCTCTACCATACCGTCCGTCTGCGGGACGGGCGTGGAGAGAAACAAATAGCGCTCCTGGTCCGACGAAGCGGCTTTGGTTTCCAGCCTCGCAATGTAAACGGCGGCCTTGGCTATGCGGCTGTTCAGAATCTCCGCAAATTCGCGGGTCTGTCCGCTCTGCAGGTAGTCGCGGATGGCATCTTGCTCCTCTATCGCCAGGCGGATGCGCCCGCCGCCCGGTCCTTGGCTGCCGAAACTGTCGTAGTTCGACATGACATAGCCCGAGCTGTCTATCACCAGCACCCGCATATTCTGCGAGAACGCGGCAGCGGCCAAATCGGCGGCATTCGCATCTTGGTTGTAAGCCGCTGCAAGGCGCCGGCCCGTGCGGCGTAAATCTCCCACGCGCATACTTTCATATAAGGGATTGAACAGCGCAAATTGCAGAACCCACAATGCCAGCAGCAGCAATGCCGCAAAGCCCGCCAGCCATAAGCGCACTTTCGAGCGCAGGGAGGCGGTCTGCCGGTAGTCTTTCCATTTTTGCAGTGCTGCGGGCATGGGATGGATGCTCTCCTTTCCTCCTGGGGCTTCGCGAAGCCCCCCGCGCTTCGCGAAGCGCGGGGGCGGTTCGCGAACCGCCGTGGGGGCTTCGCGAAGCCCCCTCGCCTCACACAACGGCATCAAAGCGGTACCCAACCCCGCGGATGGTGACGATGTGCTTCTCATACGGACCCAAATGTGCGCGGAGCATTTTGACATGGGTATTGATGGTGCTGTCGTCGCCATAGAAGTCGTATCCCCAGACTTCCCGCACAATGCGCTCGCGGGAAAGGGCGATGCCCTTGTTGCGCACCAGATAGAAGAGGAGTTCATATTCTTTTGGGGTCATGTCTACCGGCGTGCCGTCTACGGTAACGATACGGGCATCCATATCTATGACCAAGCCGCCGAACGTGTGGATGGTATGCCCGGCTGTGTCGCTTTCCAGCGATTCTTTTCCGGACACCGCCAGCCGGTGGCGCGAGACAATGACATTCACGCGCGCCAGCACTTCCTTCGGGGAGAACGGCTTAGTCACGTAGTCCTCCGCACCGACATCAAAGCCATAGAGCTTGTCATACTCTTCCCCGCGGGCGGAGAGGATGAGGACGGGGATGTCCTTGGTTTTCTTGATTTCTTTCGTGGCGGTAAAGCCATCCATACGCGGCATCATCAAATCCATAATGATGATGTCGAAATCCTGCCCCCGGCAGAGTTCCACGGCCTCCATGCCGTCATGCGCCTGCGTGACGGTGTGTCCCAGGAACGCGGCGTATTCCGCAAAACCCTCGCGGATAGCTTGCTCATCATCCACAAACAGAATCGAATACATCGGGATGTCCTCCTCGGCTGTTGATTGGGCGGTCTGTTTATAAATCTATTATAACATGATTTTGTTCCCAAATGGTAGGGAAACGGTGAAATTTCTGCGAAATCAGGGGCAAGCTTTCGGTGTCCTGTATGGGTTTGTATGAAAGGATGTGCACTTTAGTTGGGTTTTGCCTTAGGGTGTGCTGATAGGATAAGTGTGTTCCTCCACCCCGGGGGCGCGTCCCCTATCTTGGTATGAAAGGATGTGCACTTTAGTTGGGTTTTGCCTTAGGGTGTGCTGATAGGATGAGTGTGTTCCTCCACCCCGGGGGCCAGCCCCCGGACCCCCGCCCGGGGGCGCGT
>JAISUW010000028.1 GCA_031271865.1 Oscillospiraceae bacterium
CGGGCCGCCCCGGCGGGGGGGCGGGGGGGGGGGGGGGGGCCCCGGCCCGCGGCGCCCGGGGGGGGGGGTGTGGGGGGCCCCCCCCCCCAAGGTGGAGGAACAAAGCTATCCTATCAGCACACCCTACGGCAAAACCCAACCACAGTGTATACCCTGGCAGACCAAGAACGGGGACGCGCCCCCGGGCGGGGGTTTGGGGGCGGCGCCCCCAAGGTGGAGGAACACCCCTCCTTTTATAAAACCCGAAGGCAAAACCCAACCAAAGTGCAACCCCTCTCCACCCAACCAAGCGGCAAGAGGAAAGATACAAGCAAAAAACCAAAAAAATCACAAAAAAATACGGAAACCGTCCCAAATCTCCGCAAGACCTCGCTTGACAAGAGGCAACAAAAATGTTACCATAGAGGAAATACTGTACGAGAGGAAAAAACGTATGTTAAAAACCGGCAGAGAGGCCACCCCCATTGTTCATATTGGTAAACGAACCCTCGCCGCAATCCTTGCGGTTCTGTGCCTCCTGACCGGAGGAACCTATCTGACAACAGTTCTGTCTTTCGCGGCAGCGGCGGAAGAAAATACCATCACACTGCCGGAAGATGCAGCCGGGCTTCTCCAGGCCGGCAGTATCTCACTCCCGGACAGCCCGGCGGCTGCGAAAAAGGAAGCCGCACCCGGCAAGCAAGCAACCTCACTCACTTTAGAGGAGTATGTGGTATTCAAGCTTCAGACCATGGAAACCAACATCTCCATCCAGACCGAGGGCTACCGCATCCTGCTGTGCAATACGGCCGATGTGCCGGCGGACAGTGCAGAGCGCAGCGCATTCCTGTCAAGGATCTTCTATGATTGGTTCTACGATCTGCTCAACGCCAACCCGGACTTGTTCTTCGTCGGACTGGGCGGTTCTTTCAGTTACTATGAGATGACCGGAAAGCTCTATGTCGGTTCCATACAACCCAAGTACACCGGCACAAAGTCCGAGCTGGCGGCCATGCAGGCCGCGTTCGCGGTTCAAGCCGCCCGGATGCTTGCCGCCGTACCGAGCGGGGTAACGGAGGCGGAGAAAGCCCTCGCCGTACATGACTACATCTGCCAGCACATGGATTACGCCTACACAACCTCGCAGCAGCCCGACATGGCGCGCACTTCCGCCTATGATGCCTTGGTCGGGCGCAAAGGCGTCTGCCAAGCCTACTCTCTGGCTTTCACCTATGCCATGACCAAGCTCGGCATTGAAACGAAGATCGTGTCTTCTCTCGCCTTGAACCATGTCTGGGTTCTCGTCAAAGCTGACGGTGCATGGTATCACATCGACGTCACTTACGATGACCCCGCTGTATCAACGCTGGGCAAATCCGCCGTCAAACCCGACCGCTGGGGCTTCGTGCAGCACAAGTACTTCCTCAAAAGCGACGCTTATATGAAAAGGAACGGTCACACATCCTGGGACGATGAGGAGAAGTACGCAAGCACCGGCAACACCTACGACACGTCTTTCTTAGACAGTCTCGAAACCGGCTGCTTCTATTATAATGGGGAATGGTACACCTTCCCGGCAACGCAATCCGTATCCGAACACAACCTGACGGCGTACACCTTCCGAACGGGTGCCTCGCGCATCGCCTACACCGAAACGCAGAACTTCCTTCACGCGAGCGGCGGCGCATGGGTCTTTGCCCCGAAGCTTGTGGAATACGGCGGCGCTTTGTATTATAATGTCGGCTCCAAGATTATGAAGTATGACTTTGCCGCCCGCACCGCCTCGGTCTACTTCACACTGCCCTCTACGTATACCAAAACCGACGGCACGACCGCCGCGGCCGCAAGCGCCGATTCCTTCTATGAAATCAAAACGGACTTCGTTGACGGCAAAGAGTGGCTCTACTACACCATAGCCAACGCCCCGAATGTGGTAGCCGCCGCTGAGAGCCGCAAAGAGTTCACAACCGCGCACACCCATTACATTACGACCGTCCGTACGGAATCGACCCATACCGCCGCCGGCAGCATTGCGCAAGTCTGCGCCATTTGCGGAGTGGTCGCTTCCACGCAGACCCTCCCCGCCGTTGCCCATACATGGGGTGATTGGACAGTAACAGCAGCCGCAACTTGCGGCACCGACGGTGTACGCACACACACCTGCACGGTATGCGGCACCATAGAAACAAATCCTATCCCCAAGACCAACCAACACACCTACCGCGAAGTTGTCACGCCCGCCACAGAGGATGCCGAAGGCTATACAGAGAATGTATGCACCGTCTGCGGCTACCGCACCGCCCGCTATGACATTACGCCCCGCCTTGTGAAATACATCGGTGCCACCACCTACGAATCCACCTTCTGGAACTGGATTCTCTACATCATATTCTTCGGCTGGCTCTGGATGCCGCACCGCTGAGAAGCGATTCCTTGCGTCTACCCTACCACCTCAATCTCAAACCCAAATTTATCCGTAAGCGCAGCTTCTATGTCGGCTGCCTTGTCGGCGAAGCCGGCGGGAAGCACCACCCGCGCCGTCTGGATGCTGATGCCGCCCCCGGTTACAGGTACCGTCTGAATCTCCGTCTGCGCCCCCGCGATGCCTTGCTCCGCGAGGAGAGTACCAATCTGCGCCTCCAGTTCCGCCTCCAGAGCGGCCTGCACCTGCTTCATGCTTTCCGCTTCCAACTGCGGTTGGAGAACTTCCTGCGAGTATCCGGCGAAGAGGTCCTCAATCCCGCCCATCTGAAAGACAGGCTGCAGCACAGCGCACAGCAGGAATACCGCCGCCACCGTCCGCAGCGACTTCTGCACAGACCCTTTCGGCGAGAGGAGCCACACCAGCCCGCCCGCCAATGCCGCCAGAGCCAAGCTCACCGCCCAAGACTGAAGCGATTCGAGCATACAAAAACATCCTTTCGTTCTATATAATACTACATATGTACTACATTCATATTACGCTCCGGCTTTCATCGTAAGCACCAAGCCGGTAGAAATCAGCAGCAAAGCCGCATTGAATATCACACAAGCCGAGAGGATAGATACAGCGAACCCCGCGGACTTGAACACAGTCGCCGTATTGTCCTGCCGGAACATCGCCCCGGCCGAACAAAGCAGCTTCAGCAGCAGCGACCACAGGAACAGCTGCACCAGAATCGGTGCATACAGCAGCAGAGCCGCCAAGAGTGCAAACCCACCCACCGCCCCTTTCACGAGCGAGATAGAGGACAGGATAGCACCCATCGCCTCATTGAGCGCCCCGCCCACCAGCGGCACAGAACCGGCGAACACCTTCACCCCTCGGACAGCGAGCGCATCCGCCGTATTGGCTATCAGGCTCTTGATGGAAAGCAGCGCCGTGAACAGCCCCGCCAAGATGGAGAACGTCCCGATGACCGTCTTCTTTATCAGCTCCGACACCGCAGAGAGCCGTGCATCCTTGGTCGCCGCATCCACGAAAGACAGCCCCAGCACCACGCCCGTCGTCGGCACAATCACATTGTCAGCCAGCTGCGAGAGACCCTGCGCCGCCAGGAATGTAAAGCTATGGTAACTGACTGCCATCAGCGGATTCCCGGCAGCGGTGATAATCCCGGCCAGTATCGGAATCAGCAGAAGGGTAAACTTAGAGCCGACATCCACGACGGACACAGCGCCCCGCAGCAGCTGTGTCAGTCCGGGCAGCAGCACCATCAGCGACAGGATAGACCCGGCCATCTGCAGAGCATGGCGGGTCTTCTCATCATCCGGCAGCAGACTCTCTCCGATTGCCAGGAGCATCAGGAGCCCGCACGCGGCAATCCCCGCCTTGGCAACCGTCCCCATATTCCCTTTCAGTATACCGAAGAACAGGTTCAGCATATCCCGCGCATCAGCGTTTAGAATCGAGTACAGGTCTATATCCGCCACGCCGATTTGTGCCAGCAGATCCTGCGTCTCCTGCGGGAGCGCCTCCGCCAAACCGGCTGCTCCCGAGGCCTCCAGCTGTGCCTCAAAGGAGGCGCTCCCGTTCTCCCCGGTCGGGGTGCCGGCATTCCCGGCCGTGCCGACGAGTCCGTCCGCCGCTTCCAGACCCGCCGCCGGCACCGCGCACAAACACACAACTGCCGCCGCCGCCGCAATGAAGAGGAAGAATCTGATTGCTCGCTGTTTCAACTTCCATACCTCGCTGTTATCTACCTATATAATAGGCTGTCCGTGTCTGTTTGTCCATTTCTATGCGGGCTTGTACCGCCTTATGTATGGAAGAAAAGTAAAATTATAGTCGAAAAATGTTCGAAATTGCCGAAAAACTCTTGACTTTCGCACAAACTTGCTTTATAATATAAAGGATGATTTTGGCAGAGGAGGCAGCTATTTGTTGATTTGGCGCCCTAATGGAAAGGAACCGTGCTTTTTTCCGCTTCTTTCCGCCTTTTCGTGATATTTCCGTGTTTGAACCGCGCTCGTTCGGGTGATAATACTCTTGCGACAGTCGCTTTCGCCCGTAAGTGTGCGGTGGGGAATTGAGCTCAATTGAACTGAACTCAATTCAACCCCCGCAAGGAGGAAACTCATGAAACGCGCCATTCGGCGGCTCGCAGCGTTTTTATGCGTTGTAGCAGCCGTCACATTCGGTCTGATAGGGTATGGGGGCGTTATGCTCCCGGACACTCTCGCCGTCACACGCCCCGAGCTGGCAGTCCCCAATGCGCCGTATACGGCGGTACTGGCATACAGTTCAGAGGAAACGCCCACTTCAAAGCAGCAAGCGGTAAACTCAGCTGAGTTTAGCTTAACTCAACTGAGCTCAGCCGCAGCCGAGGAGCCTACCCTCGTCCAAGACGGCGAAGCAGCCGCCCCGGAAGAGCAGGAGTTAAGCGCGGCATACAAGCTGTTGGGTATCTTTCCCGTAAAGAACGCCAAGGTAAAAGTGACGCAGCGCAGCTACGTGGTGGTCGGCGGACAGGTATTCGGTATCAAGCTGTACACTAAGGGTGTATTGGTAGCGAAGACGGACGTAGTCATGACAGACAGCGGCAATGAGAACCCCTCTCAGAAAGCCGGTCTGCATGCCGGGGACATTATCACGCACATCAATGGCAAAGAGGTGTCGCGCAAGCAAGACATCAGCGAAGCTGTTGCAAACAGTGATGGGAAACCATTGAAGCTGACGGTGCAGCGGGACGGAGAGCCGCGAGTGCTTACACTCGAGCCTGTAAAAGGCAGCGGCGGAAAGTACCTTGTTGGATTGTGGATACGTGACTCCTCGGCGGGTATCGGGACCGTGACTTTCTATGACACGCAGTCCAACACGATGGCAGGCCTCGGTCACGCCATAGTAGACGTGGACACGGGCGAAGTCCTCCCGACGTCGGGCGGCGAATTGGTAGATGCCCGTATCATGGGTGTGTACAAAGGAGCCGCCGGAAAACCGGGGGAATTATGCGGAATCTTCCAAGACAAAGAATTGGCAAAACTCAAGCTGAACTCTGAAATGGGCGTATACGGCAAGATGGTGTTCACGCCGGAGGGAGAGCTGACACCGGTGGCGACCCGCAGCGAAGTCAAACCGGGGTACGCGCAGATTGTATCCACCATCGGGGACGACGGAACGCAGCTGTTTGATGCGGAAATCCTTAAGGTCAATCAGAATGCGGCGGGCGCTACGAAGAATATGACCATTCGTATTACTGATGAGCGATTAATTAGTGCCACCGGCGGCATCGTCCAGGGCATGAGCGGCTCCCCCATTCTGCAAGATGGGATGCTGGTAGGTGCCGTGACGCACGTATTCGTCAACTCCCCCTTAGAAGGCTACGGCATTTTTGCCGAGACCATGCTGGAAACAGCTCGTAACCTTTGATCCCCACGCTCCCCAAAAAAGACGTATATTATTCTGAATGAGAATTAAATTGTTACAGAATTACAATAATTAAGTCGAAACAAGAAAAATAATTGGCGGAAAAGGTCGGAAATGTGCGAAAAAGAAAATAATTGGTAAAAAACGGCAACAAAGTGTTGACAAATGTTGGAATTTGTGGTATCATAATATCGTCTTTAGGAGGAGAAGGCAATGAAGGGCACCTCACCTGCGCCGTTCGCAGGGAAAGCCCCCGCCATCGGGGGTACATACACCGGAGCAAATAATATCATCCGCTTCCCGACGGAGCTGGCATGGGCCGGCAGTCCGGAGGGACAGGAAAAAAGAACAACACAAAACCGACAGATTATGAACAGCAACCTTCTTGAAGGAGAGGACGGACAAACTATGATGACCAAACGATGCGTACTTCTGACAGAAGACGCGGCAAACAACGGGCAACACGCCGTTGAGACACTCCAAAGCTGCGGCTATACCGTACATACTTGCCCGCGGGACGGGCAGGAAGTTCTGCGCGCTGTGGCGCTCCTCCGGCCGGATTATGTCGTTATGGACTTATTCATGCCGCGGATTGATGCCGTCGGTGTGCTTCAGGATCTCAGAGAAAGCGGGATATCGGTTCCCTACACTTTGGTAACCCTGAACGTGGAGAATGACCGTATGACGAAGCAAGCTCTTGACTCCGGCGCAGACTTCTGTCTGCTCAAGCCTTATGACGCAAGGATTTTGGTGCAGCGCCTGGAACAGCTTCCCACCATGCGCGGCGCCGCAGATCTGCCGAAACCCTCCCCCTTCGATTCAGCCGATGACGGGCTGACGGGGGACGAGTGGGAGATTCCCGTGTCTGACATACTCAAGCAGATTGGTGTGCCGGCACATATCAGCGGGTATGACTACCTGCGCTCGGCGATTATCTTCGGTATCCGTGACCCGAAGATTCTCCGTGCCGTTACGAAGAGCCTCTACCCGAAAGTGGCGGAAATCTATGACACCACGCCCAGCCGCGTGGAGCGCGCGATTCGGCACGCCATCGAAACCTCTTGGGAGCGCGGCGATGTGGATCTGCTCGCCTCGTTCTTCGGATACACAGTATCGTTCAAACGTTCGAAGCCGACCAATTCCGAGTTCATTGCTATGATTTCCGACCGGCTCAGGCTGCGGCAGAAAAACTACGTTGCATAGCAGGGGCGACTTTCTGCCCTTGCAATTGCAGCTTCGCTCTCAGGGGTGCACTTTGTTGTACCCCCTCTGTTGTTCCCCTACGTGTGCAGCCGCCTTTGCGGGCGGAGAAGAAAAAGCCTTGACAAATGTGCGCAAATCGTATACAATTAGAGTATGAAGCACCGTGCTGACCGGAAGCGGTTCAGCGGCACGGGCGAAAACCAATCGAAAGAAGATGTCCGAATGACAAAGAAGTCCTTGGCTATCCTGCTTTCTGTCGCCGTACTGCTGGCCGGCTTTGCTCTGCCTGCCGGTGCGCTGGACACAGCGGGATACAAAATCCTTGTGTTCTCCGATGTACACCAGAAAGCGGCGGACGACCCGAACCTCTATGCGTTTATGGATACGGCCATCAAGGCGAATGAACCTGACTTGGTAATCCTTTTGGGGGATGTCGCAGACCCGGCCGACCGCGGCGGCACGATGGAAGCCCTTCGGCAGGATGCAGAGCGCATCTTGGCGCCGATTATTGCCAACGGTGCGAAGTTCGCCTACATCAGCGGCAACCATGACCATGATGAACTGAGCGACTCCACCCGCGCTTCGCTGGGCGGAACGCACCATGATGTCCTGAAAGCCGTAGCAGCGGTATATCGGGAACTGGGCGGTGACTTGTATGCCGAATGCGATGCCGTGAGCGACTACGGCGGGGACAACCAGTTGATTTATATCCGCGATGCTGCCGGTGAGGTAGCCGCCTCCTTGGTACTGTTTGACTTGGGCGAGGACGGCAGCAGCGCGGATTCCTGCGGGTATACCCCCATTTCCTCTGCGCAGCAGGCGTGGTTTATGGAAGTGCGGGCAGAGTATCCGGATGTGCCGTGCTATGTCTTCCAGCACATCCCGATGCCGGAGGTGTATGATTACTACCCGACCGTGCCGGCGTCATGGGCTGCCCCGCTGAATGACTTCTGCGCGAAGGTGGATGATGCGCTCCATATCTCCTTCCGGGAGCTGGTGGGGGTCTGGGAGGGGCGCACGGTGCTGTATCTCCCGAACTTCTTCCTCTATGAGGGCGTGATTCTGGAGCATCCCTGCCCGCCGTCCGAATCCCTCGGGGAGTTTGAGACCCTGCGGGACGATGGCAATGTCGTGGCTGTATTTAGCGGGCACGACCATATGAATAACTTCAAGATTCATCGCGGGGGCATGGATATGTGGAGCATCGCCGGCTGCGCATGGCTGGGCTCCAATGCCAACCACTATTACCGTGGCGCTTCGCTGATTACCATCAACCCGCAACGCCCCGGCGCCTACACAACTTCGCGCTACACCTACGAGAAAGCCGCCGCAGAGCCCGGCGCGCCGACCATAGAAACCAAGAAAGACAATGAGAGCATCTTCTCAGACATCTTGGTTTGGTTTGAAGTCGCCCTCTCCGTCGCAGGCACGCCGCTGCGTTGGCTGGTTGATGCGTTCAACTGATTGCTTAGAGTGAACATTTGTCTAGTGGGATGGGTAGGTTTACCCGTCCCTCTTTTTGGTGTCCTGTATTGCTTGGTATGAAAGGGTATGCACTTTGGTTGGGTTTTGCCTTAGGGTGTGCTGATAGGATAGGTATGTTCCTCCACCTTGGGGGCGCCGCCCCCAAACCCCCGCCCGGGGGCGCGTCCCCTATCTTGGTATGAAAGGGTATGCACTTTGGTTGGGTTTTGCCTTAGGGTGTGCTGATAGGATAGCTTTGTTCCGCCACCTTGGGGGCGCCGCCCCCAAACCCCCGCCCGGGGGGCCGCTTGCGCGGCG
>JAISUW010000018.1 GCA_031271865.1 Oscillospiraceae bacterium
ATTTTAGCATATTTTGGAGCGTTTGTCAAGTACATTTTCAACAAAATTTGATTTACCTATTGCAATACTCTTGTAAATGTTACATAATGTCATTTGTTATTGACATGTGTTGTCGGGAATTGTCGAAAAGTGGAGCCGCAGAGTTTGTACCGAACTCTGAAGAATTGCCTTGACAACGCTGATGGGATATGATATAATTGCGTGGCAAGGGCGTTGACAGAGTTGCCCTAATAAGAGATAACAGCATCCGTAACCGCCGCCGGAGGAGGGAAAACCATGCGCATAGACCCGTTGATTACCTAAATGCGAGGTTGTGGAGCAGAGTTTTGCCGAGGCCTACAATTGGTATGATAAAGCGCTTACGGAGATTGAAAAGCCGGGAGCGCAAGAAAAAGGCTATGATGACTTCGTGCATGGCAGCTGCTATGTGCAGCTCGGTCGCTCCTACTTAGACGGGGATTTCTACGGAGAATCTGACCCTTTTGAAGCCATGCAGTATTTGCTCAAGGCACGGGAGCATTTCATGGATGCCTTTGACGAGGGCGATGCATTCGCCGAGGGACAGCTACGGTGGACGCTGGATCTCATGCGCGCGTGCGTGGCGGCAATCTCCGAGGCCTTGGAAACGGAAGAAGCGAGTGCGTAGAGATTCCGCACGGTTATCAGGCAACCGAGCGTTTTATAAATAAACCAAATCGATAGGAGTGCCGGCTATGGAAGAAAAGAATCCGAAACAAACCCTGCACACTGCCCTGCGCCACCCCCTCCAATGGTTGCGCGGCAAAGACCTGCCCTACGGCGTCATCTCGCCGGGCGAGCTCTTCCTCTACTTCTGGGGGTACGGCTTCAATCTGATGAGCGCCGGCTTCACCAACCGGCAGACGCTGGTGTTTACCGAGAGCTTCCGTATCGACCCGGCACGTCTGACGGTGCCGGGAATCATCAGCTCCATTTGGGACGGCTTGAACGACCCCTTCATTGGCACTTGGATGGATGCGCGGCACCTCAAAGCGGCCACCCTGCGATGGATTATGCGCCTCGCGACCGTTACGGGGAGCCTCTTCGCTGTGTTCAAAATCTGGGACGGCGGCTTCACGGCTTTCCAGCACATCGTGGTTTTGGTGCTGTGCAACTGCTTGCAGGATGTGTTCGGCACCTTCAGCGGGGTGGCGGGCACCAAGTTCATGGCCGGCGTCTCCCCTTTCACGGAGGAGCGCGGGCGCATCGCCAACTGGCAGGGCGTGGCCTACACCATCTTCTACTTGGTCTATAATACCTTGCCGCAGCTGCTCTATGCCTCGCAGCGGTTCTCTGTTTACACGGTTTCTTTCTATGGAGCGTTGATAGCGCTGCCGTTTGCGCTTCTGGGCGGGTTTCTGCCCACCTTTGCCCGGCAGCGTGTGGATTTCAACGCTGTCAGCGAAGCAAAAAAACAGGAGGGGGAAGAAGAAAAAATCAACCTCAAGGAGAGCTTCTCCGTCCTCAAGCACAACCAGCTCTTCCTTGTCAGCGCGGTGGCCTCCCTCATCACCGTCTTCACACCCACCACCGGCGACCAGACGGTTATGTGGTCCGCGCTGGGTCCGCGGCGGCAAATCGGAGGCCTCCTCGCCAAGCTCTTGGGAACTACGGAAGCCAACGGCATCCACTTCCTGACCCTGAAGCAGCTCCTGCACGGTGTCGCGCCCATGTTGCTGAAGCCTTGGAATCGGATTATTGTGCAGCGGCTGGGCGGACCCCTGCGCACCCTGCGCACCTTGTATCCGATTGGGGTATTGTGCAAGATAGCCGAAACCTTTACCGGCATCACCACGCTGCCGCGCATCTTTGCTTTGTGCGCCATTGAAAATTTGAGCAATGTGTGTTCAGATGTCTGGGGCTTGGCCACATCGATGATCAATTTCGAGTACTACGACAAGGTGGAACTGGAAACCGGCCTGCGTTCCGAGGGCTTGACCTCCGCTGTGAATGCACTGTTGGCCAAATTCGTCACCAATAACATCGGCACCGCCACCGGCAACGCCTACGTCTCCTGGACCGGCTACCGGGGCGGCATCATTGACCAACAAAGCGAAGTTCCCGAACGCTACGCCAAGACCATCTGGCCTATGCTCTGCCTGACGGAGGCCTTTGACCGGCTGGTCTGGTTTGTGGCGTACCTCTTCCTGCACTGGAGCCCCGAAGACCGCACCCGCACGGAAATTGAGTTAGAAGACCGCCGACGCGCGGCGCAAGAGAAATTGGAATCCATTCACGAAGAGGAGGAGCTGTCATGACACCCACCGCTTACCCTGCCGCCGAGGCACCCTATGATTTCATCCGCCTGAAAGACGTGCCCCGCGCACTCAAGGCCATCCACCCGGTTGGCGTGCGGTGGTCAAACCCGCGCTCGGACGGCTTCCCGGAGGAGCGCATCATCGAGATGGGCCACCACATCCAAGGCATTGCCCGCTATGGACCGTACACCATCGCATCCGATGCGGCAGCGGGCGAAAGCGGCATTCTCGCCATATTCAGCGACGAAAAACTGCTCTATGCGCTCGACACCCCCGAAGGCACCGGCCACCACCCCGGCGGCATCGCCGTGGCGGGGGACATCCTCGGCGTGCCGTTTGACCACACGCGCACGTATGCCTTCTACGACCTCTCGCCGTTGCGGGCGGGTGCAGAGCCGCAGCTCATCACCGTCACGGACGAGATCTACGACTTCGGCACGGCCGCCCTGGGGCTGACCTTCCTCACATATCAGGGCGAGGAAGTGCTGCTCCTGACGGACCAGAAGAAGAACTTCGCCATCCTGCGCCTGCCGCTGACGGCGGAGTCCAAATTGGAACGGCTGCAGGTGGAGGACAACGCGGTCTACGCCGCCTACGACGACCCGGACGGCACCGGCTGGTGCGTGAGCGAGACCGTTGCACTCCTCACGGACACGCAGAACACGGCGTGGCTGTTGGGGTTCTCTTGCCGAGCGGGTCTCCGGGCCAAATTCGTGGAGAAGCTCGGGCAGCCCGGCCTGGACAATGAGGACGCGGTTGTGCTGCACAAGATTGAAGTGACCGAGGGACGCGCGACAGTCACCGGGCCCTACTATGAGCGCGAATTCCAGCCGTTCAACGCGTGCCTTTTGGGACTGGGCAACCATTTCCGCTTAGGCGGCGGCGTGCAGGTGCTGGATGCGGAGCATTTTGCAATCCTCAGTACCGGCGGGTATCCGGGGAATATCGCGCTGCAATACGCGCACCGGGACCTCAAAGCCGCCGCAGATAAGGCCATCCCCCGACGCTACGCGGTGAACGCCTTTCTGCCGCAAAGCGCAGGCCTACCCGCCCAAGCAGCCAATCTCGCCTACAGAGGTCTGCGGCGGGCGCTGCAGGGCGTGTTTCGGTTTGTGTAGCCTGCAAGAGGCAAGTAGTTTGCATGTAACACTCGCGGGGTTATCGGTTCAGGCAAAACCGCCAACCATCCTCCCGCAAGCGGAATGCGGATGCAGGAAACGTAAAGGAGCTAATTATGCTTAAACCCAATCCCCAATACGACGCAAGTATCGTGTCCCTCATGAACTCCATCCGCAAGGATTTCGGCATCCGCACGTTTCATGGTACCCTACCGCAGGCCGATGAATTGCTCGCCGACGGCAAGTATAAGAACGTAGTGCTGTTGATTTGGGATGGACTGGGCATGAACATCCTCGAACAGCATCTGAAGCCAAATGCTTTCCTGCGCAAAAATCTTGTGGCTGACATTTCTTCCGTCTTCCCCCCGACGACCGCCGCCGCAATCCCTGCATTCAAATCCGGCTTAAGACCCGCCGAAACCGGTTGGTTTGGTTGGAGCCAATATTTAGAAGAAGTCGGCCGCACAGCCGTACTGTTCAAAAGCAAAGACCAAGGCACGGGCGAAAAGATCCCCGGCTATGACGGTGCGCTTCCGATTCTGCCGTATCCAACTGTTGAAGGCGATATCAATCACACTTCAAACGCCCGCGGGTGGACATTGAACAGTTTCAAGTCGCAAGACGGCGGAATCGTATACAAGAATTACCGTGACATGCTCCGCAAAATCCGTGAAAACTGTAAGAAAGACGGCCGGCAATACATCTATTGCTATTCCTCACAGCCTGACCATGAAATCCATTTTTGCGGCACGGAACACAAAACCGTGCGCCGGACCGTCAGGCAAGCGCAAAGGGTAAGCAAGCGGTTATCCAAAAAGCTCAAAGACACGCTCCTATTCATCGTTGCCGACCACGGTTTGATTGACTGCGCGCACCACCATGTTGTTCAAAATAATGACTTTGCGGCAACACTTGAATACGTTGCCGAATTTGATGCGCGGGTTTTGGGATGCCGACCGAAAAAAGGCATGGAAGACGAGTTCCTGCGCCAAGCAAAACGCCTTTGCGGCGACGGAGCTCGGATTGCAACCAAACAAGAAGCCATAGACGAGGGCTGGTTCGGCAATGACCCCGGCGTTTCGAATGAAATCTTAGACCGGCGCCTGCCGCCCTACCTCATTTTGGCGCAGGAGTACCATGCATTCACTTGGAAGAATTACCCGCAGAAATGGAACCACGGCGTGCATTCCGGGTGTATGGAAGAAGAAATGCGCGTCCCCCTCATAGCCGTCAGCAGGTAGGGATGAGCGGTTTACGCTTTCAGATATACCTGCTTTCGGCGGGGTTCTCTTGGGCACCTTTAAAAACCATTTTACCAGAGCCCTTGCCCTCACTTCACCGCCAAGCGCTTTTGCAAAAGCCATGCCGCGAGCCCCAAGCACAGAACGGCCGCCGCCCCCCCGCACAGCAGCGTCCCCCAAAGCGGGACATTCAAGCCGAGAATGCCCACCGGGTTCGCGGAGAATTCATCGTACATCAGCTCGAGAACGCTTGCGGGCAGTTCGACTTGCTCTGCGGCCGGCACGAGCACCAGCTGCTTCATCCAGATGATGAAGTGCGTGAACGGCAGGAGGGAGCCCGCTTTCTCAACGCCCTCGCCGAGGGTCTTGAATGAGATATAGATGCCGCTCAAAAAGCCCACGACGGTACCCGCGACGCCGGTGAAGACCCCGATGGCAGAGCTGGATTTGACCAGGGCGGCAAACAGCAGGATGATGGCACTCGACACAAAGCAGACCGGCAGCAGCACCCCGCAAATCTGCAAAAAGGGGAGGAGCGCCAGCCAGTAACCGGTGAGGGCGCCGATCATCGTATAGGAGAGAATCCAGGAAAAAATGCTCATGCCGTAGGCCACGAAGACGCCGCCGAAGAAGTACGACACCACCAACTCCCACGCCGTCATCGGCGTGAGGAGGAAACTGTCGGAGCGGCGCTCCTCAAAGTCGCGGGCGATCGTCGTAAATGCCCCGGAGGAGAGGCTGATGCTGTTCATGCCGAGAATGCCCGCCATCATTTGCAGGTACGTGAGGTAGAGAAGCTTCTCTTCTTGGAACGTGCCGCGCAGCGCTGTCATCATGTCGCCGATGATGGCCTTGCCTAAGAAGAGAACGAACAGCGCCACGACAATAAACGCGCTCAGAAACGAAAACAGCACCGTCTGCCGGTCACGGATATACAGACGAATGACGCGCAGGGTCATCATCCGGATTCTATTCATCTTTGCCTCCGATCTGCTCGCCGACGGCGTTCAGGAACACATCGTCCATGCTGCCCTTGACAGCCTCGTAGTACCGCAGATTGGAGCGCAGGGCGTAGAGTAGCTCAATGCTCTCTGCGGTGCTCTCCATGGCTACGGCATAGGTGTCTGCGGTGATTTCATATGACAATCCCCGGGTTGTCAAGGCTTGCTCCAAGGCTTGCGGGTCTTCGGGTGTCAGCAGCAAGCGGTCCTGCGAGTACTGCGCCTTGAGTTCAGCGGGAGAGCCCTCGGCGGCCTTCTTGCCCTTGTGAATGATGACCACCTTGTCGGCGTCGGCGGTCTCTTCCATGTAGTGCGTGGTGAGGAAGACGGTCAGGCCGCCCTCCCGGCGGATGTCGTGCAGCAGTTGCCAAACCTCAGCGCGGGTGCGCGGGTCCAAGCCGGTGGTGGGCTCGTCCAAAAACAGGAGCTGCGGCGACGTGAAGAGTGCGCGGGCGATCTCCGCCTTGCGCTTCTCGCCGCCGGAGCAGCGTCCGAAGCGCGTTTTGTGGAAACGCGTCAGATTGAGCCGCTCGGCGACTTCATCATAGCGGCGGCGCACGGCCGCCTTGTCCGGCAGGTACAGCTGCCCGTATAGCTTGAGATTTTCCTCCACAGACAGGACATTGTCCAGCACATTGTTCTGGAAGACCGCACCGACTTTGCTGCGGTAATTGCCCTCGTCTTCTGTGATGCCAAAACGGATTTCCCCGCTGTCCGGGCGCAGAAGCCCCAGAGCCATGTTGATGGTTGTACTCTTCCCGGCACCGTTCTGCCCTAAAAACGCAAAGAGCGTCCCGGGCTCGACGGAAAAGGAAAGGTCATCTACCGCCGTCTTGTCGCCGAAGCGTTTGGTTAGGTTCTGTACCGCTATTATTGGACTCGGCAAGGAAACACCTCTCTTTCGCAGGATGTGATTTCGCGTTAATGTGCCGAAGAATGCGCCTCCGGTATTCCGGTCGGCGAATGCATGATACTATTATACTATACCCATAATTTCAGACCAAAGAATAAGCGATTTATCGTTATAGCAAACTAGAATTATGAGGAAGAAATTTACAGCGGATTACAAGGTGCCGGCGGTTCTGGAGGTGCTCCGGGAGACTGAAACCCTGACGCAAATTGCGTCAAAACGAGGGATTCACCCGGCGCAGCTCCAGAAATGGCGGCGCGAGGCACTAGCTGGGCTGCCGAGCGTCTTCGAACGCAGCCCCGACAAGGAAAAGCAGGCACTCGAGGCGCAGGTTCAGGAACTTTACGCGCAGCTGGGCGAGGCGACGTCGCGTCTCGCTTGGCTCAATAAAAATCTGGCATCGACGTTTGACCGGCCGGCGCGGCTCGGGATGATCGAGCGGGAAGGCAGTGAATTCTCAATCCGCGAACAGTGCAAGATGTGCGCGCCGTAAGTATGCACCTCCACACCGGCGAGCGTTTCTGTATAGCAGTTGCCGCCGATATGCCCGCGCTTGTCTATCACAAGCACCGAATACCCTTCGTTCGTCAGTTCTCTGGCACACACCGCCCCGAACAACCCGGCACCCACAATCAAAAAATCCGTCAAGCACATCACCTACTGCTTTCTTTATCTTTACGAACCGCTAACCGTAGCGACGGTCGCTTTTCTCTATTATAGTCTTTCTCAGCGGAAAAGTCAAGCGGATTTGAAAATCCATATGTGAATTTGTTCCGCAAGTCGGCAAATACAAGGCAAGAGAGCTGTGACCTCTTCCGGAAGTGGGTAAATATGGACAACGCTATGCTCTTCTCCTTTGGTGCTTGATAAGGCTATATCTCATAGGTCACCCCCGGTTGTCCGACCCAACAGCCCCTCCGCGCAACCACAACCAACCTCTAACCATCGGCATCTGCTTCCTATCACCGACGGTGGTTAGATGACCAAAAACAGGCACTCGCCATGGGCAACATCCAAAAGACCACTTACTCGGGCTACGAGATCGCGTCCCTGAAGCACATCCTCCCATTCTTCGAACGGCGCGGTACACTTCTGGCCGACATGACCCGCGAGGACCTGCAAGCCTTTGTAGGCTATCTGTTCGACAAAGGCCTGAAGCCCAAAAGCATTCAAGGCTACATGAAGCCGCTGCAGGCCTCATGCCGTCGGGCGTATACCGATGGGTTGATGGCAAGGAATCCGACCAGCGGTGTGAAGCTGCCTGCCGTCCAATCAGGGACGGCACCCTCGGGCGCGGACGTTGCCGCTCCTGAGGGCACAGCTCCCAGCCACACCTTGGAGGAAGTCAGGCAACTGTTAGACTACACGGCCTCAATCAACTGGGAATGCCACGCTCTCATCTTCACGGCGTATTATACCGGGATGCGAGGGGAAGAACTACTTGCGTTAAGATGGTCCGACGTGCTGTGGGAACATCGTGCCATCAAGGTCCATAGGGTTCGCGTGCGAACCGCATCCGACGAGGTTTATGAGCGTGAAGGCACGAAGACCTCGGACGGTCGCTTAGTCCCGATGGGGTCGAAGCTCATGGAGGTCTTGACGGCTGAGCGAGAGCGACAGCTCGCGAACGCCGCTCTGCTCGGCATGGAGGCAGGGGACTACGTGTTTTCACAAAACGACGGCACACCATGGCAACCG
>JAISUW010000011.1 GCA_031271865.1 Oscillospiraceae bacterium
GCGGTTCGCGAACCGCCGGGGCATGGCATACCCTACTTGTCAAACATTGGTTTCGTCAAAGTGACGATTGTTCAGCCGATATTTGCGCAATCAGTTGTGATATTGCACAAATTTTTTTCTGCAGATTCGACTGAATCTCCGCGTATTCTTTGTCTAAATCAGACCAATCCACGTCTTCTTCCGCCTCTTCTTCCGTCAATTCTTCTTCCTCCTCCGCCCAGTCCTTTACTTTGGGAAATTTCTTCTTCCCTTCGCTGTACAAGGTAAGGAAGCCCTTTACGCCCTCTTCTTGCTTCCGGAGCTCCTCCAGCTCGGCAAGCAAGGCGGCTTTCTGCTCTTCTGCGGGCAGCTGTGTATCCACGACGGCCGTTTCAGGATTGTTTGTCATTGGGTGTTCCTTCTTTCTTTGATTTGCGTTGTAATTCGGATCCCTTTCGCGCTGTCTGCCAATATAGAGAAAAAAATAAAGGACATACCTGTTCTCACAGGACTTCCTTCACTTACTATTTTAGCATAGTTTTTGGGTGTTGTCAAGGGCGTATTTGTAAAATTCATGGAATAATTTGAAATATTCATGAAATATTCACAAACGGGCGGTTCGAGGAGCGCCGGGGGCTTCGCGAAGCCCCTATCTTATCCCAGCCCAAAGAGAAGCGCCCAAGCCTTCCTTGCGATGCGACGGTAATCATAATTTGCTGTATAGCGCGAATGGTAAGCTTCGGCGGCAACATTGTCTGCTCTGCCGCCCATGGCTTCCCGCAGGGCGGCGGCGCAGCTGTACACATCTTCCGGGGAGCAGACGATGCCGAGGCGTCCTTCGTCCGTTATTTCCCGGGAACAGTCGATGTCCGTACAGACAGTGAACAAACCGAAACGCGCGGCTTCCGCAAAAGCGTTGGGCGTACTCTCAAAACGGCTTGTCAAGCAGAATACTTTCGCTTTTTTGTATTCTGCGTAAAGGGTTTGGCGGTCTGTGATTTCCTTTGTAAAGACAACGCGCTTGTCACGGATAAGGTGCTTATGATCCGCCATCCAGTCCCGCATAAAAGCTTTAAATTGCGGCAGGGCTTGCCGCAAAGAGCCGACAATGCGCAGCTGCCAATCCGGGAAGTCGGGAGCCGTCAGCGTAAAGGCTTCCAAGAGGAGTTCTGTGTTCTTCTGCGCCGTGCCGACGCGTCCGACGGCGAGGAGGATATTTTCTTTGACGGACAGATCCGGCGGTGCTTGCATGGAGGCATTGTATTCCTCCTGTGAAGCGGCGGGGTCTAAGAAGCCATTGGGGAGCCAATGGCAGACGAAGGAGGCCCGCGGGTCGTTGTTAATGCTGTCGGCGATGGCTTTCGTGCAAGTGACAACGGCGTCACACAGGTCAAAAGCCTCCCGGTACGCCGAATCTTCAAACGGAAACCATGTCATCCAGCGCGAGTTCATGTCCAGTGCCAAGAGTACGGCTCCGTCCGGGCGAAGCTCGCGGTAGGCTTTGATATAGCGTGGGGTGATGTCATAGCAGCCATCCAAGAATAGAATATCCATCTGCCGGGCGTTATACCAGAGGTAGCCGAACATCGCCCGCTCATAGGGGTCGGTTATGTCTGAAAATGGAAAAGGCAGGCGCTCATCCCAGAGTTGGTAGAACTCCAGCTCCAAGCCGGGCGCGGCGGCAAGCGGTGTGTCATAGTCGCCATCAAAGAAGAATCCCGCCATCACGGCGCGGAGGCCGTATTCCCGCTGCATCGCCAACGGCAAAAAGCCGCAGTCCTTGAGCAAATGGTTCGGTTCCCAATGGTCGCGTAGGTTTGCGCAGGCATAGACGGCGCGAGGCCGGCGCCGATAGACTCCGCCTGCCGCCGGAAGACCTTGCGCACTATAGGTAAACGGCGGCAAGACAGGCAGGCTGCGGTCAATATCATGCGCAACTATATATGCGGAAAAAATGAATTCTCTCAGCGCTTGGGCGGAGCGGGCGGTTGGCATGGAGGAGTACTGCCTTTCGTTTGGAATGCGGCTGTATAGTATGATTATGCGGCGGCTTGGCAGGGAATGACCGGCACAGGAAGGCACCCACAAATGTTAAATATTTACTACCCCTTGCAAAACCTGCCGGAATATGGTATAATCCTATCTAATATAAAGAACCCGCATTCCTGCGGATACCTTTCTGAATCTGGAAGAACGGAGCTATTTATCATGAGCAAAGTAAAACTCGGTATCGCCCCCATAGGCTGGACAAACGATGATATGCCGGATCTCGGCGGAGAAAACACCTTCGAGCAGTGCGTCAGCGAGATGGCACTTGCGGGGTTCCAAGGCTCTGAGGTCGGCAACAAGTACCCGAAGGATCCGGCTGTCCTGAACAAGGCCTTGCGGCTGCGGGGCCTCACCATCTGCAACCAGTGGTTTTCCTCTTTTCTCATCAGCCAACCGTTTGAGGAGGTCAAGGCCGCATTTGAAGCACAGTTGGATTTCCTCTATGCCGTGGGTGCACGCGTCATCGGCGCCTCCGAGCAGTCGGGGAGTGTGCAAGGTACATCTAAGTCCGTGTTTGAGGAAAAACCGGTGATGTCTGACGCGGAATGGGACAAGCTCTGTGACGGTCTCAATAAACTGGGCGAAATCGCAATTACCAAAGGCATGAAGCTCACTTTCCACCACCATATGGGTACTGTTGTCCAAACAGAAGAAGAAATCGACCGCCTGATGGAGGGTACAGACCCCGCCAAGCTCCATCTCCTCTATGACAGCGGACATCTGTCCTTTGCGGGAATTGATCCTGCTGCCGTTCTCCAAAAACACGTAAAACGCGTCGCGCATGTCCACCTCAAAGATATGCGCCCGGAAATCGTCGCCAAAGTCAAAGCGGAAAAGCTCTCCTTCCTCCAAGGCGTGCGCTTGGGTGCCTTTACCGTCCCGGGTGATGGATGCGTGGACTTTAAGCCGCTCTTTTCTATCTTGGACGAAGCCGATTATGAAGGCTGGTATGTCGTCGAGGCTGAGCAGGACCCCGCTCTGGCCAATCCGTTCGAGTATGCGCTTAAGGCACGTGCTTATATAAAGGAAGCGGCGGGGATTTGAGCCCCTACAGGGCACGGCAGCCCCTACGGGGCACAATAGCCCCTACAGGGCACAATAGCCCCTACAGGGCACGATAGCCCCTACGGGGCACAACTCACAGGGCAAAGAACCGCGCGAAGGCAGCGAAGCAGACGGCATCCAAGAGAGCAGCTCCTGCCGAGGCGAGCAGCAATACAATAAAGCGCGCTGCATAGGAACGCAGGCTTGATTCGACGCGGTCGGCGCGTTTGGTGGCGACGAGGAGCATATCCCCACTCATAAGCATAGCTTCTTTGCAATAGGTAAACATAACGAGCATAGACACGATGGTAGCGGGGAAGAGGAGGAGGAGGCTGTAGCCCAAGCCCTCCCAGCCGTAGGCGGAGACGAGCCAACCTGTGAGGGCGCCGATACCTAAACCGCGCACGACGGGCAGGAAAAGAACCAAAGGCAGACCGGCGGCGCAGAGACCGCAGAGGAAGCCGGGTGCCATAAACGCCATATCGGTGCCGAAGTATAGGAACGCATTACCGAGCAGAGTATGATCGGCGCGTGTTAAACGGGAAGTTTTGAGCATCTCCAAGATTTTATCGCCCCAGTCGGGGAGGTCCGAAGCTGCCGTGCGGGCACCGAGGAACAGCCCCAATCCAAAGAGAGCCATCAAAGCGATTTTCTGCCAGTCTGCCCGCACGATTTCGGTGAAACCCTTCAGGCCGTCCCGCGCCTTACCGAACCCCCCGGTGTGCAGAGAGAGCGTCTTCGGGAAGCGCGGGAAGTTCAAACTAAGTGCTGCCATATATTTGTCCTCATTCCTTGGCGTTCTTGCCGAGAGGGAAAACCTCTCTGCAAGACAAGCCTATGCAAGGCAGGGACAAGTTAGAACAGGTAGAATGAAAAGCGGTTAAGTGTTAACTGTCAACTGAATCCGCCCTTCCCAAGAGCGTTTCTGTAATTGCGGCATGGCTAAGCCGGAAATATCGGCGGCTTTGTGTTCTTGGTTAAACTGTGCCAAGGCATCCGGTTTCATGAGCAGAATCTGCGACAGGCGTGAGATAATCGGGAGCAGGGGAGGGGAATCACCCGCTGATTCTGCGGTGCCGGAATCCGCAGCAGCAGCGTTTTGTTTCATAGCCCGCAGGATCTCCTGTCCGCGCGTATTCAGCGCGAGAACTTGGATATACTTCGGCAGGGCGTACATTTCTTCTTTTTTAACGCCTAAGACGGCATGGAGCAGGGCGCGGCGCGCTCGTGCGGCCGTGCAACTCTTGCAGGAGGCTTTCTCCGCAAATTCTGCCGCTGAATCTGCCTGCCCTGCCACCGTCACATAGCGCAGTGCCAAATCCCCGGGGACATCCGGTAAAGCCGCAAAGTCCGCAAACCGCATTGAGCGCAGTTTGTAAAGAAAGACAGCATCCAGCTTATCCGGACGGATAGGCCAGTAGATGCCGTCGCCGCTTTCGCAGTCGGAGAGGATTTGCGCACGCAGATGGGAAGCGCTTCCCGGTCCGTCATGCGCGGTACCCGAGCGTTTGACTGCGAGGAACTGCGGCGCAAAGCCGCGCCGACGGCAGGCGAGGATGTATTCTATAGCCAGCGTGTCATTCGGGGAGCGCAGAAGCACACCTGAACCGGGTTGAGCGGCTTCCAGCGCGTTTTCTCTGGCGCGGGCAAAACTGACTTCGTCCGCCGCTTCCACTTTCCATGTCTCCAGAAAGGAAGCGGCGTTTTCCAAGGCACGGCCATCCCCGCACTCACTCCCGAAAGAGAGCATTTCGGCCCCCAGGGAGCGAATGATATGGACAGCGGCATTGGCGAAATCCTGCGCCCGCCCGCAGGACCAGGGTGCAGGCAATGTCACTACCAAATCCGCGCCGCCTTCCAAGGCTGCCTTAGCACGGATGTGTTTCGGCTGAATGGCAAATTCCCCGCGCTGCACACAGGCGCCGCTCATCACAGCCGCAATATGCGTAGCCCCCGCCTTGCGCGTCTCAGCCAAATGGTAGGCATGACCGGCATGGAAAGGGTTATATTCGGCAATCACAGCGGCTAAGCGCATGGGAAGCTGCCTCCAAATCTCGGAAATCAATAGTATTTAGTTGCAATGCTTTCGGAAGGCTCAAAAAAAAACACGGACTCGCTGCCCCACCGCAGGGGCGGCTTTCTAAGCTTATTTGTGATACCCTCTACTATTATACCACCCGGTGCGGCGGAAGTCAAGTGCATTCCAAAAAACACGCGTCACGTGATAGTAATCATGAATACTGTAGTAATATTATGATTTTACGCAGTAATGGGAATGGGCTATCCTTTTCCAAGAGTTATGCACAACTGCGCCGGTGTGGGATCCGTTAAATCCACTATAAGCCGTTCACCGCAGCCGGCGTGTTATCCACAAAGTGCCTGTGGATCGTTTTTGACAAACCCATTCCACAGACCGTCAGTTATGCACAGGCACAAGTGCGCAAAAAGCTTCCGGTTGCGATCGGAAACTGCGCAAATACGTATTTTATCTGCGCAAAACACTAACTCTCCACCGAATTATCTCCCCTTTTCTGCGTAAAAGATACCTTTTGCGCAGTTGTATTAAAAATCAAGCGTTGTAAAGGCGCAACCCTTTCGGTTGAAAGTCCCCTGCTTTGTGGATATTTCCGAACCTTGTCGGTGGAAAGATTATTGTTTTCCACAGCAAGGCGCAGTTTTTCCCTGACAAGGTTAGGGCTTATGTGCCGGTTTGTTCGCATAGCTTAAGCCTTGTTGGTCTTCTGCAGCCCATAGCGGTCGGACATTGCGCGGCCGGATTTGACGAGGCAAGCCCGCCGCTTCCGACTGCCGGTGCTGTGCTTGTCCCCTATTCTATGCAAGGAAGGGTGGATATATGCTGTTTAACTGCGCAAAAGACTATCCGTTTTCCGTTTTACGTACCGACGAATGAGCTTTGATGTGTTGGGAGTTCAGCCGATTGCGAATTGCGTTGGACACCGCATTGCGGTGTCGGCGGGTGGGACCGCATTGCGGTCCTTGGCGGTGGACACCGCATTGCGGTGTCGGCGGGTGGGACCGCAATGCGGTCCCCATCATAGTTACATATTATTATACGATAAATGCATAAAGCAATTCATCCGATGAATATGATTATGCAATAACTGCATATTCATTTCTCCAACACATGCAAAAAAGTATACAGCAAAAAGTATACAGCAATGTGTATAAATCGGGACTCATCCTACTACTGCGTAAAATCATATTATTATAACAGAACAGTGCATTCCCATGTGTATAGAGAATGTTTCAAGCAGTATACTCCCCTGCCCTTCAAGAAGCAAGAGGCATGAGGCAAGAAGCAAGAGGATAGAGGATAGAGGCCGGAATCCCGGGCAATTCATAAAAAAACCTTTACAAATCCAAACAAAAGTGATATAATTATTCCGTAAGAATTTGCACCGATTGAAACGGACAGTAGGGAGACACTGCGTGGAAGAACTGCTATATAAACGCGTATTACTCAAGCTCAGCGGGGAAGTGCTGGGCGGCACCAAAGGCTTCGGCATTGACTTTGCCGTCGCGGAAGAGATTTCTCGGGAAATCAAGACCTGCGTCGAACTGGGTGCCGAGGTAGGCGTCGTTATCGGCGGCGGGAACTTCTGGCGCGGCCGCAGTTCCGGGGACATGGACGATGTCACCGCCGACCGGATGGGGATGCTCGCAACCGTCATGAATTGCCTAGCCCTTTCGGACACCTTGCGGCAAATCGGCGTGGAAACGCTTGTGCTTTCTGCATTTGTGATGCCCCAAGTCTGCCCGGTTGCAGATAAGTTTGCGGCAATTGAAGCCATGAAAGCCGGGAAAGTCGTCCTCTTTGCCGGCGGAACCGGCAACCCTTTCTTTACGACAGATTCCGGGGCTGTACTGCGCGCCGCGGAGATTGAGGCAAACCTCGTCCTCAAAGCCACCAACGTCGACGGTGTCTATGACAAGGACCCGAATAAATACCCGGATGCGGTGCGCTATGAGGAGCTGACACCCACGGAGATTCTTCAGAAGAACTTGCGGGTCATGGATGCCGCCGCCGCCGCTCTGGTGCGCGATAAAGACTTGGAGATGCTCGTCTTCAACCTCACGCCCCCCTCCAATATCGTCAAAGCAATCTGCGGGAATGCCGTTGGCACAATGATTCGCAATTTTTAAACCCATTCGGTCCGGGCGCGGAGAACACATGACCGACGATTCAATATCCAATTTCAGGAAAGGTGCGATGTTTTATGGGATTCCTTGACAGAGCCATCCGGAGAGGCGTCAGTTCCGCCATCGGCAGCGCCGTCTCGCAGGGGGTATCGCAAGCCATCGGGAGCAAAGTACAGGATACGGCTGCCGACCTCACCCAACGTGCAGCGGACGCCATTGCTCCGACAGTAAACCAAGCGGCGGCGCAAACGGCCGCCCCTGCTTCGGCTGCCGCCTCGAGCTTGAACAGCGAAGAAACCAAGGCGGCGCTTGGTACACTCGGCGGACTCTTCGGCTCTTTCGCCCAACAGGCGGAGAGCTACGCCAACGAGGCCGCGAAAAACATGAAGCTCTGCCCCTCCTGCGGAGAAGCGGCAGAGGCCTCCCAGAAATTCTGCCCCTCCTGCGGCACAAAGCTCCCGGAGCTGACCTTGGCGCAAGGGGCGGTTTGCGCCTCCTGCGGCGCACAGAATAAGGTCGGCACCAAGTTCTGTGCGGAGTGCGGCGCTAAGCTCCCCCAAGCCGAGGCCGAGGAGCAGGCTGCCGCTGCCAAAGCCCAAGCCGTTCTGGATACCTGGGCGCAGAAGCTCCCCTACTTCCCGCCTTGGAACGGCGGCGGCAAAAACCTCGATATAGAGGACGGCGGCTTGGACGAAAACGGTCACCCCTTCTTCTACTTCCGTGCCGAAGGCGTTGGCGTACAGCAGCTCGCCGGCTACCGTGCCCTCCTACAGCAAAGCGGCTTCCGTCCCGCAGGAAAATACCCTTCTGCGGATTATCTCTATACCCGCGCCCCCGATGGACAGGTCTATTGCTTTGATTCCGGCGAAGCCTTCAGCGGCGGGAGTGGGTATCTTGCCGTCGGCTTCTGCCAAAGAGAACCGCAAGGCGGCTTCGATTACGTCAAACCTGCCCCTGCGCCCAAATCCGATAACCCCTTGGATGACCTCAAAAAAGGTCTGAGCGATGTGCGCGGTTTGTTTAAGTTCTGAGGGGCTTCGCGAAGCCCCTGTCGGGCGGTTCGCGAACCGCCGCCGCGCTTCGCGAAGCGCGGCTGGGGCTTCGCGAAGCCCCTATTCACCCACGCGAAGGAGCAAGATATGCGCCGGTTTGTACGAAGCATAGCAGCCATTCTACTCACTTGCAGTCTTCTGTCACCTGCGGCAGCTGCAATTGCTGCGGGAACGGGAGCCGTAGGCAGCGAAGAGGTTTACCCTGTTATCCTGCTGCCGGGCTACAGCGGGCCGAAGCTGTTCTTGGATTTGGGGTTAGAGACACAGGAGCAAGTCTGGTCGCCGGAAATCAACGGAGAGCGCACACAGAATATCATTGAGGCCGTCCTGCGCGTGGTACCGCGGCTGATACGGGAATCCGAAGGCAACGAAGCGGAAGCCGTACGCCGTACGGGGGAACTGTTCCAAACACTGTTCGAAAAAATCCGCATGAACCCCAACGGTACACCGGCTTATAATGTAACAGCGTATCCCGGCAACGCCTTTGACGGCCGTTGGGACCGCTTGGTAGCCAAGGGCGAAGAGCGCATGAACAACCAGCGCCCGATTACGAACTCATTTTTAGACTATGTCCCGGCGGAGAAGGTGTACTTATTTGCCAGCGACTGGCGTTTGGGGCAGGTGGACAACGCCGCTGCGTTGGATAGATACATCCAAGAGGTCAAGGCCGACAGCGGCATGGATAAGGTGAGCCTATTCGGCGTCAGCTACGGCGGACAGTTGGCGGAGGTATACTTCCACTTCTACGGTGACAAAGGGGATGTCGCGAAGGCCGTCCTCCACGCACCGGCCATACGCGGCTCCGAGCTTGCCTACGACCTCATGGCGGACCCCGCCTTTGCCTTCGACCCGGCGCGGCTTGTGGACATCACAGCCGCTTGGTTCAATGCCGAAACCGGCTTGACACAGCTCTTGCAGGGGCTGTCACTGGAGTATGTATCGGATGTGGCGGTCAAAGTCGTCCGGGAGTACATCAAGCCCTATGCCCTTTACTTCGGCAGCTACTGGGATTTGGTTCCGCCGCAATACTATGAGGCATTTAAGGCGAAGTACTTGGATCCGTCAGCCAACGCCGAGATTATCCGTAAGAGCGACATCATCCACAACGAGGTCTACCCGGCTGCCGGTGAGACCCTCCGCAGTATGGCAGCCAAGGGTGTGCAGGTCTGCATCATAGCCGGAACGAACCTCCCTCTGGCCGGCGGCAACCCCATCAGCTCGGATTATATTATAGATGTCGCCTCCACCACGGGCGCCGTCGCCGCAAAGATAGGGGAATCGCTCTCCGCAGGCTACGTGACCGCCGAGGCGGTCTGCACCGACCCGGCACACCGGCACATTTCCCCCGGCGGAGAGATCGATGCCTCCGCCGCCTACCTCCCGGAACAGACATGGTTCTTCCGCGGGCAATACCACGCGCAAGGTGCCTTTGACACCTATTGCGCCGAACTCTATAACCGCTTCCTATTTACTGATGAGATTACGGACATCTATTCCGACCCCGACTTCCCGCAGTTTAGGGACTCCTGCAACGCCAACGATATCTTAGAGGCGCGCTTCTCCGGCTCAAAGTCCGGTTGGCTGACCGCTGCGGATGCGCAACTGGAACTGACGAACCTCACCTCCCACTCCGTCAGCTTACAGGGCATTACTGTGCAAGGAATTCAACTGACGGCAGACTTTTCCAAAAGCCTCGCCATCCCGCCAGGCCAATCCGTGAAGCTGAACTTTACCGCGCAGCTGCCGTTGGTCGATACAGCCTTTCAGTTGACGGCAAACTTTTTGCGCGACGGTGTGGCGGCAAGCCGTACCTTTGTCTTTACAGCTTTGAGCGCAGGCACCGCAGTTCCCGCCGTCCTGCGCTACGAAGCCGGGGAGACAGAGGCGGAAAGCACCCGTTGGCAGCCCCTCCCCCTCAACCTCTGGAAAACCATTGCCCTCGCAGCAACGTGTATTCTGGCGCTGTCTTTCTGTGCCGCCGCCGGGCGGGCGTTGTTCCGCCGGCGCAAAGAGAATTAGCAAGCAAAAAAACCAACGTTCAAAAAAAACACTTGCTTTTTGCCCGGGAATGTGCTATAATATAAGTAGCTAAACGTGCAGTTCGCTTCATGCGGGACGTAAGTCCGGTTTTTTGCGGACTGCGCGTTTCTTAACAGCCAAAAGGAGGATACTGCATGATAGCCATTGGTGATGAGTTCATCTACAGCGGGGTCGGCGTATGCAAAGTGACTGAGATTACACAGATGTCTTTCGGCTCCGACACAAGCAACTACTATGTCCTCAAGCCGGTATTTGAGGCATCCTCCACCATCTATATCAAGACCGACAGCAGCGACTTAGAGACCAAAATACGCCGCCTGCTCACCAAAGAGGAAATCATGGAGGTTATCCGCCGGATGCCCGCAGCGGACGGCAAGTGGGAGGCGGATGAAAGCAAGCGCCGGGAGCAGTTCAAAGAAACGCTGCGCGGTTCCGACCGCGATGCGCTGGGGCGCATGATTAAGTCGCTCTACCTGCATGGGGAGGAAACCCGCGCCGCCTCAAAGAGCAAGAAAGTGCCCGTCGCAGAGGAGAACTACCTCAAGGATGCGGAGAAAGTTCTCTATGAGGAGTTCGCCTATGTCTTGGGCATCCAACCCCGCGAGGTGTTACCGTTTATTGCCAAACAGCTGTCAGAAACGGCGGAGTGAGTGCATTTTTTGTTACCGATTGTAATTATTAGGGGAGGCAAAGGCCGTTGCCTCCCCTGCCCTATTGCTTTTCCGCTTGCCGCATTAAACCCATTTGCCTATATTCGGCACGACGCGCCACTTGGCATAGAGCACAATCGTCCCCAGTATCGGCTCGCTGAAATCATAGGGGATGGTCAGTTCCGGGTCTATGTACCAACCGAGGAACTTGTCACAGCCGCGCTGCGGTGCCGGCGGTTCTACGGCACTGTCCCCTGTGACCACAATCTGCGACGGCGTGACCGAACCGCCGTTGCTTACAAATACAACATTCTTATACTCGCAGGGGATATAGATGCTTTTCCCATAGATGTCAACCGGTAAATATATCAATGTGTTAAAGTCCCATGGAATGGTGCATTCCGGGTCTTCATACCAGAACGTATAGTCCTGCCCGCAGCGGCCGATGACCGTTGGGTTGGGTACCTTGCCGCCTTGCGGAACAAAATAGGTAAAATCCTCCTCCCCGTTGTTGGGGTGGAATGTCACAACCACCGCAGCCACCTTGCACCCAATCGGCATCTGTATATCAAAGTCATTGTACCCAAAGGTAAAAGGAGCCGTGAATCTGGTCGCCTTTATGTTAGAGGCCGCCAGCGTGCGGAACTTCGTGCAGAGCAGTTCCATATCTGCGTCAACATCCGAACTGCAATCCTCCGCCGTGCAGGCGTTGGCGGAGATGTCCCGACCCTCGCTGGATTGGTTGCTGCTGAATGTCACCAGCGGCCCGACAAACAGGTTCGGCCAATAACTGTCAAGGAGCTGCGCTGCTGTCGGCAGTGCGGTGCCGCTGTTCGTGGCGCCGATGGCCCCCGCTTTTCCCAGCAAACCTTGGTTGTTGATGAACTTTACCGTGCCTGTGGTCTGTCCGTTCTCATTTATCCCGATATAGACTTTGGCTGCTACAGGTTTGGCAGGACTTGTTCCGCCTTGGTAGAACAGAATACCTGCCCCGACGGCGTTCTCTCCATCCGCCGTGTTCCCTTGAATCGTGCCCGCATTGATATGTATCGTCGCACCTGTACTTGAGGCGTGTATACTGATGCCGCCGCCGTAGCTGGAGTGGTTGCTCAGCACTGTCCCGCCGTTCATCGTGAAATCTGCGTTGGCACCCGATACATCTATGCCTCCGCCGTGCTTTGACCCACCGCCCGGCGCTACATTCTCTGTAACTACGCCGCCGTTCATTGTCAGTTTTCCGGATGTGTAAATATATACACCGCCGCCATTGGAGCCGCTGTTGTGGTCTATACTCCCATCATTGAACAGCACATCCCCATTGTATATATATATGCCGCCAACCGAACTCCCGATGTTTTCGCTGATAATACCGCCGTTGATTTCCAATTTGTTGCGCGCTGTCGCGGATGCTATGTAGATTCCGCCGTTCGTGCCTTCATTGCCTCTGACCGCCCCACCATCAGCCAGTAACACATATCCTTTGGTGATCAGTATACCGCCGGCGTTTCCGGTCGATGTCTTATTGTTCTGAAAGACAGCCCCCTCCCCTATGATAAGGTTCGGCACATCCCCCGTTGCAGTTGCGTTGACGTTGAATAAACACCCGCCGGCGTTCGTCGCATAGGCACTGCTTGCCTTGTTTCCATCTATTACACAGTTCGTGAATGAAACGGTCGTCCCGCTTCCCGTAAGCGTGAACAGATTCCCCGTTTTACCCCTTAAAAGCGTATACGGTCCGCCCTCATCCGACGTTATCGTTATTGTCTTGTTCGCTCCGCTTATAGCTATCACTTCTGTTATACTGAAACTCTGCGTCAAGACGATCTCTATCTCCGACGCTGCATTGCCAAGCGCAGCCGTCAGTTCTGCCGTACTGCCAACTGTAAATACTGTCCTCGGTTCTGTCGGATTGCCTGCCTGCGTCGCTATGCTGTGTACCCCCCTCCTTGGCGGTGCGGTTCGTTCAGTTTAGCTTTGCTGGGTTTAGCTTTGCTTGGTTTAGTTTAGCTTAGTTGAGCTTAGTTTGGTTTAGCTTAGTTTAGTTTGGCTTAACTCAGCTTAGTTTAGCTTGGCTTAGTTTAACTTGGCTTAGTTTAACTCAGCTTAGTTTAACTAAACTCGCCCTTAATAGTATATTCATCTTCGCTCTGTGCGTTCCCGCCGAAAATGCGCTGCACCGCCGAGGGGATACATCGGCGGTGCGGGGGAGTTTAACTCAGTTTGGTTTCACTCAACGTAGCTCAGCTTAACTCAGTTTAACTCATCTCAACGTAGTTCAGCTTAACTCAACTCAACTCAACTTAGCGCAGCTCAACTTAGCGCAGCTCAGCTCAACTCAACTCAATATACTATACCCATAATTTCAGACCAAAGAATAAGCGATTTATCGTTATAGCAAACTAGAATTATGAGGAAGAAATTTACAGCGGATTACAAGGCGCAAGCGGTTCTGGAGGTGCTCC
>JAISUW010000012.1 GCA_031271865.1 Oscillospiraceae bacterium
GAAGCCCCCAAAAAGAAGAAAGGAGCCTCTCTCGGATGGACACCCGCCGCCGTGACAGCCTATTCGGCGCAGCCTATGAACAGCCTCTGGCGGAGGTTTTGCGTCCGCATACGCTGAGCGAGGTGCAGGGGCAGAAGCATCTGATCGGTCCGGGCACACCGTTGCGGCGCATGGCGGAAGGCGGAAAGCTGCGCTCTTTGATTTTCTACGGACCGCCCGGCTGCGGCAAGACAACGGTTGCCCGCATTCTGGCGGAGAACGCCGGTTTGCGCTATGTTCACGTCAACGCTACGGACACCTCCACAAAAGAGATTCAGGAAGCGCTTTCCGGCGGAGGCACGGTGCTGTATTTAGATGAGATTCAGTACCTGAACAAAAAGCAGCAGCAGACCTTACTTTCCTCTGTAGAAGCAGGTGCCTGCGTGCTGATAGCCGCCACGACGGAGAATCCGTTCCATTATATCTATCCGGCGCTCCTATCCCGTTGTGCGGCATTTGAATTTAAGCCGCTGACCGCAGCGGAAATACGGGAGAGTCCGGTCTGGGCGCAATACCGTGTCAGTCCCGACGCCGCGGAGGCGATTGCCGAACACAGCGGCGGCGATATGCGCCGCGCCCTGAACACACTGGAATTATTGCTCAGCACAAAAGAACTCTCCGGCGAACAGAAGGAGGATTCCGATGAACCGCTAGCCACCTGCATAACCATGCAAGACCTTCAACGCTTGGGGCAGGCGCAGGGCATTAACTATGACAAAAGCGGCGACGACCACTTTAACCTCATGAGTGCTTTGCAAAAATCCCTGCGCGGGAGCGACGCGGATGCCGCTGTGTTCTACCTGGCAAAACTCTTGGAGGCCGGGGATTTAATCAGCGCCGCACGGCGGCTATTGGTCTGCGCCTATGAGGATGTAGGCATTGCCTCCCCCCAAGTGCCGATATTTGTCACAGCCGCCGTGGAGGCAGCAGAGCGCGTGGGGCTTCCCGAAGCCCGCATTCCCTTGGCTGACGCGGCGATCCTCGTGGCACGCGCGCCCAAGCTCAATACCGGGGATGCCGCCATCTCCGCCGCCGCCGAAGCCATCCGCGCCGGCAAGGGGCAGACCGTCCCGCGCCATATAACAAACGTCCCGAACAGCGGTTATAAGTACCCGCACGACTATCCTGGGCATTGGGTGGCGCAGCAATACCTCCCGGATGACCTCCTCGGCGTGAAGTTTGTGGAGTAAAACTGTCGGTGGCGATACAATTTAGGAACCGTTCACAAAAAAAACTTTGTTATTTCACGCAATTTGTTGTATACTTATTACAGGCAGTAATTTCATGAAGCAAATTCGGATTCCTTATCCCAAATCATAGGACAACCTGAGGAGGTTTCATACCATGGCAGATGAATTTGAACCCAACAGCACCCCCGACACCCCCGACACCCCCGACACCCCGGAAACCGGCAGCGATGAAAACACCTTGTCCCTCAAAATCCAAAACAGCTTCTCTCTCAAAGTCAAAGACACCGACAAAGTGAAGAAAATCCTCTACATCATTGCGGCCGGTCTGGCAGCCTGCGCTGTGCTTGTCGTCATTGTTATCTGCCTGGTTGTGCCTGCCGTTCACATGGGCGGCGCGAAGAAGTTAGAGGCGGAGTCCCCCGGCTTGGCTTTGCAGAAGTACAAGCTGGTCATTGCATCCCCCGGTGCGTTCCTGGACAAGAAAGCGCAGGCGGCGATTGACGCGCTGCAAGCCAGTGTCGGCAGCACCGCGGCAGAAGACGGAACACTTACACAGACGGAGATTTCTTTCGGGGACAATGTCTGGCTTGTCGTTGAGGTGCGCGGCAATAAGAAGCTGCTCGTATCCAAAGGACTCCTGCCCCTCAATCAGCCTTACTACCAAGTGATGGAAGATGTTTCTTGGGAGAAGAGCGACATCCGTAAGTACCTCAATGAGGACTACTACAATATGTTCTCCGAGGTCGACCGTGCGCTCATCAAGGAAACGAGCGTCAAGAACACCAAGAATGTGGAGAACAAAACAGCCGCAGGGAAAGATACGAGAGATTATATCTTTCTGCTCTCCGTGGAAGAAGCAGAATTGTACTTCCCGACGGCGGCCAGCCGCAAGGCAATCGGCAGTTCCGGTCGCTCGGCATATTACTGGCTCCGCACGCCGGGTATGAATAAATTCTGTGCCGCGACCGTCCGCGCCGACGGCGAAATCGGATACGCCGGGACAGCCGTCAATTCCGCCAGCCGCGGCGTACGCCCCGCCATGTGGGTGGATATTGATGCCGGCACGGCGGTAGCCGAAACGACCAAACCGGCGGCTACCACAACCACCACAACCGCTGCGCCGGCGCCGGAATCTGCGGCAACCGCTCCGCCCACTACAGCGGCACCTGCCACGCAAGCTCCCGCCACAGTTGTTACCACTACAGCTCCGGCGGCATAAACGTGCTTTCCCGTGGTTCACCGGCCATATTTCCCATAGCGCAAAGGCGGCCTTACAGCCGCCTTTTGCGTTTTGTACAAACTACGACAAACGTTCGCTCGCCCCGACAAACAACTCGGCATAGACAATGCGGGTATCGGGCGAATCCGCCGTCACGGCAACCGTTTGCCGCCCGGCGCAAGATGCAGGTGCAGCAAACGCATACAACACCGTCCCCGGCGGCGGATACCGGTTCAAGCCTTGTTCGGGCAAATAGGCATTTGCAGGAACGCAAGGCATGCCGTTCATAGTGACGGTAAGCATGACTTCGGTATCCGTACTCAGGAAAAGGAGAAGCGGCGCTTGGGGCGGCAGGGCTCCTGTATGCAGAACAAGCTCGAACGGTAAGGCAGCGGGCAGCGGCTTCCACGGTGCAATCCCCCGCGGGGAGAGGTCCTGCTTTGTTACAATGTGCCGCCGCGGTAAGGTGCTTAATGATTGCGCATCCGTTGCCGTTCGGTAGATTTCCGAGAGTGCCGCGTCGGGCAGCAGTTGCCCGGAGGGTATATCCACGGGGCAGCGATAGTAATTGTACAGATACAGACCGTCCGCGCCGCGGTCGAGGTACTGCGCTGCCAAACCGCGCACCGTTTGCGCATGGGTATAGGTGCTTTCGTCCGCGGAGCAGCGGCAGTTCAGAATCTCCAAGCCCGCCCAAACGGAAACGCCGTACGGGGAGAGCGCCGCTTTCCAGACATCTATGGGCATATCGGAATCGTTGGTCTCCCAGCGCGGGCTGACGGTAACACAATCCACATGACCGGCCTTTGCCCACGCTGTGGCATCGAAGCCGAACATTTCCGCTTGGGTGATGTCCCGCGGCAGGCGAACGGAAACCCGCACCGCATGACCGCGGCGGCGTTGTGCTTCGCGGCAGATTTCGTGCACTTCGGACAGAAAAGCATTCATGCAGCGGATGTTATCCGGATTGCCTTCGGATGGAAAGCAATGGATTTCGCGCAGGAAGTCCAGCTCAATGCCATCCACATCATAGCGCAGGAGCTGCTCACGGATATAGGCGAGCATTTTTGCCCGCACTTCGGGGACGGCATAGTCAAAGCAATTGCGGTAGTAGCCCCAATCGGCACCCAGCATCCAACCGTTGCGGCGCGCTTCATAGAAAAAGTCACTGCGCAGTTCATCTGTCGGATCGTCCGGGTTGTGGCAATCGTTCATGCGTACGGAGAGCCATGCCCGCAGACCTTGACGGCGAAGCTCCCGAAACCAAACGGTATAGGCATCAATGCCCCAATCCGCCAGTTGCTTGTAACCGTAGAAGATAGCCTTATAGTCGACCGGATGACCGTCCTCCGATGTCTGCGCATACTTCGCGCAGGCATCCGTAAAGACAGCGGACGGTGACGCAGAGTGCTGGCAGAATACGCAGATGCAGACATCCGTTACCCCTGACCCGGCATATTGTGCAACAAACGGCAGCAGCGCGGCTTCGGCACCGTCCGCCGGTCCTTGCGCGATATGGCGCAGGAATGGATACGTGACGCTGTTCAGGTCAATGTTGAGGGCGAGCGGCATAGGCAGTCTCCGAATCAGGCGTGTTCGTTTTGCGCAAGCGTTTTCAGTCCTCCCGCGCCAGCATGGCCGCCAAGGCATCCAAATCCTCGAATTGGTTTTGCTGTTTCGCAACGAGGGCGCGGCGCTCGTTGAGGGCGATGTACATCTTTTCTTTCTTCTCCCCTGTCAGGTCATAGAAGAAGAGCGGGATACAGTTGACGATGCTTGGGAGAATCCCACCCATGGCATAGAGCATAACGACTTTTTGGTACACCTTGCGGCTGCCCTGACTGTAGGGGAGTATCGTCAGTGTGGGGTTGTAGCCGCTCCACTTCAGCACAAGGAGTGTGAACGCCGTGTTCAGCGGCGCCATGACCTTACCGATTAGTCCGGTAATCAGACCGAACGTCCCGTCCGGGCGTTCGCCGGTGAGGTACTCGGTGTAGTCGCTGATTTCGCGCCCGATTTCGCCCTCCATGACGGAGGCGGGGCCGTCGTTGAGGACATTCAGCCCGTCCGTGACGCCGAACACAATGCCGGACTTCCACCACGTGCTTGCATCTTTCGTGACAGCCGCACCAATCAGACCTTGGGCAATCTGTACCAACAAATCCCAGCCGCGCAGCTGCAGGCAGGTCGTGCGGAAGTCCCCGTGGTTGAGCCTTTTGAAGCTCTCAATGAGGCGCAGGGTCACAATCTGCATGGTCTGGCGCGGAATGTAGAACAGCGAGGCTTTGATTGCGCCGCCGCAGACTTCCTGCTGGAAGATGACGTCCCAGTTATAGCCGCCGCTGGACCACCAACCGGTGGACAGCCCCGCGATGAAATTACGCATAACGTACTTGTTCTTTAGGAAATAGAAGAGGGTTTTTGTTGTGGCGGCGGGCTTCGGCTGGAGGATGACGCGTTCCCGGCTGTTCCAGCTCATGAGGACGGAGGTCAAGGCGCCGATGGAGGCGCCGACGAGGCAGACGATGGCAAACACACCGCCGGCACCGCTCTTGGAGTTGATATAGCCTTTGTTGACAAGCTCTATGAACGGCATGAGGACACCCGCGAGGATATCGCCGCTGTACTTCCAGAAGTAGGTTTGCACCAAACCAAGTTGGATGCGGTCCTCCGGGTTCGGAGAGATGAGCGTGGTTAGGTTCCCGGTCGGGATGCCGTAGATGGTGGAGAAGGTTTCCCGCAAAAACAGCATACTGAATAGGAAGATGACCTTGGAGGGGTCATTGACATCATTGTTGCCGGCAAAGAACAGCCCCCCGCAGTACAGAATCGCCGTGGAGGCGTAGTACGGAATCGGTGTTAAGAGGGCATAGGGACGGGCCTTCCCCCAGCGGGTGCGGGTGCGGTCATACAGGATGCCCATGATGGGGTTATTGAGCACATCGTAGATGCCGATGAGCATATCCACCAAGATAACATAGAGCGGGTTAATCTTGAGGATGTTGAAATTGAAGAGCTGGCGGTAATTGTCATTGATTTTGTTGGCAATGGTGGAACCGAGGCTGTTGAGTCCGAAGAAGATCATTTCTTTTGTGGAGAGCTGCCGCGTGTGGTACATCTTCGCCGCAGTTTCCTTGTGCTTTTCCAGCTGTGCGGGGTCAATTTTTGCAGCGGAGTTTTCTTCCGCGCCGAATACGGTTTCCGCGAGTTTCTTCGCATCGAATTTTGCCAATGGAATCCGCCTCTTTTCCGGTTAAGATTTTTTCTGTATCATTTGAACAAATCCGAATGTGTGCCGGTGCGGGTAAGGTATAGGATTAGTTATTATAATCAATCACCACGCATCGCATCGACATCGTCATAGCCTTTATAAGCGGTCGGATTGGCTTTCATTAACCGGACTTCTTCCAAGGCTACCAGAGTTTCAGCGTTGGGTGTTTCCATATTCCCCCACGCCTCACCGATAGCGTAGTAGGCCGGTTTCGGGTTGCGGTCGGCGTCCAAGATGCCCCAGAAGTTCTCTATCGGGCAATCGTATTGTCCGCAGAGGCAGGCGCCCTTCCCGTCCGCCCAGTGGTAGATGAATGTGCCGGCCACGCAGTCCATCTTGGCAAGCGAGGGCAGAAGACGGCGGAAGAACTCCGCTTGTCCCTCGGGGGTGTGCGGGCAACCCTTGATGAACGTCTTCGGCGGCAACTGCTTATAAATATGGTTGATGAAGTCAAAGGACAGCAGGAAATCGCCGACGCTCTCGGAGTGGGAAGACATCCGGCGCACATAGCGCACACCGACCTCGTTGAACTGCGACAGGAACTTCTCCGGGTTGTCGTGGAGTTCTTTCTCTGATTCGAAACCGTAGGAGCGGAGGATTTCGAGCTTCTGCGCCTTGGTTTTGGGCTGCCCTTCGGAGAGGTATCCGGTTTCGGTGAGGATGACGGGCAGTCCGGTCAGGGAGTAGAGCAGGGCGGCGACGAGGTTGTGTACCCACATATAGCAGCCTTGCGCGAAGAAGCTGCCGATATAGATATCTAAGCCCACATAGTCGAGATACTTGCGCCACGGTTTCAGGAGGACATGCATATCCGCCTGCGGACCGATGCAGTTGTAGCCCAAAAGGATGTCGCCTTTCAGCGGTCCCATCTCTTCCGCGAACACGCCGATGAAGTTGCAGGCAGCCTGCAGACCGATGCCGCCGTTGAAGCGCGCTATGGAGAGTTCATTGCCGATTTGGATGGCATCCACCACGCCTTGCGCCTCGGTGATGTAGAACCGTGCGATGGTGCGGCAGTAGGCCTCGCCTTTCGGCGTGCGCGGGTCATAGCCTTTATGTAAGAGACCATCGGGGAAGCAGGTGACCATCAGTATCTTAAAGCCCTCTGCCTTGAATTCCAAGAAGCGTTTCTTTGTGTTCTCCCATTCCGGTGTCGGCTCCCCTTCGGGTGTGCATGGCTGCCCACAATCCAAGCGCAGCCATTGGATGCCCGCCTTGCGCAGTTTGTCGTAGTCGTGTTCCTCGGAACCGTGGCAAATGCCATGAATCTGCTCCCCGCCATTCAGGTCGCGGGGGCGTTGGGTGACCGGTGTGCGCTTCTTAATAAAAGGATAGCGCACGAGTGCGGGCGGGAGGTAGCGCAGGGCATACTTTATCTGGCTTTTGATATGGTCTTCGAGGGGCATGGCTTGTCCTCCTTTGAATGAGCTGCTTCTATTATATACTTCTTCGGCTGCGGTTGTCAAGGACAAAATGCGGCGGCCCGATGTTATCCTTGCTTTTTGCGGCGGAATATGCTATAATCGCAAGGCAGAACCGCCGACAGGAGGCAGATATGGAAGCAAACCTGAAGAAGCAGTGGACGGTATACTTTACGCCGCTGTGCCACCATGACTATGGCTATACGAAACCCATCGAACCGCTGCTTGCGGACTACTTGCAGTTCTATCGGGATGTCCTGCGCTTCATAGAGGAGACCGACGGCTACCCGGAGGAGGCAAAGTACCGCTATACCTGCGAGGAAGTATGGTCGGTTCACAATTTCCTGACGCACTGCACCGCGGAAGAGAAAGACCGCTTCCTACGCTATGCCCGGGAAGGGCGGATAGAGGTCTCCGCTTTCTGGGGAAACATCGCCGACACGCAGCTTTCGAGTGAGGCACTCATCCGCACCGTCTATGATGCCTTTGCGCTGAAACGCGAATACGGCATACCGATTACCGGTGCCTCCCTGGTGGATATGCCCGGCATGGGTTGGGGGGTTCCCAAACTGATGGCAGGCGCGGGACTGACGTATCTTTTCAACGGAATGCCCGCCTACTTCCATTGGGACAAGCACGGGTCGGTGCCGGTGCATGAGTTCTGGGATGAAACGCAGATTCTGCGCCACGGCCGTCCCGATGCCTATATGTGGGAGGGGCAGGACAGCGGAAAGGTTTTTACCTACTACCAAGGCTCCTACGGTTGGATGCTGGGCGCCATGGGCGGGCGGACCTCCAAGCCTGACACCTATGAAGACGCGGAAGAGTTCCTGCCCGGCTTGCTCCGGGCGGCAGAGGCGCAGGGTGTGCCGTTCTCCATGCTGCGCTATGTGGACCATGGGGAGGACAATGTCCCACCGAAGAAGAGCATTTCGGATATTGTCCGCCGCTGGAATGCCGCGCACGACAACCCGAAGCTGGTCGTAGCGACCAATGCCCAATTCTTCACAAAGCTCAAAGCGGAATGCGGAACGGTTGGGCAGGAACCCGGCACGCTGCGCACGTTCCGCGGGGAGATCCCGCATACGGACTACACCTATGCGGCGCATTCCTTCGCCAAAGAGCTGGGTCTCAACGGCCGCAATCGCCATGCTGTCCTTCGTGCCGAAGCGCTGGCGGCGCTTGCGTCGCTTTATCTGGATGCCCCGCGCCAAGCCGCTGCGATAGCTGCGGTCTACCGTGACATTCTGACTTTTGATGAGCATTGCTTCGGAATGTGGTTCCCCATCGGTGCCATGGAGGACTATGACTGGAGCAGCAAAGCCCACCACGCCTACCGCGCAGCTTACCAAGCGGAGCAGATAGCCGCCCGCGCCGCTTCCGCTCTGGCAACAAGTGCCGCTGACCAACACGCTTATGTGACTGTTTTCAACACGCAAGCCACCCCACGCAGTGATACGGTTTGCCTGCGTCCCCTCCCATGGGAGGAGAACTGCACCTTAACAGATACCGAAAGCGGGGCTGAGATACCCTATACTGTCTACCGCAATACGGGCTCCGGCGATACGGCGGAACACGCCGCCGAAGCGGAAGTCTGTGCGCACATGGGCAAGCCGGAGAGTGCTTTTGCACAAACTCTGGTTTTCCGTGCGGAGGGAGTGCCGCCCCTTGGGTGGAAGCGGTATCGGGTCACCCGCGCCGCGGCAGCCTGTGCGCAGGCACCGACCGCAGGCTGTGCCGACGCCTTGGAGAATGAATACTACCGCATTCGTTTTGCCGCTGACGGACAGATTCGCAGCGTATATGATAAATCCCTGCGCCGCGAATGGACGGACAGCGCCTCCCCCTATCCCTTCGCCGCCGTGCTGTGCCGCGAATGCGAGAGTACGCAGGTTACGCTGCCCCTATACCAAGGCTACGAGATCGTGCATTCCGACAGCGTCATGCAGAAAGCAATCGTACGCTTCACCGCCAAGGGTTTGCCGGAAGCGGCATTGGGTATCATCCTCTATGCGGGTACGCCGCGCATAGAGCTGGAAGTGAAGCTCTTGCTCAACGGTTTGCCGTCCCATGAGTGGCTCCTTGCCTTGCCGTTTGACCTCCCGCAGCCGACATTCTCCTATGAAGGCTCCTTGTGCCGGCCGACTGTTTTCCGCGACGGCTTGCCGGGAACGCTCACCAACCACTACTGTGTGCAGAACTGGGCGCGTGCCGCCAATGCGGAAAGCGCGGTTGCCGTTGCTTCTCCCGAGGCGCACAATGTGTATTTCGGGGGTCTGTGGCCCTGCTACGTGTCCCAGGCACATCACGCCATCCATCCCCGCGACTTCGGGGCACCCTTTGTCAGCGCGGCGGATGTGCAGACCGGCGGGATGTTCTATCTGCTGGCATACAACAACGGCCGCGTCAACTTCCACATGACGCAGAATGGGCTGCTGCACTTCGCGTTTGCCGTGGCAAGCGGTCCGGCGGACTTTGACCCGACAGCATTCGGCGAAGGCTTCCAAAACCCGATGACCGCCGTCTATACGGCAGAAAAGCCGGAGCGCATACCCGCAGGCTCTGCCGATCCGGCGATCGTCAGCGGTCTCCCGGAGAACATACGCCTCGGGGCTTTCAAGACGGCGGAGGATGGGAGGGGCTTCCTCCTGCGTTTGCATGAAAGCGCAGGGAAGCAAACCGAAACGGCACTCCGGCTGCCGCAGAATACTGCCCACGCCAACTTGACGAACCTTGCAGAGGAAGACGGCGAGCCGTGCGCCATAGATGCCGACCGAGCCGTACAGCTTTCTTTCGCTGCCTTTGAAACCAAGTCCATACGATTCGGAAGCTGAATCCCAAACAGACAGGAGAAGTGTGCCATGAGCAGTCCGCGTGCGTTTACCCGCCTCCCCGAAACCGACAGCCACTACAAAAAGACCAAGGACTACATCGAGGAGATTCCCGATGCCGACTACAGCAAAGCCCCGCCGGAGAGCCTCGAGGCTTTCCGGGATATGAAGTTTGCCGTGCGCATTCACTGGGGCTTGTACTCCGAATGGGAACTCAACGGAGAGTCTTGGCAGTTCCTTGGTATGCCCTATGCGCACAAAGCCGAATACATGCGCCTCATCCATCGGTTCAACCCCACCGCCTTTGATGCCGAGGCGTGGATGCAGTTCTTCGCGGACAGCGGTTTGGAAGCGTTCACGTTCACCACCAAGCACCACGAGGGCTTTTCCCTCTTTGATACCAAGACCCGCGTAAAAAAGAAGATTGACTGGGCGGCCGACGGCGGACCGCAGACCATTGCCACGGATGAAGCCTTCAGCGTCATGGAGTCCCCTTTCAAGCGCGACATTGTCCGCGAACTCTGCGATGCCGCCCGGAAGAAGAACATCAAAATCGGTCTGTATTTCAGCCATCCCGACTGGTATGATGCCGACTTTGCGCCCTATGTCTACCACCCGGGCATCACGGCGGACTACTTGGAGCTGACCAACTACGAGAAGGAAATCCGCACCCCCGACGGCAAGACCAACCTGCCGCTTCCCGCCGTCACGCCGGCGCAGGAGGACCGCATGGTAGCGCGTCACATGGGGCAGCTGGAGGAACTCCTCACCAACTACGGCGAGGTATTCATGCTCTGCTTGGATATGTGGTTTGGTCCGCGCATCTGGCCGCGCATCAAGGAGAACATCAAGAAAGCGCGTCTGCTGCAGCCGAAGGTGCTCATGCGCGCCCGCGGCATCGGCAACTACGGCGATTACTACACCCCGGAGAACTTCGTTCCGGGTGCGCCGGAGAACACCGATATGCCGTGGATGGTCATCCAAGGCTTGGGTTCCAGCTTCAGCTTCGACGCTGTCGGCGAGAACTACAAAGGCACCGGTTGGATTCTCCGCAAGCTCTTTGAGAGTGTGAGCAAGGGCGGCGCTTTCATGGTCGGCATCGGTCCGGACCGCACGGGTGTCTTCCATCCGGAGGCGGTGCGACAGCTTCGCGGGGCAGGGGAGTGGCTGAAGATTTACGGAGCGGCCGTTTACGCCACGCGGATGTATGACCCTGCGCACTACCAAGAGCAGCATGAGGACCATACCAATTACTTCACCGCCTCTAAGGACGGCAGGACGGTCTACTGTATTTATTACGGCGAAGTCCACCGTGTTTGGATTGACCTCCCGCGCCGCGCGTTCGCAGCGATCACCCTCCTCACGCCGCAAGGCGAACGCCCCGTACCGCCGAATCTTGTGGAGGAAGAAGAGAACCGCTTCAAAGTCAAAACCGGCATACCTGCGGGTTTCAAGTATGCCGGCGTTATCAAGCTGACACTTGCCTGACCATAGGAGGAATACGAAAACCTATTCGGCTGCCGGCTGCGCTTGTTGCGCCTTTGCTCTCCCTACAACGGCACTCACCGCAAAGCACACTAGGGTAGAAGCGAGCATAGCGATGGTGGCGTACTGCGTCCCCTGTCCGGCAATCTCCGCAACCTTTCCGGCAGCACCGAACTCTGTAAGGATTTTGCAGAAGAGCGGCACAAAAGCAATCGCGAAGCCGGTTCCGACCCCTGCCCACGCACCTGCTTTGCCGGTCTTTTTGTAGTAGAGTGCCATAAGGTACGGAGCCAAGAAGCTGCCGGAGATGATGCCCCAAGAGTAGCTCATCAAATCCAGAATCGGGGTGTCGGTGTTGGCGACCACATAGCTGACGATGACAAAAACCACGCAAGCCAGTTGCACCCCGAGCTGCCAACGCTTGGGGTTGACTTCTGTATTCCCTTTGCGGACAGTCTTGAAGAAATCCAGCACCAGCGTTGAGGAGGCCGTCAGTGTGACAGAGCAGAGGGTAGACACCGAGGCCGCTACCAGAAGCACCATCACGATGCCCAGAAGAACGGCGGGGATGTGCGCGTCGGCGAGCATATGCGGCACAATGTAATCCTTGAATGAAGCGCCGTACTTGCCTTGGAAGCCCTCCAAGTCAGCAGCGGAATAGAACGCATGGCAGAGCGAGCCGATGAAGTAGCCGCCGCCCGCCACCAGCAGGGCAAAGAATGTGGAGATGACAATGCCGCGCTTGGCCTGCGACTCCGTTTTGATGCCGAAGAACTTCTGGAGCATATGCGGCAAACCCCAAGTGCCGAAAGAGGTCATGAATACCAAGGAAAGCAGGGCACCCCATTGCTTCCCGGCCAGTTTGGGGAGGCCTTGTGCGGATTTGGCGTAAGCCAGAAGCCCCTCCACGCCGCCGACCTTGTCGGCACGAATGACGAACACAATCAGCAGCGCAATGCCGCCCATCATGATGATGCCCTGCACGAAATCCGCCCGCGCCTGCGCCAAGTAGCCGCCGAAGAAAAGCAGGATGGCCGCTAAGACAGCGATGATGACCATGAAGAGGGTGTCGTCTATCCCGAGCAAGACAGAAGCAATCGAACCCAAGCCCTTATACACAGAAGCGGAATACGGCACAAAGAATACAAAAGTGATGATGCAGGCAAAAAGCTTCAAGGCTCTGGAGCCGTAACGCTTCTCCAAAAACTCCGGCATGGTGTGCAGGTCATAGTCATGCGCCAATTGACGGGAGCGTTTGGCCAGCAGCAGCCACGCAACCAATGACCCGAATATGGTATTGCCTATGCCCGCCAATACGCCCCACAGCCCGAAGCCATACCCGGTGGAACCGGCGTAGCCTATAAACATGACGGCGGAGAAATACGCCGTCCCGTAGGACAGGGCGGAGAGCCACGCCCCGGCATTGCGGCCGCCGACAGTAAGGTCCTTGATGGATTTGGTACTGCGGCCTGTGAATACGGCAATGCATATCAGTACAAGGACATAGATACCGATGGTGAGCCAAAAAGCCGGGGATTGCGGTTGTGCGGCGGATTCGAGGGCAGATTCTGTGGGCATCGCGATTACCTGATTTCTGTAGTATAGTAAAAAAAGGGGAACGCTCTCCACGGAACTTTACCGCTTTAAAGCGTTCAAGTGCTATAGTCTATTATATCATATGCAGACGGATTTGTCAAGGATTATTTTTTGCATCCCGCAGTAGGAAGCGGGATAGGCGAAAACTGTAAAAAACTGTTGCATTTTGACGGAGGATGTGTTATAATAACTTTGGTTAGGGCAATGCGTGGTGTTTCGTGCAGCGGCTGTTATGCGGTCAGCAGAAGAATCCGGCATTCGCCAATCGAATTTCGGGGGTGTATGTCTATGGGGAACAACGATCCCGGCGAAAGAAGCGGGGGACTCATCATCTCTAAAGAGGTGCTCGCGGCGATTGCTGTCACGGCTGCCAAAGATGTAGAGGGTGTGGGGTGCGTTGTCCCGTGTTTGCCCGAGTTTCTGCGCTTCCTGCCCGGGAACGCCGCCGCACGTTTCGTGCGGATTGCCGGCGGGGATACGGAACTGATTATAGACATCATCATAAAGCTGAAGACAGGTGCCAAGATTGCTCCGGTTTGCACCAAAGTGCAAAACGCCGTTAAGTCTTCTTTACAGAACATGACGGGAAAAACCGTAAACAAGGTCAATATTACAATCGCAGGCGTGTACAACAAATAGACAGAACGTTCATTGGGGAACACCGATGAACGGCTTTACCGGAAGGAAGCCATGGCGGAAAAACGGACAAAGACGCAGCAGCGCCGGGAACAGTTATTCACACTCGTGTTTCAGCTCCCTTACTTAGACTATGAAGCGGAGGATTTGCCGAAAGATACCTATTCGGCGGCTGTGCTTTCCGCTCTGAAGGAGCATCTCGCGGATATCGATGCCCGGATTGAGAGCCACCTTGCACCGGGCTGGAAGCTGTTTCGCTTGGCGAAACCTACGCTCGCCGTCTTGCGCTTGGGTGTTTGCGAGCTGGAGTATATGGACAAAATCCCGACAGGAGCGACCATCAATGAGATGGTGAACCTCGCCAAACGCTATGGGGATGACGGCAACTGCCCGCGCTTTGTCAATGGAGTTTTGGGTGCCATTGCACGGGAAAAGGCAGAATAGATTCTATGTTTCTTGGAATTGACACCTCGAATTATACCACTTCCTGCGCCTTGTATGATAAGGAGCAGGGGGTTGTTGTTCAGGAGAAGCAGCTTCTCCCGGTGAAAGCGGGGGAGTTGGGTCTGCGCCAGTCGGAAGCGCTGTTCCATCATACCGTGCGCCTCCCGGCTTTGCTCAAGGCACTCTTCGGGGATTCTCCGGCACACATAGACGGCATTGGTGTATCCGGCAGACCGCGGAGTGCGGAGGGTTCCTATATGCCCTGCTTTCTGGCGGGGGTGTCCGCAGCAGAAGCGGTAGGGGCGGCTCTCGGGCTTACAGTTCGGCATTTCTCCCACCAGGAGGGACACATAGCGGCCGCGCTGTTTTCCTGCGGCAGATTGGATTTGCTGCAGGAACCGTTCCTCGCGTTCCATGTGTCCGGCGGCACAACGGAAATGCTCCTCGTGAACCCGGTGGCCGACTCGGCGGATTCCGATGCCGCTGCTGTTCTTCCGGTACGGCGCATCGGCGGTTCTGCTGACCTTCATGCCGGGCAGCTGGTGGACCGCGTCGGGAAAGCGCTGGGCCTCCCTTTTCCGGCAGGTGCAGCTTTGGATGCCCTTGCGGTGTCTTACCGAAACGAACAGGGAGAAACGCGCCCTGCTCCGCTGCGCATAAAGGTACAGGAGGGCACCTGCTCCCTCTCCGGCGCCGAAAACCAATGCGCGGCCCGCAAGCAAGAGGGGCGTCCCGATGGGGAAATTGCCTTGGCTTGCCTCGGCGGGATCGGGAACGCGCTGACGGATATGGCGGCGTTTGCGTTGCGGGAATACGGCACGCTTCCGCTGCTATTCTCCGGCGGGGTCGCTTGCAGTGCGGTCATACGGGGGATCCTGCGCCGGGCTTACCCGGATGCGCTTTTCGCGGCACCGGTATTCTCCGCGGACAATGCGGCGGGGACAGCGATTTTGGCATCTGCGGACTTTCTTTTGCCTAGTATACCTATGAAATCTCCATAAAACAGTTGACATTTGCAAAAAATGTGGTATAATATACAAAGCAACAGCCATTAAAATGCAGAATATACCAGTATTTGTGCATATATGCAGTATATTCCCGCATCCTTTTTGGATTCCGGAATTATCCAAACAAACAAAAGGAGTTTCCCCTATGGCAGCCACGAAAGGTGTATGTTTTCCGCAAGGGTTTTTGTCTTCCGGTATCCGCAGCGGTATCCGCAAGAATCGGCTCAAATTGGATTTGGCTTTGGTGACCAGCCAAACGCGGGCCGCAGCTGCCGCTGTTTATACTACCAACAAAGTGAAGGGTGCGCCGATTCTCGTGACGCAGGAGCACCTCGCCGACGGCTATGCCCAAGCGATTATTGTCAACAGCGGCATAGCCAATACCTGCACGGCTGATGGTCACGCCATTGCCGGTGCCATGTGTGCGCTTGTCGAGCAGCACGCCGGTATCCCGCAGGGGGATGTGATTGTCGCCAGCACCGGGGTCATCGGGGAGCCGCTGCCGATTATGCCGATTGCCACCGGGATGCCCGACCTCGTCGTCGGTCTGAAAGCGGACAGTCTTAACGCAGCCCATGCCATCATGACAACGGATACCTATAAGAAGGAAGCCGGCGTAACCTTCACCCTCGGCGGGAAAGAATGCAGAATCGGCGGGATGGCCAAAGGTTCCGGGATGATACACCCCAATATGGCGACCATGCTTGCCTTTCTGACCTGCGATGCCGCGGCGGAGCCATCTGTCTTGCAAGCCATGCTCAAGGAAGCGGCGGACGACACGTTCAACCTCCTCTCTGTAGATGGGGATACCTCCACCAATGATATGCTCTGCATTCTCTCCAACGGCATGGCCGGGAATCCGCCGGTCACGGATGCCGAAAGCCCGGACGGCAAGGTACTGCAAGGGGCACTGAAAGAGATTTGCCGGCAGCTCTGCAAGCTTTTGGCGGCGGACGGGGAAGGTGCTTCCCATCTGTTGGAATGCAATGTGCATGGTGCCGCAACCGTTGCCGACGCACGGAAACTCGCGCGTTCGGTTGTCTCCTCCAATCTGACGAAAGCTGCGTTCTATGGTGCGGATGCCAACTGGGGCAGGATTCTCTGCGCGATGGGGTACAGCGGCGCGGACTTTAATCCTGCCAAGGTGGAGGTTGTACTGCGCTCCGAGGCAGGTTCTGTCATTGTCTGTGAAAACGGTGCCGGGGTCGGTCTGGACGAGGACTTTGCCAAACGCGTACTGACGGAGAAAGCGATTCACATTGACATTACCTGCGGCGACGGTGCGGCCGACGCAACGGCTTACGGCTGCGATTTGACATACGAATATGTGAAGATTAACGGCGATTACCGCACCTAAGGAGCGGTCTGCATCAAAACCGACAGAAAGGGAATCATAATGGATAATAAGAAAACGACCAATGAATTGCGCGCCGAAATCCTGACGGAGGCGCTCCCCTACATAAAGAAGTACCACAACAAGGTCATCGTCGTGAAGTACGGCGGCTCAGCCATGCTGGACGAGACGCTCAAGCGGCAGGTGATGGGGGACATCGCTCTGCTGAATCTGGTCGGCGTGAAAGTCGTGGTGGTACACGGCGGCGGCCCGGAAATCTCCGACCTGCTCTCGGCGTTGGGGAAAGAAACGCAGTTTGTCGGCGGCTTGCGCGTCACCGACAAGGAAACCATGGATGTGGCGCAGATGGTTCTCGCCGGGAAGATAAATAAGAGCCTTGTGGCACTCATGGAGAGCATCGGCCGCCATGCCATCGGACTCTCCGGCTTGGACGGCAGCATCATCAAAGCACGGCAATTGGATGAGAAGCTTGGATTCGTCGGCGACATCGTTTCCATAGACACCCAGCCGATTCATATTGTCTTGGAGCAGGGGTATATCCCCATTCTCTCCACCATCGGCTGCGATTCGGCGGGGAATGTGTACAACATCAATGCCGACACGGCGGCGGCAAAGATTGCGGCTTCTTTGGGAGCGGAAAGCTTCATACTGATGAGCGATATTCCCGGTCTGCTGCGCGACAAAAACGATGAGGGAAGTCTAATCAGCCGCGTTACCCTCAGTGAAATGCCCCGATTGGAGGAGGATGGTATCCTGAGCGGCGGGATGATTCCGAAAGTCGAGTGCTGTATTCAAGCTGTCCGGGAGGGGGTGCGCCGCGTGTTCATTATCGACGGCCGCGTGCCGCATTCTATCCTCATTGAAGTGCTGACCAATGCCGGCATCGGCACGATGTTCTGTACGTGAGGGGCGGTTCGCGCACCGCCGTGGGCTTCGCGACGCCCGAACCCACCCCCTACGAAATATCATCATAAAGGAAACATCATGCTGAGAAACACCCTCCATGCCGAACCCGGCTTTTACGGTGCTTTGGCACGGATTGCCTTGCCGACGGCGGGAGCGAATCTGCTCTCCAATGCCATCGGTTTGGCGGATACATTCATGGTCGGAAGCTTGGGCGATAGCGCACTCTCCGCCACCACGCTTGCCAATAAGTACGGCTTTATTTTCTGGCTTTTTCTGTTCGGCGTTGTGTCGGGCGGGTCGGTACTGTCCTCGCAGTATTTTGGGAAGCGGGACTTTGTTTCGATTGAAAAGATTCTCTGCGTTTCCCTGCGCTTTACACTCGGGATAGGGTTGCTGTTTTCTCTGGGAGCGGCGTTTTGCCCATTGCAAATCATGCGCCTGTTCACAAACCTGCAGGAAATCATTACCTTAGGTGCGGGGTACCTGCGGATTATCTCCCCGACCTTTCTGATAATGAGCTTTACGGTGGGATACTACTCCTTTCTGCGGTCTGTGGAACGCGCCAATCTCGGGCTTGCCGCCCAAGGAACCACCTTTTGCACCAATACATTTTTTAATGCCGTTTTTATATATGGTTTGCTTGGTGCACCCGCCATGGGTGTCAACGGGGCGGCTCTCGGGACTCTGTTAGCGAGGATAGTGGAACTTCTGATTATCCTTGTCTATGCCGCAACGGCGCGCGGTCGTCTGCACATCAGTCCGAAACGGATTCTGCTTGCGGACGGCGGCTTCACCCGCGATTTCGTGAAGTATGCGGCGATTGTAGTCATGAATGAATCGCTCTGGGGGATAGGCACGAGCATCCACTCCGCTATCTACGGGCGCATGAGTACGGCCGTGGTGGCTGCCTCCTCTTTGGTGCTGTCCGTCGGAGCCATGGCCTCCGTTTTGGGATTTTCCGTCGCCAATGCGGCAGGGGTATTCATCGGCAAGACCGTTGGCAGGAATCAGTTTGACAAAACGCGCCGGGATGCCCGAATCCTTTTGCGGCTCTCCTTGGTTATTGCGGTTTTGTATGCCGCCATCATGGGCGCAGCAGGGCTGTTCCTGCCGGACTTGCGGTACTTTGCCTTGAGCGAGGAAGCGCGTTCACTTGCCAAAGAGATGTTCCTCATTCGCGCAGTCACCGATGGTGTGGCCGTTGTCAATTGCGTGGTGCTTGTCGGAATCCTGCGCGGCGGCGGCGATACGAAATTCGTGGCGGTGATTGATGTCATATTCATGTATGGCGTTGCCCTGCCCTTGGGCGCTTTGGGAGCGTTGGTCTTCGGTTGGCCGCCGGCAGCGGTGATGGCGGTCCTGGCTTCAGATGAGGTTCTCAAGCTCTCTCTTGCGCTGTATCGCTATAAGACAGGGCGGTGGATGAACAACGTGACGCGGGTAACCGACGAATCGGGGGCATTGTCCCATGACGCAGAAAGCTGTGCGGCAACCGCTGTCGGCAAAGGATGAACACCTGAAACCCCGTACGCGCACCGCAGAGCGGATGTTGCGGCGTTTGCGCAGGAAGAGTGGATGCATATATGCATTACGAATTGTATATTGCGAAATTGGAATGAATGTCGGAAAACGATTGGTATTCATATATTCTTTAGTGTGCTGAAGAGGGGGATGTCGATATCGGTATCGACGTCGATGTCGATGTATATATGCACCTTGGGGTGTATATATCTGGTTCGCGAACCGCCCGGGGTGGTGGCTGCGCGTAGCGTCCTGTGCCACCCCGCTACGCGTAGCCGGTCGCCCTTTCATATGACTTGTTACGCGTAACAGGTTGCCGTGCGCAGCGGTGTTGCGGCAGTAAGATAAATAGAGCCGGCTTTGCTTGAAAGCTACTCTGCCTTGCCTTTTGCGCGTAATCGGTTGCGCTTTTATGCATCCGGCTACGCGTAGCCGGTCGGCGGCGGTTCGCGAACCGCCCGGGGCTTCGCGAAGCCCCTACGCCGCCCAACTCTCCCAACACAGCCACTGGTGGAGGGTGGGTGCGTGTTTATTGAATTTGCCTCTGCCGATGTCGCGGTTGAGCGCTTTGAGGACGACCTCAATCGGTTGTGCGTCCATGGCGAAGTCATTCCACATTTCGTAGGCTCTGTGGGGGCTGAGTTTGTTGTTTTTGAAGGGGAATCTTTGGTAGAAGAGCCAAAAGTCATTGAATCTGCGTTCCCGCTCCAGTTCCTCTGCCGATTTTTTGAGGGGTTTGACAGTCGGCAGGTTTGTGCGGGCGGGGGCGGCGGCATTGGCAGCGGCTTTGGCAACTACGGGAGGCGCGGCGGCGGTGCTTTCTTGACGCCCGGTTTCTTGCGCATCGCCGGCGGCGTTTTGGGCAGCGAGCTTTGCGGCTTTGGTGGCGGCGCGCTTCTTGGCGGAATCGATGCTCTTGGCGACAGCGCCGAAAGCCATATGCATAGCGTTTTCTGCGATTTCCGGGAAGATGCCGTCGGCTTGGTATTTCTCGAGCATTGCGATGAGATGTGCGCGCTCTTCGCCTTCAAAGTGGTCGATAAAGTACAGGCGGGCTTTGGTCAGTCGCAGGGTTGTGCTTTCCATGACAAATCCTCCTTGCTAAAAACGAAACGGGTTTTCTCTTTCCTTCACTTTCCATTTTAGCATATTTTTTGGCATTTGTCAATAGCAAATTGAACAAAAATATTAATGTATGTGACAAAAAACAAGTAAATATTACATTGTGTCATTAATTAATGTCAGATAAAGTCGCATTATGGAGGAGAATGTCGAAGAATGGCAGGAGGCAACGCAGGCAAAACGGCCGTGCGGTGCGCTTCGAGGCTGTAATGGCAAGTAAGGATTCGGGAGGGCGCAACAAAAATGGCGGTGGCACCTTGGCGGCAAGGCAAAAGGCCTACGCAGCTTCTGAAAAAGAGATTGAATTGATAAGCCTTATAAGCTAAACACTGCGTGAAACATCCCGAGAAAAGTCACCATGGTTCCTATTGAAGAATATAATGGTATGGGCATTTGCCCGCTGTTTTGATATTATTGTCCTCAAAAAGGAGCGATACATATGGCATATAACCGCCGCATAGAACGCCAGCCGGAGGGTGGGTACTGCTGTCCTGTGGGCGTGACAGGTCCAACGGGAGCAACCGGGGTAGCAGGAGCAACCGGCGCTACCGGAGCGCAGGGCTTGCAGGGAGTAACAGGCGCAACCGGTGCGCAGGGCGCAGCAGGTGCTCCGGGTGCGGCAGGGGCTCGCGGTGCTACGGGTGCCACCGGACCAACCGGAGCCGCCGGGCGCGACGGTGTAGACGGCGCTACAGGAGCAACCGGAGCGCAAGGGCTCCGCGGCGTTACCGGCGCAACCGGACAGCAGGGCGTTATGGGGATACCGGGGGAACCGGGGGCGACCGGAGCTACAGGGGCAACAGGCGCTGTAGGTCCGCAAGGCATCCAAGGCCGTGACGGAGCGACAGGTCCCACAGGCGCAACCGGAGCAGCCGGCAGTGACGGTGCCACAGGTGCCACCGGACCGACCGGTTATACGGGTATCCAAGGGGTAGCCGGGCAGCGCGGTGTCACAGGTGCTACCGGAGCGGCCGGACAGCCCGGGGCGACAGGGGCAACGGGTGCCGCCGGGCAGAACGGCGCTACAGGTGCCACAGGTGCGACCGGAGCAACCGGAGCAACCGGCAGTACAGGAGTTACAGGTGCCACAGGTGCAGCCGGTGCACAAGGCGCAGCAGGAGCCGCCGGTGCACGCGGAGCAACAGGTGCAACGGGGGCTACCGGGGCACAAGGAACCGCCGGGACAGCAGGAGCGCGGGGCGCAACGGGCGCGACGGGCGCCACAGGCGCACAGGGAGCCGCCGGAGCCGCCGGTGCCAAGGGTGCCACAGGAGCAACAGGCGCGCAAGGAGCCGTCGGTGCAAAAGGTGCCACAGGCGCAACGGGAGCCGCCGGGGCGAAAGGTGCCACGGGTGCGCAAGGTGCCGCAGGAGCACCGGGAGCCGCCGGCGCAAAAGGCGCCACGGGTGCCACCGGAGCTGCCGGTGCCAAAGGAGCTACCGGTCCGGCGGGTGCCACCGGAGCCACTGGTTTATCAACGCTGTACCGTGTGTTGGTCGGCGTACGCTATGACAGTCCGGATGACAACAGCTCAGTGGAGTTCCGCATTGAAACCATCCAGAAGACCGTCACAAACCTCCCGACGACTGCCGCTGAGTTTATCACTTGGCTGACAGACACCTATGGAACGCACAACGACCCTTATTATGGGAATTATATACCCTGCACAGGTTGGATTCATGTTGCAGGCAGCTCCGGTGCAACGGATGCGTATCCGGTGTATGGATTGGGGTACAGTACAACGACACAGGTGTGGCGGCTCTTCGGCACCGTGCCTTCCAAAACATACAACCAGACACCTGTATACATTTATAATGAAGGTTTACAGTCGACATGGGCAGATGTGGTATCGAGTTACAAAACCGTAATCTAATTGTATGAATAACAGATTATACGTTCCGGTTTCGTTCGAACTCACCGATGTCGTCATCCGTCTTGTAGTAGTAGGAGTTCTCTTTCATCAGCCTGTCGGACTGCATTAAAACTCCCAAACCGCGGGCTACGCACTCCAAAGGATGCTCCGCCAACACAACGCTGAGACGTGTCTCGCGGGCAAGTAACGCATCTAAGCCGCGCAGCATGGCACCGCCGCCGGTAAGCACAATCCCATTGTCATAAATGTCCCCCGCCATCTCCGGCGGGGTTTCCTCTAACAGCCGCCGGACAAGATTCGTGATGTCACGCAGCGGCTGACGCATCGCATAATGCACTTCCGTACTTGTTACCTCTATGCGGTCGGGTAGGCGGGAGATGTAGTTTGCGCCGCGCACCGGGATAGCCAACTCTACCTTACGCTGTACGGCGCAGCCGATTTTCTTTTTGACAGCCTCCGCCGTGAGTTCGCCGACCTCCAAGCCGCGCTCTCGGCGCAAGTGCCTGGCGATGGAGGCATTCAGCGCGTTGCCCGCTACTTTGGCGGATTTCGCAATTGCCATACTGCCCATGGTGATAATAGCGGCATCTGCCGTGCCGCCGCCGATGTCCAATACCAATCGACCGCCGGGTTCCAGAATATTCAATCCTGCGCCCAAAGCCGCCGCAAGCGGTTCCTCTACAAGGCAAGCCCGCGCCGCACCGGCGGATATGGCCAGTTCTAAGATGGAGCTGCGCTCCAAGCCCGTAACAGTCGCAGGCATACAAATCATGACCGTCGGTTTCAAGAACTTTTTGCCGCACAGACGCTTGATATAGTATTCAATCATCGCATGGATGACCGTAAAATTGGAGATAACGCCGTCACGGATTGGCATTACGATGTCCAACCCCTCGGGATTGCGGCCGACCATTTCGTATACCGAATTGCCCAGTGCGAGGATGCGTCCGGTCTTTTTTTCGATTGCCGCAATGGAAGCCTCACGAATCACAATACCTTTCCCCAGTACATAGACGAGGATAGAGGTTGTTCCGAGGTCAATTCCGATTTGCATTCCGACCATGGTTGGTGTCCCCTACGCAATTCATAATACTACTTCCGACCGGTTGCCAGAGCGGTCAGGGCTGTAATCTGGCTGACTTCACCCTCTGCAAGCACTGCCGCGCACGCCTCCAGCGTCGCGCCCGTCGTTACAATATCATCCACCAGCACAATATGGCGGCTTTTGATATCAATGTCCGGATTGCGTGCATATACGCCCTGCACATTCAGTATGCGCTCTTCGGCAGAGATTTCATGCTGGGTTTTGTTTTTCTTTACCTTTTTGAGCAAGTCCGGGCAAAAAGAACAATCCGTCCGCATGGCCGCATACTTCGCCAGACCGGCACTTTGGTTGTAGCCGCGTTCTTTCAGGCGGTCGGCACCGGAGGGGACGCAAGCAAAGAGCGGTTGCTCTGCGAGAATATATGCTGGGAGAAGCTCCCCCATAGCACAGCCGAAATCCACAGCCAAGCCGCGCTGTCCTGCAAACTTCAGCCACCGGAGCCGCACCCCGCCTGCCGAATGGTACGGAAAAACCGAGTACACTGTCAGCCCCGAAGGGAGAGTGCGGACGCTCCCCGGTTGCGGAGCCAAATCCAAGCACTCTGTACACAGTATTTCTTCCGACGGAATAGACCGCCCACACCACAGGCAACGCCGCGGGAAGAGCCAGAAGGACCATTTGAGAAGATTACTCGGGCGCAAAACAGAACTCCCCGCTTGTAACAACAGCAGTCGGCGTTTGCAAAAAAGAATGTGAGTCGGTCTGTAAGCCGAGTTCTGTCTTTGAAGGCAATCATCTATCTGGGCCGTGCGTTGCCGCATGGCTCGGTGCCGCCTTTCGCTCTCAGTCCCCCGGGCGAGGGGTGCGCCGCTGGGCGCGTTGAGCCGTCGGCGTTGCTCCGGCGGGGGTTTGCCTGGCGGAACACTTCCATGTTCCCCGGTGCGCTCTTACCGCACCATTTCACCCTTACTGCCGACCGGCAGCGGTATATTTCTGTGTACTTTCCCTAAGGTCGCCCTCGGCGGCTGTTAGCCGCCCGCCTGCCCTGCGGAGCTCGGACTTTCCTCACAGCTAAGCTGCGCGACTGCCCAACCGACTCACATATATATTTTAAACGGTTTGCAGGAAAATGTCAAGCAGAAAATCAGATTAAAAGAATCACGAATGTTCACTATATAGAACATTCGGATTGCTTTCCGGTTTCTTATGATGATATGGATAAATTAGCAACGCAATCAAAGCGGCAACGCAGCCCAAGAAGTTCATGACCATATCGCTCATGGTATCCATGATGGCATAGCGGGCATCCCAAGCCGCGCCGGGTTCCGGTGCGGGTTTGAAAATCGGATGCACGACACCGGCCTCTTTGGCTAAAGCCAAACTCCAGTGCTGCATATCCCCCCAAGCAACTTGGTCAAAGGTGAACTCAAACAGTTCCCATATAGATGTGACCGTGAAGCACATCCCGACAGAACAGAGGATAATCACCGGCATCGGGATGGCGGCGTGCTGCTTGTGTTGTATCATGGTGCAGAGCTCATAGCCCAGCATCACGCACAGAGCACCGCCGAAGAAATGGATTGCCGTGTCCCACCAGTAAAAGTTGTAATATAAATTCACAAACGCACCGAAGAACGCTGTGACCAAAGCAAATGTGCAGGAGATTACCTGAAAGTACCGCGGAATCAGCCGCCAAGCACTCGTCGGCTTGGCAAACTGAAAGAACTCCCATAGGAATGTCACCAACAAATGGATGAGCATTACCAAGAACGTGCGTCCGGCTCCGTTTTGCTCCGGTATCGGCACAATGGTCGTGAATGCGGGCGGTGTCGGATCCGCCATCCAAAAGACAGTACATATCAACCCATAAATAAAGAACGCACGGCAAATCCACCAATATGTCAGTTCCCATTTCTTGGGTTCATGCAGCATACGGTAAAAGGCGCCGGCAACCCTGCCGGCAGGGAGAATCGTTTCTTCTTGGCTCAAGGAACTACCTTCTTTCTATTTTGCAAGACCTACCTACCGGTCTTCAGCGTATTTGTATTTGTAGGAAAAACGGCAAAAGCAGCTATCGGCGCTCCCGCTTCCTGTCTGCCAAAAGCAGCACGACCATAAGGAGTGCAACCGTTCCCGCCGCCGGAACCACGACTTTCAGCCAGCCGGGGATTGCTTTCGTTTGCGGTTCTTCCGTTTCGGTAACTGCGGGCACTGTAGAAGCAGGTGCGGCGGACGATGTTTTTTTGCGTGCTGTGCTTTGGGTGACGGTAAACTCGTCAAAGGACGGCTTCGTGCCGCGCGGCACAACGCCGGTATAGGTATCCTCCGGGTGCGCCGTCGCCAAAGTCGGCGTTGTCGGCGCTGTTTCGGTTTCCGGCGCCTCGGTGGGTTCCGTTTGCGCTTGCGTCAGCAGGGTTTCCGTTTCCGCATCGGAATTGCTGCTGCTTTCCTCCGGAACATAAGCAGAGGAAGACACCGGCACATCTGTTGTTTCCGGCTCGGCAGAAGCCGTAACGCACCCGGCAAGCAACAGCAGCAGGATGCCGACGGCAACGGCATAGCAACGTATCCGCAACGCAAGCCCTCCTTTTCCTATTTCGTATGGCTCAAGCCTTCCATGGGGACTGCACATATTTCTCCCAATCCAAAGGCCGGGAAGAAATCAGGAACACCTGCCGTTCCGTGGAGAACAACCACACGCCGTGCCCCTTTCCGCAGCCGCCGTGGTCGCTGGTCATCAGAATCAGCCAATCCTCCGTTTGATAGGTCGGGCGGGCCTTGACGGCATTGATGAGTTTGAGTGCCTGCGCATCGCTCTCGGCGAAACCGCGCTTATACTCCGCTATTTGCATGGACTGCCCGTAGGCGTGACCGGCGTGGTCGCAGTACTCTAAGATGGGGAAGATCAGCCCGGCGCAGTCCGGGAGTGCAATCTCTTGTAAAGTCTTTTCTACGGTTTCTTCATCGCTTCCGCATTGCACCCAGTTGGTATTCAGACCGTTCTCGGCATCGTAGACCAACTCATTCTTCAGCGTGGCATCGTCTGCTGTGAAGTGGCCATCCCAACTTGTAAGGAACACAGATTTCGCAATGGTTCCGTTCTCTGTGAGCTGTGTGAAGAACGTGTGTTTGGAGTCGGCAGGTTTGGTGACACCGTTGGCAGTTACACCCGTTTGGTAGGACCACTCACCGGTCTCCAATGCGGACCAGCCGCAGGCAGTCACGGTAATCTGCGGATGCAGCCACGGACCGCCGGCATACATGGCATAGGCAGCGCCGCCGCCTTCTTTGAGCGCCAAGGCGGCACTTACACCTTCCTTGGCTTGCAGGAAACCGCCGGCTTGCGCACCATCATGCCCTACCACTAAGACTTTCTTCACCGTTTTCCCTTCCGGCAACGGCTCGGCAAAGAAGTCTGTTACAATATAATACAATGCCGTCTGCGGCAGAGCGTCTTTCGTATTGTTTGCGTAGAAGCCGGAATCATTCAGCTGTTTTTTGTAGTTGCCTGTCCAGTAGTAAGGTAAGCCGCCCCCTACATACGTAAAGCCCAGCAGTACGCTCTCCGTCAGGGGTGCCCACAGCGCACCCAACGCGGCGATGCCGGCAAGGATAATCAGCAACGTATTTCGTAGGCGGTGCGTGTGTTTTTTGGCTTTTTCAGACTTCGGCATGGCGGTACACTTCTTTCTGTCGGTTCCGGGATTTCAGTTGTCATATTCTATTATAATACAGCCGCGCTTGCTTGTCAAGAGGCAGTTGTGCCGCAAAGCGGCAGCTGTGCCGCAAAGCGGCTATTGCGCCGCAAAGCGGCGGCTGCGTCCTGCAGTTTGCTTACCACTCTGCGACGGAGCCGTCTGTATTGCGCCACTGTGTGGTGTACCAATGGAAGCGCTCTTTCGCTCGTTCGCGCACAAGCTCTTCATTGATGGTGATGCCCAGTCCGGGTTTCTCCGTGCGGTGGACATAGCCGTCCTTGAACGCGAATGTGTCGCGGTCGAGAACATAGTCGAGCTGCCCCTCTGTACTGTAGTCCTGCAGGTTGAGGCTCTGCTCTTGGATGAAGGCGTTGTGCGTACACCAATCCAGTTGCAGGCAGGAAGCCAGTGCAATCGGTCCCAAGGGGCAATGCGGCGCCACCGCTACATCATAGCATTCCGCCATGGCGGCAATCTTCTTGCACTCCAAAAGACCGCCGGCATGGGAGAGGTCGGGCTGAATGATGTCAATCCCGCCCTGCGTGATGATGTCCTTATAGCCCCAGCGCGTATAGTTGCGTTCCCCCGTAGCCAAGGGGGTAGAACCGTGCTTGCGCAGTTCCACAAAGGCCTCCGGATGCTCTGTCAGCACCGGCTCCTCAATGAACAGCAGACGATACTGCTCCATCTCCGCCAGGAGCACCCGCGCCATCCCTTTGTGCATACGGCCGTGCACGTCCATGGCGATGTCTACGTCATAGCCCACCGCTTCACGCATCGCCGCCACCCGCGCGGAAACGGCATCGATTTTGGCATAGGTATCGATCCACTCATAGTGGCGCACGGCGTTCATCTTGATTGCTTTGTAGCCTTGCGCATGCCTGTTTTTGATTGCCCGAGCCGCAGACTCCGGTGTGTCCCCATCCCCACCGCAATAGACCTTGATTTTATCGCGCACTGCCCCGCCTAAGAACTCATAGGCGGGGAGGTTGTGAAATTTGCCCTTGATGTCCCACAAGGCTTGCTCAATTCCGGACAACGCAGAGGTCAGAATGCCGCCGCCGCGATAAAAGCCCCCGCGGTAGAGCACTTGGAAGATGTCTTCAATGTCTCCGGCGTTGCGCCCGATGAGAACCTCAGAGAACTCTTTCACACAGGCCTCTACCGCATCGGCATGACCTTCCAGGATCGGCTCCCCCCACCCTTCGATGCCCGATGCCGTAGTAATCTTCAAAAAGAGCCAGCGCGGCGGGACTTGGAACAGTTCGAGTTGCTTGATTTTCATGGTGTTTCTCCTTCTTTCAGGAATATGATTTGGGTGTCCTTTGGGAGATTGTAGCGCGCACGGAAAGCCGTCTTTTCCGCTTCTCCGCGGGTGTGCTTTGCGATATAAGAGACAAAAATGGTCTGGTTCCCCGCAGCGATTTGGGCTTGGATGTCCTTCTCACGGTTCGCAGCCATCAAGAACATCCGTCCGTTCTGCGCCAAGGAAGCTATACTTATCATCGCACAAAGAAATGCCAGGAGGGGCTTGAAAAAAGGACGCAAGGCGGATTCCGGCAGAAGTACCCTGCATTCCGCTGCCAAGCGGAACAAAGCTGCATACGTAAAAAGCAACGGTAAAAACCAGACGCGAGAGGGGATAGGATATACGAATAGCAAAGGGGCAGCTGCCGAAACAGCACAAAAAACAGCTGCTCGGAGTGTTTGGCGGGCTTTTGGAAAGTGCCAAAGGGCATAGAACGCAGCCGCCAACTCTGCACAAAGCAGCAGCAAGCGCAAGGTCAGTATCGTGTACTGGAGCCTTGTCCCATTGCTGTAGTCCATAGAAGAAGTGAACATATCACCAATTAATAGAACGTATGAAACCCGAAAAAGGAATACACATTGCAGGGCGGATAGTCCTCTCCAACCTTTCGGTTTTACACGCAGGAAGAAATATAATAGCGAGCCGCCGACAGCAAAGCAAAAGAACCATTCGGAAAGAAACCCGAATGCAAACCCAAACTTGGGATGCAGTAAGTGATATACGATGCCGGAAACAAACTCTGTTAGGGAACCGAATACAGAGTACTGGTGGATTCCCGTTTGCGTGCTTTGGGGAATCGCATACCAATAGACAGGATGAAGGAACATCAGGACCGCGCCGGCGAGAGCGGTGAGAGCAAACGAAAGCAGGAGGGCATCCGGGCGGCGGTGCTTTGCAGAGGCGTATACGGCAGCCATGAGAAGCGCGATGGTAAAGCATATTGTATAGTGCTCCATGAAGAGCTGAGCCGCAAATACCAACGGCAGAAGGGCATAGGCCGCCTTTGGCAGTTCCTTCTCTTCCAAAACATGGCGGCGCACCAATACCAACACCGGCAGAAGGATTGCCAGCGGGAGGGTGTAATTGCCGAAGCAACTCAACCAATGCCAGAGGTTGTTGGTCTTAACTGCCGCGGTACACATCAGCGTGAGCAGTGTTGCGAGTTCCCACCCTACGCCGCGCAGACCTGCCAAACGCGGCAGAGACCATACGACAGCCGCCCCGGTCGTTCCGTAGCAAAGTGCTGCAACCAGGCGGCTCCGCGTCAGTGCCATGGCGGCGGCATTGCCCAACCACCGCCCATTGGTGTTTTTCAGTCCGCCGAGGTATTCCCGCAAACCGTCCGCGCTGCCCCAAAACCAGTCATCATAGGTGTCTATAATCGTGAGGAAGCCTATAACGGCAAAGAACGCAAACACGCACACAAGCAAAACGGTTTCCCGCTTTGCCTTTAGGGAAGGCATTGCTTCTGCGCGCATTTTCGATTACCTCAGCTTTTCCGGGCGGAACTCCTCCAAGGGTTCCACCCAGTCGCCGGCGCGGAAATCACGGGGCTCTGCGGGTGCCGCCCAGCGAATGGCATTGGAGAGGATTTTCAACACATTCTCATTATGGAAAGAGGGGCAAGTCTCATGCCCGGGATGGAAGTAGAATATTTTTCCCAAGCCGCGCCGGAACGTACAGCCGCCGCGGAACACATTGCCGCCCTGCCACCAAGTGATAAAGAGCAGTTCGTCGGGAGCCGGGATGTGGAAGACTTCGCCGTACATTTCCTCGCTCTCCAGCGGGAATGTGAGCGGTACGCCCTGCGCAATCGGATGGCCGGGATTCACGCACCAAATGCGGGCTTTCTCGCCGATTTCGCGCCATTGGAGGGTACACGCCGTACCCATCAGTCCTACGAAAGCCTTGGACATATGTGCGGAGTGCATTGGCACAAAACCCATCCCCTCCCGTACGCGTTTGCGGACCTTGGCAGCGACTTCGTCCTTGACTTTATTGTGTGCCATATGCCCCCACCACAGCAAGACATCCGTGCTGTCCAGCACATCGCCGCCCAAACCGTGGTCTTCGTCTTGGTCAAGGTAGGCCGTGCGGATTTCCAAATCCGGCGCTTGTAGGACTTTCGCCAGGTGTTCATGGATGCCTTCGGGGTAGAGCGCTTTGGCGCGTTCGTCTGTTTTTTCGTGCAGGAACTCATTCCAGATGGTGACTTTCAGCATGGCGGTCTCCTTTTGGGGTGTTTGCTTTGTATCTCATTCGGAGTTCATATTATTCTACCACAATCCGGGGGCAGTGTCAAGTATTTCTCTGCCGGTTCGCTGCCATCAGTCGGCAGATTCCGTCCGCCGTCGGCACAACACTTGACTTTCCTCGCCTGTTTTGCTATACTATAAAACAGGAAAGCAAGCAGAGGGGATCCGTACCGGTATCCCTATGAAGGAGCATACGAATGGGAAACGAAAACGCAACCCCGGAACCCCAAGAGCCTACCGGCAAATGGAAAGCTTGGTATGAGAAAAAGTTCAGCGCGGCTACCCGAGCCGAAATCGCGATGGTGCGCCATCATCCCATTACGTGGCTCAAAGGGGATTACCTTGATGGCGGCATTGTACACCCGTGGGAAAAGCTGCTCTTTGGGATTAACGGCTGCCTCTCGACGGCTGTCGGCGGCTTCAATGGGCAGGATCGGCTCTTCCGCTACACATACCATGTCAATCCCAACCATATCACCATCGCCAGTACCATTCAGAACATCTGGGATTTTATCAACGACCCCATCATTGGTTCATGGATGGACAGGCACCCGCTCCAAGACAAGAATTACCGTTGGATCATGCGGTGGAATCATATTGTCAACACGCTGCTGAATATCTTTGTGATGCTGGATCTGGGGCTGACGCCCGTGCAGCATATTATTATCTTGGCTGCCAAAAATATGCTCTGCGATATACTGGGTACATTCTCGGGGGTTTCCTATACCAAGTATTTTGCGGGCATCACGCCTTACTCTACGGAGCGCGGCAAAATCAATGTATGGAAATCGGTCGGGGTGCAGCTCGGGTATCCGATTGCCAACATCCCGGGGTGGATTTTCGGCTTTGCCAAAGACCGCTTGCAGGCGAGCGACTATAAGATTTATGTCTACGGTTCCCTGATTATCCTGCCGCTGGCACTCTTTTCCGGTCTGGCCTATACCTTTGCCAAGCACCGCGTGGATTTCCGTGAAGCGGCAACGCAAACCGCCGTCCCGGTGCAAGGGGAGGAGGAAACGCCGTGGCAAGACCATAAGCTTTCCCTAAAGGAGAGTATAGGCGTTCTGAGATACAATCGCTACTTATTGCTCAATGCCGCGGCCTCTTTCTTGCAGGTCTTTACGCCGACCTCCGATGACTACCCTATCCGGCGCTTCCTCTATCCCACACGCAAGGTTTTCGGCATAGAGTTGCGGGGGGAAGGCTTCGATATGATTCGCGGACAGATTACGGGTGTCCCGATCACATTCCTTTACCCTTTCCTGCGGCAGATGACCGATTTCTTCGGCGGTCCCAAGCGAGCACGGATTGTCAATGCCCTATGTTGGATTGTCTGCTCCTTGGGTAAGTTTGCCTTTGGCTATAAGACGGTAGCCGGTGTCATCTCCATTCTCTTCTTTGATACCATCCTGCAAACCATCAGTCCGGTCAACGGTTATGCACATGAGATTCTCAACTACGAGATGCTTGACTATGTGGAGTGGAAGACCGGTGTGCGGTCGGAAGGCATCACGGCTGCTTTCAACGGGCTGAAAGACAAGCTCGTCAATAACAACATCACCTCCTATACCCACAATCTTTTCCAAAAGTGGAGCGGTATTTATCTGGTGGATCTCACCCAAGAAAACCCCGAAATCCCGGAGCGCTATGTCAAATGGGCATGGCCGCTGTATACGCTGGCTCCCGTGGTGGATTACCTCATCACACTCATTGCCTTGCTGCTCTTCCCTTACGATGTCAAGCAAAAGGACGTTATCGAAGCGGAACTGGCAGAACGGCGGGCGCTGCAGAAACAGGCAGCACAAAGTGCCTTGGGCGTGGAATAATGATACAGTATATGAATATGACAAAACCAAGAGGGCACCGCAAGCGGTGCCCTCTGCAAAAAACAAGTAGTGAGAGGGAAGTGGTTAGAGGATAGCCAGCACAACAAAGTTTGCGAGGAACAGCGCAGTAGCCCCCCATAGGATGGGATGCACCTCTTTGGCTTTGCCGCGCAGGAGCTTCACGATGCAGTAGAAGAGGAACGCGCCGGCGATACCGTAGCTGATGGAGTAGCATAGTGCCATAAATATGCCGGCGAAGAATGCAGGGATGGCTTCCTCCAAGTCGCTCCATTTGATTTCGGAGAAAGCGGAGAGCATCATGATGCCGACGATAATCAGTGCGGGAGCGGTTGCCTGTGAGGGGATGATTCCGACAATCGGTGCCAAAACAATCGACAGCAGGAACATCCCTGCCGTAACCAAAGAGGTCAAACCTGTGCGGCCGCCGGCACCGATGCCCGCGGCACTCTCCACATAGGTGGTGGTATTGGAAGTGCCAAAGACAGCACCGACGGAGGTCGCGATGCTGTCGGCAAAGAGGGCTTTGTCGAGTTTGGTCTTGAAGCCCTTGGAGGTCTGCATGGTTTCCATATCTGCATCGGAGAAGATACCGCTCTTGCGGCCTGTGCCGATAAATGTGCCGAGGGTATCAAAGGTATCGGAGAGAGAGAAAGCAAAGATGGTCAAGAGAACCAAGGGAATGCGCGACCCTTCTGCAAAGAGAGCGGGGATGCCGGTCACTATAGCTTGTCCGAAAACAGAGCCGAGGTCGCCGAAAGACTGCCCGATGCCGCCCAGCAGGGAGATGTTCTCCGGAATGGTCACAACATTGGTTGCGATGCCCAGAACCGTAGAGATGCCGATGCCGAGGAGTAAGGCTCCTTTGACTTTCAGCAGGACAAGGACAACGGTCAGGATGAGGCAAACAGCGGCAAAGAGAATCGGCCAAGAACCGAAGTTCGCCAAGGAGGGGACGACATCCGCTGCGGGGACATCTTGGGCGGGCAGTGACGGGTCAAGGATAGGCGTATTAAAGGAAAGGAGATTGGCGTTTTTGAAGCCGATGTAGGCTACAAAGACACCGATGCCGCCGCCGATGGCGTGCTGGAGGGGAAGGGGTATTGCCTTGATGATGGATTTGCGCAGCTTTGTGACGGTGATGATGACGTTGATGACACCGCAGAGGAAGACCATCGCCAAGGCCTCCTGCCAGCGGAAGCCCAAGCCGAAGCAGACCGTGTAGGTGAAGAAAGCATTGAGCCCCATACCGGGAGCCTGCGCGTAGGGGACGTTGGCGAAGAGTGCCATCACGAGCGTACCCGCCGCGGAGGCGAAGAGGGTTGCCAAGAAGACCGCCCCCTGCGGGATACCGGTTTGCGCAAGCATGGCGGGGTTGACGAACATGATGTACGCCATGGCAAAGAATGTGGTGAGGCCGGCCACGACCTCGGTGCGGACATTGGTGCCGTTTTCCTTGAGCTTGAACAAGAAGACTCCCCCTTAAAATATATAGTTGGTTTGCCGCAGACATTATACCAAATCCGGTTACGCTTTGTCAAGCATTTTGTGGATTTTTTATGTACGGCAGTCCGTATCCGGAATCTGAATTTGGATTCATGGCTTGCATAAACTGTCGAATTGTGCTATAATCTTTGGTAAGGCACAACCAATCGGAGGCAAACAATGAAAATTCTCATCCGAATTGTAAAGATGGCACATAACTATTACATCCCGATGGTATTGACCGTGGTGTTGCTGATAGCGACTGCCGGGTTGAACCTGCTTACACCGGAAATCGTGCGGTCGCTGACTGCGAAGCTGACCGACGGCTCACTGACGGCCGACAGTTTGCTTTTCTTGACCTGCTTGCTCTTCGGAAGCTATTTGCTGCGCTGGGGGGCGCGCTTTGGTTCCTTGTATTTGGCGCATATCGCTGCCTGGAACTTCGTCGGGGAACTCATTGGCGTGGTGTACGGAAAACTGCAATCGCTCTCCGCCCGTTTTTATACCGGCAACCGCACAGGAGAGGTTATGAGCCGCGCCCTGAATGATACCCGCACCTTAGAGGTGCTCCTTGCGCACGCCTTACCTGATTTGCTGTCTAACATATGTGTTGTCATCGGTGTGATGGTTCTCTTATTCTTCATCCATCCGCTCTTAGCTCTCCTGACACTGATTCCCGTGCCTCTCGTTGCATTCCTGAGCCGGGTGTTTTCCAAGAAAGTCAGCCCCCTCTTCCGCCGGAACACTGAAATGCTCGGCGAACTCGGCTCCATGCTCCAAGACAATATCTCCGGCATGAAAGAAATCCAAGCCTTTGGGCGGGAAAGCACGGAGCATAGGCGCATGGCGGATTTTTCCCGTGAATTCGGATGGACGAATATACGTGCGAACTTTGCGGCCGGTCTGTTCCACCCGACGGTGGAGCTGTGTACCTCTTTGGGAACGCTGATTGTGGTGGGGCTTGGCGGCTGGTTAGCCCTAAAAGAAGAGCTTTCTGCCGCCGACTTGGTCGGATTCTTCATGTGTCTCAGCTTGTTCTACCAACCGCTGACCACACTCGCCCGCCTTGTGGAGGACTTGAGCAATGCCTTTGCCTCCGGGCGGCGTGTGATAGAACTCCTGGACACACCGAATGACATCGTGGACAGCCCCGAGGCCGTACCGCTGCCGCCGGTGAAAGGCAGGATAGAGTTCCAAGAGGTTTCCTTTGCTTATGAGCCGACGGAGCCGGTGCTGGATTCGATCTCTTTTGCAGTAGAACCGGGGAAGATGCTTGCCCTCGTCGGGCCGACAGGTGTCGGCAAGACAACCATCGTGAACCTGATTGAGCGCTTCTATGACCCCATGGCAGGCAGAGTATTGATTGACGGCACGGACATTAAAGGTGTGACACTCGAGAGTCTCCGCGCCTCACTGTCGCTGGTCTTGCAGGATGTGTTCCTCTTCAACGGCACCGTGGCCGAGAACATCGCCTACGGTTTGAAAGACAGCACCATCGCTGACATAGAGGCCGCCGCCTGTGTTGCCCGTGCCGACGCGTTTATACGCGAACTGCCGGAAGGCTACAATACGCAAATCGGCGAGCGTGGAACACGCCTCTCCGGCGGGCAGAAACAGCGCTTGGCCATTGCCCGTGCCGTGTTGCGCAATACGCCTATCTTGCTTTTGGATGAAGCAACCTCCGCCGTTGACAATGAGACAGAGGCTTCCATCCAGCAAGCCATAGAAAACCTCTCCGGCGAAAAGACCGTGATCGTCATTGCGCACCGCCTGAGTACCATCCGCCGCGCCGACTGCATTCTCGTCATTGAAGACGGCCGAATCGCCGAGAGCGGTACGCATTCCGAACTTATTGCTTTGGGCGGGGCTTATGCACGGATGGTGGAAGCGGCTTCTTGAGACAGAATATATAACCGCTATACCCAAAACCAAAATAAAGAAAAGCAAAAAGCGCGGGATTCACTCCCGCGCCTATTGTCCCTGCGATTGCTTACGCCTCTGCAATCTCCCCGTCCGCATTCTTACGAACACTCTCTACGCCGTTGAGCGCGGAGGCTTTCTGTTTGTAACCTTCGCTGGCGAGGATAGGTTCACCGTTTTTCGCGGTCAAGCGGAAACGGTATTCGCCGGCCTTGTCGATATAGACTTGGAACTTCGGGTTCTTTGCTTCGCCCGGCGGGTCAAGGGTCTGGTCCTCAAGGTTGGCCTCGGGAGCATTCTTTGCCACGGAAGCAATGCCGTTGCGCGCCGCAGCCTCGGTGGTGTATACCTCGCTTGTGCCGATGACCTGCCCATTGGTAGCCAGAAGGTTGAATTTCCAGCCGGTTTTGACTTCCTTGAGTGCATATTTGCCCATTGCAGAACCGCCTTTCCATAATTTGTGATATTTTGTTGCAGGAAGCAGGTGTTTTGCAAAGAAAAAGCGTCTGCCCTGCAACAGTAATACAATTGTAGCAGATTGCGTGTCGAATGTCAAGAGAAATTGTCGAAAAATGCGACAAAAACACTCTTGGATTCTGCCGGTTCAGAATTTTGGCACTATCTTTGGAAAAAGGTTTGGCTTTTGGGAAATTCTGCAGCATCGCCTCCCAAGAATTCAGGTGTGGTCTTTTTGCTCCCCCCGCAGCATATCCAATCCGTGCCCCAACGCCGGCAGCACGGCTTCTAAGTTTTCCTTGACCGCTTTCGGGCTGCCCGGAAGATTGATGATTAAGCACTTGCCTCGGATGCCCGCTACGGCGCGGGAGAGCATTGCTCTATCTGTTACCTGCATGGAAGCTGCCCGCATCGCCTCGGGGATGCCCGGGCACACTTTGTCTACTACCGACAATGTCGCTTCGGGCGTGACGTCCCGGGGGGCAAATCCCGTGCCGCCGGTGGTGAGCAGCATTGCTGCATCTTGGGTGTCCGCCAACTCGCGGAGCTTTGCGGCAATGAGGACTTGCTCATCCGGGACGATGGAGAGTGAGAGGACGTTGTACCCTGCTTCGCGAAGCATCTCCATGATGAGCGGACCGGACAAATCTTCCCGCTGTCCGGTATAGCCTTTGTCGCTGACGGTCAGAACAGCTGCGTTATACACAATCTACCTCCTGTATTGTGATTGGACTCCCGGGACGAAGGACACCGCCGCGCAGGACGCGGGCGAAAACGCCCTCCCGCGGCATCACGCAGTCGCCGGTCAGGCGGCGTATCTCACAAGCGGTGTGGCACTCCTTACCGATTTGCGTAATCTCCAGAAGCACATCTTCTATCACCAATCGCGTACCGATTGGAAGTGTATGGAGCGTCATACCTTTGGTAAGGATGTTCTCCGCGAAAGCACCCGGGGCGATGTGCGAAAATTGCGCTTTCAACGGCAGCGTACTCTCCTCCGCCAACAACGAAACCTGCCGATGCCATTCGCCGGCGTGCGCATCGCCTATAATACCGAAGTCTGCTTGAAGAGTTATTGCCGGCTGCGGCCGTTTCACGGTTCCTTTTTTCTCGGAGGTGCATACCGCAACAATTTCAGCCATAGGTGTAATCTGCCTTTCCCCCGGTCTTACTTAGGAGTCGGATGTCTGTGATAACTATGTCCTTTTGGAGGGCTTTGCACATATCGTAGAGAGTCAGGGCGGCGGCGGTGACGGCACTGAGTGCTTCCATTTCTACTCCGGTTTCGCCTTTGCAATGTATGCAGGATTCTATAGTGACGGTGTGCGCGGTATCGTCCAGAGTGAACGAGAGGTCTGCACCTGTCAGGGCGATGGGATGGCAGAGCGGAATGAGTTGTGCCGTGTTTTTTGCGGCAAGGATGCCCGCAACCTGCGCGACAGGCAGGGCATCACCCTTTTTCAGTTTCCCTGCTTTCAGCACTTCAAAACATTCGGCATTGAGCTGTACGACTGCGGTTGCTTTCGCCGCGCGTTGCGTAGCCGCTTTTTCCGTGACATTCACCATTTGCGGGAGCCCAGATGCGTTCAGATGCGCGAATGCTGCCATACTCAACCCCCGATTGCGTTCATATTACGTGCGGAAAGACTGTCTGCCGCAGATAGATTGTGTCCCTTCGGCTTTGCAAGAAGGGCTTCCCGTAAAACTTCCTTATAATCTTTGCCCCGCAAAGGAAACTCTTGCGAGGAATGTAGGCAGGGCTTCACCTTGCCGTCACAGGTGACGCGCAATCGGTTGCACGCCGTACAAAACGGATGGGATAAAACCGCTATCCCTTCTTCTACCGGTAGGTAATGCGCCCGTGCATAGTCCGCTGTCTTGCCAATCGGCATCAGTTCTATTAGACGAAAAGCAAAACCATTCCGGTCCGCAAAGGCGCGAAGTTTAGGTATTTCCCCTTCGTTAATTCCGCGTTGGGGGACGCAGTTGAGTTTAACTGCGTTTAGCTGCGTTGCGTTAAACGCAGCCTCCGCAGCGGCAATTCCCCGCAGCACATCTGTTACATCGCCGCCGCAAGTAATCCGGGCATAAATAGCCGGGTCGAGGGCATCCAAACTGATATTGATCCGCTGCACCCCGGCGGAACTGAGTTCAGCTGCGAACTTGTCTAACAGAGTTCCGTTGGTAGTTAAGCACAGTTCAGTTATACCCGGTACAGCTGCAATCCGGCGGCAGATTTCGACGATACCCTTTCGTACCAAGGGTTCCCCGCCGGTGACGCGCACTTTTGTGATACCTATTTCCGCGGCTGCACGAACAATGTCAGAGATCTCCTCTACAGATAAAATGTCTTGATGCCGCAACGTGGTTACACCCTCCGGAGGCATACAATAGCGGCAACGCAGGTTGCACTTGTCTGTGACGGACAAGCGCAGATAGGTGATGTTTCTGCCAAAGCTGTCTTTCATATGCGCCAAGCCTTCACAATTGTACCTGCCGGGAGGGGAGGGGAGTCGCCGGGTATCTCCGCGATTAAATCACATTCGCGGAAGGAGGACAATGCTCCGCCGCTCTGGAGTATGAAAGCCTCAAAGTATGCTTCGCCCTGCACAAATACCATTTGTCCGCGAAGGAGCCGTACGCGGCCCGAGGACTTCGTGAAGTTTTGCAGGAGCTTCACTTCTATTGGTTCGGGGAAAGTGTTTTCCCTTCCTGTCAAGCGCAGGAGATAGGGACGCGCTACAAATTGAAGCGCCATAAGAGCAGAGCCGGGGTTCCCGGAGAGCATAAGCAGGAGCTTTCCGTCTTTTTGCGCGGCGACCATAGCACCGCCGGGTTTAATCATAGCCTTGCGGAAGAGGACTTCCGCGCCGCACTTCTCAGCCGCAGCCACGCAGAAGTCATAGTCGCCGACGGATGCGCCGCCGGTAGACACCACCACATCGCAAAGCGGCAATGCTTTACTGAGTTCCGTCGCGAACAAATCGGGGTCATCCGGTATGACGGAAAAAGGCACTGCCGAAATACCCATATCCTCTAAGGCGCCGATGAGGGAAACCAAACCGCTGTTGTATATCTTCCCGGGCGGGAGTGGTTCACCGGGGGAAATCAGCTCGCTTCCTGTATTGATAATCAACGCTTTGGGTGCATTAAAAACAGAAACAGTCGAATGCCCGACGGCTGTTATCAGCCCCAATAGTGCGGGCGTGAGTACAGCCCCTTTGCGTGCAATGACAGCTCCCTGCGGGATGTCCTCTCCGGCGAGGATGATGTCAGTTCCGGGCTTAACCGGCTTAGAAAGAGTTACAGTCTCAGCTGTGAACACTGTCTTCTCATATTTGATGGTGCAATCTGCGCCGGGCGGAAGCATCCCGCCTGTCAGAATTTTAGCGGCATAGCCTGCCGACAGCTGTACGGTTGGCACATCTCCGCAGGCAATCTCTTCCGTAATGCGCAGGGTAACAGGTTCACCGGCAGATGCTCCGGCCGTATCGCAACCTCGGAAAGCATAACCATCAAAAGGCGATCGGTGAAAGGGCGGAATGGGAATAGAAGCATACAAATCCTCCGCAAGAATTCGCCCTCGTCCTTCGGTTACCGCAACGCTTTCGGTTTGCATAATAATGGAGGGCAGGGCAAGCAGCATTTGCTGTGCTTCTTCATATGGAACACCGATTCGCATGGGTTAAGCCTCCGATCGTTTTCCGTTTTCTAAGTGTATGATTTCGCAACAGAGTAGTTCGGCAAAGCGTGGGGTGTGTGTAGCAATGATAAGCGTGCAATCCGTTTCTTTTAGATACGTTTCCAATACATTTGCTACTAACTCTACTGAAGAGCGGTCCTGCGCCGATATAGGCTCATCCAATAGGAGGAGCTTGTGCGAACGAATAAGCATACGCGCAAGACACAAGCGTTGCTTCTCCCCACCGGAAAGGGTTTTTGCGTTTTGTGCAGCTAGTGCAGACAGTCCCATAGTGACCAAGATATCCCGCGCCGCTTTTTTGTCACACCCCGCAAGCGTAACATTTGACAACACGCTTGTGTCAAATATATAGGGCGTTTGCGGCAGATAACCGCAATTGTTGCGCAAATCGTCAGGCAGCATAATGCTCCCGCTGTCGGGCGTCAGCAAACCTGCAATCAGCCTTAATAGCGTACTCTTCCCCGAGCCATTGGGTCCCATCAAAGCATAGCGGTTGCCTTGCAGAAAAGTGAGGCTCTCCGGTAAGTCCAGTACGGTACGACCTTGGTAGGATTTTTGGATTGAATTCAATTCAATTGAATTCAATCCAATTGAATGCAATTCATTCATCCGCCCTCACCCCCCAAGCTCCCAAAGCCATAATCCCAAACGAAATCAAGAGCAGCAGAATCCCCAACGCGCCCGCCATCTTAAAGTCGCCCATATTGGTTTCTAGGACAATGGCGGTCGTCATCACCCGCGTTTTGCCGGCGATATTGCCGCCGCATATCTGTGCAGCGCCGACCTCGGAGAGGCACTGGCCGAAAGTGAGGCAGACAATAGACACGAAGCTCTTGCGGCACTCATGAAGGGTACGGCCAAGCAAACGGCATCTACGCAGCCCGATGCCGTAGGCTGTTTCTCGAATGGCTTCTGCGGAGGATGCAATCACGCTCTGTGTTAGACCGGCAGCGATGGGAACACCCAGCATGATTTGCGCCGTTACCATGGCACCGACGCTGTAAAGCAGCTTATACTGTCCCAAAGGACCTGAGCGCGAGAGCAGAAAAAACGCCGCCAATCCTGCCAGCACAGGCGGAAGTCCCATGAGCGTACGGCATATGCGCACCAGAAACTTGCGTCCCGGGAAGCGATACAGCCCCAACGCCGCCCCGCCGGGAATGCCGAGGGCGGCGGAGAGAACGGTACTTGTCAGGCAAAGGCGCAGTGTAGTGTACACAATCCCGCGCAATTCGCCGTCCGGTCCGGTCAGGAGCTGCCATAGTTCTTGAAAGGTCTGCATTGTTTACGCCGCCAGGGGTAGAGTGGTAGCTTCTTCTGTTGGGGCATCCGGTTCAGTGTTGGATGTGACCGGTACGGTTAGGCTTTCGGCAGGCATCGTGAAGAAGAGCTGTTCGCCGTATTCATTCACGCCATATTCATCTATGAGCTTATAGCCTTCCGCAGAAGTAATCCACTCGATGAAAGCCTGTGCGCCGGCGATATTGGTATCCGGCCACTTCTCCGGAGAGATAGCAAGCAGGGAGTAGGTGTTCTTCAATTCGTCGTTTTTCTCTAAAAGCATCGCAAGCTGGGACTTCTGCTCGTGTGCAAGGTAAGTTGCTTTGTCGGTCAGGGTGTACGCTTGTTGTTCTGCTGCCATGTTCAGCACGGCGCCCATGCCCTGTCCCGCGGAGACATACCAGTCGCCTGCCGGGGTAATGCCGGCAGTATCCCAGATTTTCAGCTCCGCTTTGTGTGTGCCGGAGTCATCGCCGCGGGAAATGAAAGTGCTGCTGCTTTCGGCAATTTTCTTCAGGGCTTCGGAAGCACTGGTGGCAGATGCTACACCTGCCGGGTCATTCGCCGGACCTACAATCACAAAGTAATTATACATGAAAGGAATCCGTGCCGGAGACCAGCCCTCGGCGAGGAACTCTTCTTCCGAGGCTTTGGAGTGCACAAGAAGCAAGTCTGCATCCCCTGTGCGGCCTTTTTCAATGGCGGCACCGGAACCAGCAGAGGTAATCTCAACGGTATAGCCGGTCGCGGCTTCAAATACAGGGACAATCGCAGGCAACAAGCCGGAGTCATTGACGGAGGTCGTGGTGGAGAGCCGAATCACAGGATTTTCGGGGATAATAACTGGTTCGGTTGTGGAGGCTTCGGTTAAGCCGTCGCCATCGAGTGCTTTTTCGCCGCAGGCAAAGAGGGAAAAGGCAAGGAGGAGGGACAGGAGTAGCGCTAAGGTCTTTTTCATGGTGATGCTCCCATTCGTTTGTATTAGCACAGCTTCTACAAAAGCTGTATGGTGCGGTATTCTTGGCGCAGAAAATCAACGCTGAGGACGCAGTCGGTGAGGGACTTTCCTTTGCCGCAGAGCAGTTTTACAGTTTCTGCAACTTGCAGGGCGGCGGCAGCCATAGGCGAGAATGCCGGTGAGCCGTTGACGGGGGTCTCTTCCACTTCCGGGGGACAGATTCGGTCATATGTGCCGCTGTTGGGGAGTATGACGGTGACTTGGGCGTCCCAGCCGCTGATGGCGGCGGTAATCAGCGGGATTCCCAGATTCGCGCAAACAGCAATCAGCATTCGCCGCTCACAGAGTTCCCCGGCACAGTCCAGAACTACGTCATTCCCCTCTAAGAGAGTATGGGCGGTTTCTGTCAGAACATATGCAGGCACGGCAGTAAAATCCGTTTCCGGGTTCACTTCAGCCAGACGTCGGGCGGCTTCTTGGGCTTTGTTCTTTCCCAGCGTGACTTGTGTGGCGAGCAGTTGCCGGTTCAGATTCTGCACTTCAAATACATCGCCGTCAGCGGCAGTGATGTGTCCGATGCCAAGCCGCGCCAGAGCCTCCAATACAAAACCGCCCAAGGCCCCGCATCCGACGACGAAAACACGCGACTGCCGGAGCTTGTCCATATCGGCAGCAGTAAGTGCACCTTTGTTTCCTTCATATCGTAACGGATTTTCCATACAATCGCCTACAAAAAATGATTAGTGTCAGCAGCTCACAATTCACCATTCCGTACGCTCATCCGCCGCCGCAGATGGGCAGGTATTGCACCAAGTCACCGTCGGCGAGTTTGGTATTCCAAGCCTTGAGCATGAGTATCCCGGTAGCGTTAACCGCAACCAGCATAATCTTTGCCGCTTTATATGCTTCTGCGCCGAAGGTTGTTTTGATGTGTGTCAAGGTGTCTTTGACGGTATTGACTGTCAGGTTCTCTTCTTCAGGCAGTCCCAAATCATGCAAACGCCCGCGGTATTGCACTTTTACAGCAGCCATTATGCGACCTCCTCTTGCTCGTCCAGCACATAGAGTAAATCCGACATCCCGAGCTTCTTGAGTGTGCGCCGCGTAGGACAACCGTTCTTGTCCCAGCCACGCGCTCTGTAGTAAATCGGAAGCATCTTGTCGATGGGAACCGTTGTGTCATGACCGCCGTACTTCTGGAAGTCCTTTGTCAGACGCTTGGGGAGGGCATCCTGCTTGCCGGTTAAGCCTTCCCTGACGTTAAATAATCGCTCGACGTTGTAGCAGCGTTCCCCCGTGCGAATAAAGTCGCCGGTAGTCATGTGCATCCCGGTACAGCGGTGAAAGGACTCCGCATGCGGCATCAGGAAGAAAGTATTGAATTGCAGAACCAAGGGGAATTTCAGGAGGAGCCGAATCACAGGACCGGTGAAGCTCGCGATAAAGCCAATGGAGCGAGTGATGATGTGATTGGGACCTAGCTTAAAGAGAATATTCGGTATAAAGGTCTGTCCGGAGAAGAGGCAGCAGCCCACCAAGGATATGGCATCCAAGGCGTTCTGTAAAAACACCACCCAGTCCGGTTTTGCCCAGCGTTTGGTCGGGCGGATGGAAAGCACACCGATAGACTCGACCAAAGCACCATAGCCGCCGTTCAAGTGGCAACCGCCGCGGTTGGAAGTGGCATAGCCAAGACCCATGCCTACACTGCGGCGCGGTTCGTAGGCTGCGAGTTCCATGCCCTTGGCGTGGATAGCGAAGTCCTCTCCGCCGTATTTGCGGGAGAGCCACTTGGAACCTTTGCCGAGTTCGGCATAGATGCCCTCGGCATTGGCGATTTTGTAGATAACCTCCTCAAGGTTATCGGCTTTGCCGAAGCGCACACCGAAGTCCGCTAAGCCTTTCTCATAGAGCTCCATGGCAAAAGCAATCGTGGAGGCGCAGGAGATGGTATCAATACCGAGAATGTCGCAGACATAATTAAGCCTTATTACCAAATCAATGTCATGCAGTCCCATGTTCGGTCCGAACAGCCCGAGAGTCTCATATTCCGGACCTTTAACCTCCTTGTTCTCCAAGCGCACCCGCCGTTCGCAGCGGATAGGACAGGAAACACAGGAACCGTTGCGCGTTAAGCGCGTTTCCGCGAGGGTTTCGCCGCTGACCTTGTCGGCCGCATCGTAGTGTCCGCTTTCGAAGTTCTTGGTAGGCAGCGCGTTCATGGAATTGGCTTTGTTTACCAACCCCGCGCTGCCGTAGCGCGGCAAGGCATCCCCGGTCATGGAGTGGTTCTGTAAGAAACGAATCCACTTTTTATTATAGGCATAAAAGCGTTCCGGTTGGGCGACAGGGATTTCCTTTGTCCCATAGGCTACTAAGCCCTTGAGCTTCTTAGAGCCGAAGATGGCACCGATGCCGCAGCGTCCCGCCATGCGTTCCCCGCTGGCTAAGCCAGCGTAGGAGACTTTATTCTCGCCGGCGGGACCGATCATGAGTTTGCCATAGGGTTTCGGCAAATGCTCCTGCGCGGCCTCCGTGTCCTTTCCCCAAAGCTCCGCGGCATCACGGAAGGCAATTTCACCATCTAAGATTTCCAGATAGCATGGAGCATCAGAAGCGCCCATTATAATTACACCGTCGAAGCCGGCGCGGCGCAGCATCATCCCGAAAGTGCCCCCGCAATTGGAGGTAGCAATGCCGCCGGTGAGGACATTCTTCGCGCAGAGGTTGAAGCGGCTTGTACTGGGTGCCCCGCTGCCTGTAAGGGGACCGGTATTTACCACCACCACGGAGGCAGGATCAAAGACATCTGTATGTGACGGCATGAATTCAAACAAAAGGCGGGATCCCAAGCTCTTGCCGCCGACAAATTTTTTGAAAAAGTCTTTTGGGATGGGGTACGGTTCCCAAGTCTTATCTGTGAGATTTACGATTGCATAAAGCGGTAAGGGATAGTTGGTTTTCATTTTGCTGCCTCCGCAGTTGCCTTTGCCTCCGGTGGAAGCGCCGGGGATTGCATTTCTATCAGGCGTAAGGGGCATATCTTCATGCACTGCGCACAGCCGACGCACTTCGCCGGATTGGAGAGCGCGGCATGGACACGGATGTCGCCCTTGAACTGCGGCAGTGTCAAGGCAAGCGCATCAAAGGGGCAGATGTCCACGCACATGCGGCACGCGGAGCAATCTTCGGTTCGGATAGCGGGTTTCGGCCATTCTTTGCGGGGGATTCTGGGCGGTATGGCACCGCGTGCGTCCCGAATCGCACTCTTCGGGCAGCCTCGAGCGCACACACCGCATTCTACACAGCGCTTCGGATTAATTGTGTGAACTCTCCCGCGCTCCCCGCTGATAGCCATAACCGGGCAGAGGCGCGCACAGGCTGTACAGCCGGAGCATGTTTCTGAAATTGAATAGGCCATGCAAAAACCGCCTTTCTTTTTAACAGAATTATTATACACCGTTTCCAAGCGTTTTGCAATAGGGGTTTTTATTATTTTTCTCAAAATCATACAAGGAAGCGTACGAATCCGTTTTCAAATCAACAAACATAAAAAACAGAACCGCCCAAAGGCGGTTCTGTCTGTGTGCCGGATAGTCAACCGTATGCCGGAGTTCTTCAGGAGGCATGGGATGCGGGGCAGAAATCCAGTTTCATGCTTGCATTATGCACCCGGGTCGTCCGAGACTGGAAGCGGTACAAAAACCGCCGCCGGGCTGATTAGCCGTTCTCCCTCTGGCGTGCGAAGCACTCGGAGCAGTACACCGGGCGGTCTTCACGCGGACGGAAAGGAATGCGTGCCACGCCGCCGCAACCGGCGCAAGTCGCTTCGAACATTTCGCGTTCGTTGCGGCTGCCGTTTTTGCGTGCATCACGGCAGGACTTGCAACGCTGGGGCTCATTCTCAAAGCCTTTCTCAGCGTAGAAATCCTGCTCGCCGGCGGTGAAAGTGAATTCGTTGCCGCAGTCCTTGCAGATGAGGGTTTTGTCTTCGAACATTTGCCATACCTCGCTTGAAAAAAAGATTTTTAATATGCATTCAGGGTTGTTCAAGCCCGGATTGCCCAAAAAGGGTGCCGGTAACTCCCGGCCGGGTACCGATACCAATTGTATCGGGTGGGGCGGCTATTCATTCCGCCGGGGGGCGCATTTTCTTGCGGATGCGCTGCATCGCGTTATCCACTGCTTTGGAGGAAGTCCCCAGACGGGCAGCCGTCTCTGCGTAACTCTCACCGGAGAGATACCCTTCCGCGACTTGCAACTCCAATGCTGTCAACTCCGAGCGCAGACGCTGCATCATGGCATGGGTTTCCTCTATGCTTTGGAAAAGATCCTCCGCACTCTCCGCAGTATCGGCGATGACCGCTTCGTCTATCGGCATCTCCCGTAAGGCACGGCGGCGGCGCAAAAGGTCGCGCATACGGTTTGAGATGACTGTGTAGGCGAAAGTGCTGAACGCCGCGCCTTCTTCAAAGCTGAACGCTGCCGCAGCTTTGAGGAGTGCCAACATCCCTTCCTGTGCAAGATCTTCGATAAGCAAACCGGTGTTCTTGGAAAAGTCTGCCGCACGGGAAAAGACCATTGGCGTGAGGCGGGTAATGAGTTCGGTATAGGCACTCTGATCGCCCGAACGGGCTCGTGCAAGGAGTTCTTCCTCTGTATTACTGTTCGCGGCGCTTATACCTGCAACCCTCCGCATCAGAAAGAATCAAGAATCCGTTTGCACTTGCTCTTATATCTTACCACATTTCCACGCTTTTGTCAACTACAATTTGTATCTTTTACGAAGTTTTTTGTAAATTTTTACAGACAAGATGCGAAAATTGTCGAACGCTTACGATTTACCATTGACTTTTGTCTTCTAAAATGTTATAATACCCATAGCAGACAGCGATAAACGGAGGCGAGTTCCTTTGAAACGAATTGCGGCATTTTTGGCGGTACTCGTTCTTATGGTCGGCATGGTTGGATATGTTTGGCCGGCGGCAATGGAAACCGGAACTGTCTATGTCAACGGTTCTGTCTTTGACGGTGAGTTGGGGCAGGCGGTAGCGGCAGCTGGTGCCGGCGGTTTGGTCGAAATTGAGGGAACGGTGTACAGCCGCCCCGTGGGTTTGGATTTCGGGTCTGCACCGAATACATATGAAGTCGGCGGTGTGCAAACCGTCGTTCGGCTTGCCGATGTGACCATAGCCGGGCGCGGCACAAATGCAAGGATTGTGTTGCAACCGGGGTACAGTGATGCGCGGGACGGCTCAGATGACCTGAAAGAGGACTTGCTGACGGTTCGCGGCGACCATGTGACTGTCCGCAATCTGACGCTGGATGCGAAACTGGGTGTGGATTTCCCGCTGCGGGTATTCGGGAATCACTTCATGGCGGAGGATGTCATCTGCAAGGGCGGGCAGCGCGGCGCGGTGAACATCCTTTCCAACTACAGCGGGACGGTACGAAGCTTTATACGCGTTGGAGCCTTGGATTCACTGCAAGGCGGTTTCTACTTTGACGAATCCCCCGATTGCTCGGGTCTGACGTTTACGGACTGCTACACAGACGGCAATGTGCGCGTTGGTGTCTTGGTGCGCAACGGTTACGGCGATGTCGGAAAGTTAGACCTCTCCGGTATACAATGCCGGGAGAACCGCTGGGCAATTGAAGACCGCAAGGGCGGCGTAATGAATGTCACCACCCCGCGCTGGGGTACGATTGAGATTGTCGGTCTGCCGACGGACAGGAACGCAGAGCAGATAGCAACAGATGTATCCTTGTATTACCCCATGGAGAGCGCATATAAGCACATCCAGTTCGGCACAGCCGCCCTTTGGCCGGCCGTTCTCTGCTCCGCGATTGCAACCGATCGCTATGGCTTTAACACAGAGATACACTATGCCGCAGCCTTCTATGCCGCAGATGATTTAAGAGAGGGCGAAACAATCACCGGCTTCGGTTTTGCGCCTGTCCTATTCCTGATGCAATTCTTGGAAATGGGATTGCGCTTTCTCCCGCCGGTCTTCCGCGAATTGTTTTGCACTTGAGTACGCAGGTTAGTCCCGATACGCCGGGCTTCCCGCGAAGCCCGGTTTCTCATAAACCTTAGCGATTTACTGCTTTAAAGCGGTCAATCCAAACCGGATGATTCTATAATAATAGAAAGCGAATCAAAACCATGGAACTCATTACAGAACTCCTGCGCCGCAATGCTGTGCACAGGACAGACGAAATCGCCCTTGTGGAAGTCAACCCCGAGGTGCGGGAACGCGCTGCCGCTGAATTGCCGGATTGGAAAGAAATGTCCTTGGCGGAACGAGATGCCCACCCCGGCTATCGGAAGACATATACTTGGCGGCAATTCGATGACCGTGCCAACCGCTGCGCCCACCTTTTGGCGGCGCAGGGCATACAGCCCGGCGAAAAGGTGGCCATCCTTATGATGAACTGCATTGAGTGGCTGCCCATCTATTTTGGAATTCTGCGCGGCGGATATATCGCCGTGCCAATGAACTTCCGCTATGCAGCCGAAGAGATTACCTACTGCCTACAACTGGCGGACTGCTCGGCCGTATTCTTCGGACCGGAGTTTGTCAAGCGCATGGATACGTTACAGGGCACGGTGCCGGATGTGCGGCTGCAAATCTTTGTCGGCGACGAGGCGGAACGACCGAAATATGCCTTGAACTACAAACGGGCGGCGGCACATTGCCTGAAGAACCTGCCTGAGGTTCCTTTGTCGTTGGATGATTTGGCGGCTATATACTTTTCCTCCGGTACCACAGGTTTTCCGAAAGCCATCCTTCACAAGCACAGGGCACTGGCTTTCGCGGCCGTGGTGGAACAGGCGCATCATGGGCAGGGAGAAGAGGATGTATTCCTGTGTATTCCGCCGCTGTATCACACCGGTGCCAAGATGCATTGGTTCGGGTCGCTGCTCTCCGGGTCGCGGGGAATCCTCCTGCGCGGCACCAAACCCGAGTGGATTCTCAGTACCGCAGCCAAAGAGGGAGCCACCATTGTATGGCTCTTGGTGCCGTGGGCGCAGGATATCTTAGATGCGATAGACAACGGCGAGGTGGATTTGGCGAAATACGACCTGTCCAACTGGCGGCTTATGCACATCGGCGCGCAGCCGGTGCCGCCCTCCCTCATCAAGCGGTGGAAGCGCTTCTTTTCGAATCATGCGTATGATACAAACTACGGGCTGAGTGAGTCCATCGGTCCCGGCTGCGTCCATCTCGGTGTGGAGAACATAAGCAAAGTTGGTGCTATCGGCGTTCCGGGCTATGGTTGGGAGTGCAAGATTATAGACGAGAACGGTTTGCCGGTCAAGGCAGGCAAGGTCGGAGAATTGGCGGTAAAGGGCGACGGTGTGATGGTGGAATACTACAACGACCCTGCCGCCACAGAGGCTGTCCTGCATGAAGGTTGGCTCTACACCGGCGACATGGCTTGCCAAGACGAAGACGGCTTCATCTGGCTTGTGGATCGCAAAAAAGACGTCATCATTACCGGCGGTGAGAACCTCTATCCGGTACAGATAGAGGACTACCTGCGCGGCAACGCAGCGATTCGGGATGTCGCGGTCATCGGTCTGGCAGACGAGCGCTTAGGGGAGATAGCTGCCGCCATTGTGGAAGTGCGGGAGGGCTTCACCTTAACGGAGGCAGAAGCCATCGCTTTCTGTGCTGATTTGCCGCGCTACAAGCGGCCGCGCAAGTGGATTTTCGCGCCGATACCGAGAAATGCCACCGGCAAGATAGAGAAGCCGAAGCTCCGTTCCCTCTATGCCGGCGGCTCGATTGTCGAGAAGCAAATCAGCGGATAATAAGCAGTAGGAATAAACCCATACCACGCAATGCATTGCAGAGGTTGGAAAAGCCCAACCCCTGCACTGTACCAATCAATACATCAAGAAAGCACCGTCGCCCGGCGAGAGCGTCATGGTGAACGGTCCCGCCGCCAAGGTTTTTACCTCGCCGCGGTTGATAAGGGTTGCTTCATTGGGCAAGGTTACGGTGAACGTTGTGGTGGCTTCTGTCTTGGTGTCCTGCATATTGCACAGTATCCACGCCTGTCCGTCGCCGCCATCTGCTGCTTCGAACTTACCCACAAGCATTCCGTCGCAGGTGTATATTGGTGCGCGATCGGCAATCGGCAGCTCATTTTGGAACTTGTGTCCCGGGAAACCTACAGAAGAAAAACCGCCGACAACTTTGTTTGCATTCTCCGTATAAGCACCGACCCATTTGTAGTTGGCATATACATCTTTGAGGACAGCCAGTTCGGCGTTGGCTTGTTTTACGGCATCGTACATCGGTGTGGTATTGCCGGAAGCATCCAGCATCTGATCCGTCCACCAACCGCCTTGCAGGAGGGCATAGACGATGGCTTTTGCACCGAATGCAAGGGCGGAGTAACCCTGCTGACGTTGTTCGGGAAGTGAGGGGGTGAAACCGCCGGATTCGGGGTGGGTCGTCGCTTGCGATACAATCCAGAGGTCTTTGTCATAATCGCGGCAAGCCTCCGCAACGGCTTGTAAGTTCGTCAGCCACCGCCCGGAAAAGTCGGAGCCATAGGGATAGGAGTCATAGCAGATATAGTCAGTGTCTATGTAGCGAACATAGTCGGCGATGTGTCCCAAATACTGGTCCAAGCTGGAGTCGCCGACTTCCGGTGCCAAGAGGGAAACAATATTGCGCCATATTTCGTCTTCACCGCGCACGCGTTCCGGCTCATTGCCGAGCTGTTCGTTGGTGGCATACTGCGGGAAAAGGTTTATGAAAGGCACACGGCCGGTGTCCAGCTGATTATAACGCGCTACGCGCTCCCCCCAGAGCGGCATTGCAGATGCATTGGGTTCATCTGTAAAGTAGTCGCCCCAAAGGGCAGGGTGCGACTTGTAGGTAGCGGCGTTGTAGCCTTCATTGTACACACCGGCGTTGTATACGCCAATAACACCAACGTCTTGTGCGCCCCAAGCATCCAGTTGTGCTTGGCTTACGCCGTTGCTTGTGATGATAAAGTCCAGCCCCGCTTCGTGCGCCAAGCGCGGCGTGTCCGGTTGGGAGACAGGATTCGAGTAGGTCCATGCGCCGAGCAGTAAGCTCGAGCGGTCAAACACATAGGTCGGGCGCACACTCGGCGTGTACTCGTCCCCGACCAAATTGGCGACACTCAAACCGCCGGTGGCAGCAACAATCGCCGCAACCAGCCACGCAGTAATGCGCTCAAACAGGGAGAGAAAGAACCGACCGATAGCTTGGCATGACATTTGTTCATCAACTCCTAATTATGTAATAACTGTTACTATTTCATTATAACACACGAAATACAGCTTGTCAATAGAGATTTTTCATGAAACGGCGGATTATTTCAATAAATGAACGAAAAAAGAAATCTGCATTTTCATCTTGACAAACGCATAAAAATGTGCTATAATACCACTTGTTGCGGGCGTAGTTCAATGGCAGAATCCCAGCCTTCCAAGCTGGTTGTGTGGGTTCGATTCCCATCGCCCGCTCCATTCTGATGAAGAATGCAATCCATCCGGATATGCGATGATATACAAAAGAATAAAGTGACAGTCGGACGGGCATGAATAGGCGATTGCAACCTATTGCGCAGCCTGTTTTTGCTTTTTATCACTGCCCTGCATGGGCAGCCGGACGCTTCGTGCGGCGGAGGAAAGCGGAAGAAATGCGCCGGTAACCGATTCGTTCTTGCATTTGCATTCGGAATGTGGTATACTACTTATAACCCGGTTGCTGTTGCAAGAAAAAACGCCTCGCTGCGCCGTGCTGCGCATATTTGAAAAAAGAAGGTGCCTACCCATGATTGTATACCGCGGCGACATCCTCACTTGTACGCCCGACTTTAAAGTCAGCCGCTACCTTGCGGAGGAGGGCGGACGTATTGCTTTTGTCGGCGATACGCTGCCCGCAGAATATGCCCATATACCCATTACGGATTTGGGGCAAAAGGCGTTGGTACCTGCTTTCGCGGATACGCACCTGCACTTTGCAAGCATGGCACTCTTTTACAGTGGTCTGAACCTGATGGATGTGCGCTCCAATGCCGAGCTGAAAGAGAAGTTCTCCGCTTTTTTGCCGACAAGCAAAGCAAAGGTGGTCATAGCGTTCGGTGCCTCCCCCCACAGTGTGGCGGAGCGAAAACTGCTCTCCCGTGCGGATTTGGATGAGGTCGCTCCCGACCGCCCGGCAACCGTCATTAAATATGACGGTCATGCCCTGATTGCGAACACAAAGCTCCTGGAGGCTCTCCCGCCGGAAGTCGCTGCCCGGCGCGGCTATGATGCCGACAGCGGCGAGCTGAACCAAGAGGCTTTCTTTGCCGCGACGGACTACATCTCCTCCACAGTCGCTATCCCCGACTTGGTGCAGTCCATGCAGCGTGCCATGGACTATATGGCTTCCAAAGGTATCGGGCTGATGCACTCCGTGAGCGGTGTCGGCTTCCCGAAAGATTTGGATGTAGACATGGAGCGTTATATCGGACGAGGTGCCTCCGGTGGCTTTCAGACGCGCATTTTCTTCCAGACGATGGATACGGATAAGGTTATGAAGCGGAAACTCCCGCGCATCGGCGGCTGCTTTGCTACTGCCTTAGACGGCTGTTTCGGCTCAATGGATGCGGCACTCTCAGAACCATATGAGGGCACGGCGAATCGCGGTGTGCTCTACTACTCTGACGAAGAAGTTACGGACTTCTGCAAGCGTGCCAACCGTTTGGGGCTCCAGATTGAACTCCATGCCATTGGCGATGCCGCTTTCCGGCAGGCAACAAACGCCCTCAAGGCCGCCTTGGACGACTTTCCGCGGAAGGATCACCGCCACGGTATCATCCACGCCTGTCTGCCGACAGCCGAAGGCATTGACATCTGCGCAGAATACGGCATTCAGCTGCCGGTGCAGACATCTTTCATTGTTTGGCCGCAGGAGCCGGATTGGTATCTGCGCGATATACTCGGGGAACGCGAGGCGCGGCTGAATCCCTTGCGCACATTCGCGGACAAAGGGATTCGGCTGTCTTTCGGCTCGGATTCTCCTTGCACAGATCCCGACCCGATGCTCTGGATTCATAACGCCGTGAACCACCCGGTGCGTACAGAAGCTCTTACTGTGCAGGAAGCGTTGCGCATGGCGACTTACAATGGCTACTGGACTTCTTTTGACGAGAAAGAACGCGGTTCGCTGGAGACCGGAAAGATTGCCGATATGGTGATTCTTTCTGCCAACCCCTATACTTCACCTCCGACAAGCCTCAAGGACATCCGGCCGGAGCAGCTCATACTGGGCGGTGTTCCCTATCCGGGTCAGAAGCAGAGCATTTTCGCTCACATCGTAAGAGGTTTACTGAGTAAAGAAAAGATATAATGTCACCGGCATAGATTGCTCCTACTGCAACGAAAGGGAAGAGGATACTGCCAAATGGAACTGCAAAGCACACACAACCTCTGTCTTCGCGGCGACATCGGCCGCCGCACAGCCCTCAACATCGGACGCTTGGAGGGAACGCATTGGCGGGCATCAACTGTATTCAGTGCCGATTCCGGCGGCTGGCCCGGTGACTGGGAGGGACGCACCATCCTCGCGCTTTGTCTTCATGCCGCTGCCGCCGGTCGGGAGCCGGCGTACTTACAGGAGATTCTCGATGCTCTGCCGGGCAAGCTCAATGAAAAGGGTTACATGGGACCTATCCACACCAATGGTGTTCTGGATGAGCAACAGCTCTCCGGGCACAACTGGCTCCTGCGCGGACTGATGGCAGTCTTAGACTGCGGCCACAGGTGGGCAGAGGAAGCAACCGTCCGCGGATGGATTGACGGTATCATAGAGAATCTCTATCTCCCGGCGACCGGCTCCTACGCATCCTACCCCTGTACGCCCGAAGAGCGCCGTCCCTCCGGCGACAAGAGCGGGAGCATTGAGGGTCAGATCGGTTGCTGGCGCATCTCCTCTGATACGGGCTGCGCTTTCATGTCGCTGGACGCCTTGGCCGAGGCATATGCGCGTTTCAAGAATCCCAAGGTGTTGGAACTATTAGAGGATATGGTAGCTGCTTATAATAAGCTGGACTTCTTGGGAGCAAAAATCCAGACCCATGCAACCTTGAGCGCGGCGCGGGGGATTGTAAAGCTCTACCGTACAACAGGGGAGGAAAAGTACCTGAACCTTGCGCTGCGCGTGTATACCTTATATATACATAGCGGGATGACCGAAACGTACGCCAACGACAACTGGTTCGGCCGTCCGGAGTGGACAGAGCCTTGCGCTATCGTAGATTCACTTCTTTTGGCTTGGGAGTTCTTTACCCTGACGGGGCAACCGAAATATGCCGATTTGGCGCACCGCATATGGCTCAACGGTTTAGGTCATGCCCAACGCCCCAATGGCGGCTTCGGATGTGACAGCTGTGTCGGCGGGGAACGGACGGCGCTTTCTTGCCATGGCGTCGGCGATGCCTACTGGTGCTGCTCCATGCGCGGCGCGGAGGGCTTGTATGGGATGGCGAGGTCGCTCTTCTTAGATACAGAGTCCGATCCGGAGGTTAGGTACTATAACGATTGTGTCCTGCAATACGGCAACTGTACCATAACTGAGCGCACAGGCTATCCCAATATAGGCAAAGTGCAATTCACATTCAAGCATGAAGGCACAACGCCTTCCTTCGTGATGAAGCTGTTCCTGCCGGGCTATGCCAACAAATATAAACTGACGGTCAATGGAAATGACTACCGTGCAGCTACTGACGAGAAAGGTTTGTTGACCTTACCCATAGACGGGAATGTGCAGGAAGTTATACTTCTCTTCGACATCCCGCAGACAACCGAAAAGCCGCTGCGCGGCGACAGCAATCCGAACGCCGTCAAGCACTTTAAAGGGCATCTCCTCCTCGGCAAAGAGAGCGATGACGGCGAGCTAAAGCCTATCAACGACACCTGCGAGCGAAGTGTTAAGACGCTGGAAAACAGAAAGCTGCAAGTACTGTTTCCGGGGGAATACCTATGACCCGCCAAGACTTGATTTCCTACTGCCTAACCTTTCCGGGTGCTTATGAAGACTATCCCTTTGACGGCGGTCTGACGGACGAAAGTGCCACCGCCGTTCTGCGGCATCGGGCGAATAAAAAGATATTTGCCTTGCTCATGAACCATGGGCAAGAGCTCTACATCAACCTAAAGTGCGACCCTAGGGAGGCGGATTTTCTGCGGCAGACTTTTGCAGGCGTGCTGCCGGGCTATCACATGAACAAGGAGCATTGGAATACAGTGGTCATCGGTTCGGATGTGCCGGAAGAAGAGATTCGCCGGCAGATTCAGTTGAGTTTTGACCTAACGAAAAGGAGCTTCGCATGACAGAACTTCTGTCCCGGTTGCGGGAAGTTATGCAAGCCGCCGCGAACCCGGCGCACGCTGCCTCTATGCAGCGTTTCTTTAAGGAGGAGGTCAACTGCCTCGGCATACCGAGCAAGGCGTACAAAGCTTTGCTGAAACCGTTTGCAGCGGAAGTGAAGCAGATGCCCAAAACGAAGGTTTGGCAGCTCTGCGAAGAATTGCGAAAGTCCGGCGTAATGGAGGAGGGCGGTGCGGCGGCAGAGTTCTGTATGGCGCAGCAGAAGAACTTCATGCCCGACGACATTGAAGTGTTTGAGCATTGGATAGACACCTTCATCCGCGACTGGGCGAGCTGCGATGCATTTTGCGGCCATGCGGTGGGGACGCTCATCGTGAAGTATCCCGAAGCGGCGGAGCGCACGCTGCTCTGGGCGAAGTCGCCTCTGCCCTATACGCGCCGTGCCGCCGCTGTGAGCTATACCGGCATCGCCAAGGACTGCGGGTATCCGGACTATGTATTCCGCATCGCCGACCTGCTCCTCACGGACAAAGAGGACATCGTGCAGAAGGGCTATGGTTGGATGCTGAAAGTTGCTTCCGCCAAGCATACGCAGGAAGTGTTTGCTTACGTCTGCCGCAACAAAGCTGTCATGCCGCGCACGGCGCTGCGTTATGCCATCGAGAAGATGCCGCCGGAGATGCGGAAGATTGCCATGGAAAAGTAGGAAGCGCTTATGTTTCAAGACATTAAATGCCGCGCCGCCGAACCTGCCGTCGGCAGAATCATCGCACTTGCTGCAGTAGATGGTTCCCCCGCAGGTGTCGCCGCGGAAGCCGAGAAGTATATGAAATCCAATAAGCTGTACTTATGTGGTTGGGTAGAGGACGATCAGATTCTCGGTATCTGCGGTTACGAAGTGCATCCCGCAAAGGCGGAGGTGCATCTTATTGCAGTAGCGGAGCAACGGCAGCATGAAGGCATTGGTACTGCGATGCTTTACGCATTGCAAGCGATGTATCACCTGCCTTTGGAACTGGAAACAGTCGAGGAGGCGGTGGGTTTCTACCGCAAGCTGGGCTTTACGGCAACGCCGTTCCCGGATGCAGCGTTCGGTGTTAAGTACACCTGTTTCCTGCCCTGCCAAAAGGAGGAATAGCCAATGTGGACTTGCCCGCAATGCCAACGGCAGTTTAAGAATACGAACCAAGACCACTACTGCGTGCAGAAACCGGAGACCATAGAGCAGTATATCGCCCTGCAAGCGGAGCAAATCCAACCGCGCTTGAGGGAAGTCTACGCCGCCATCAAAACTGTCCTGCCTGAAGCCGCTGAGCGAATCGCATGGCAGATGCCGACTTTTTGGCAGAGGAAGAACCTGATTCACTTTGCGGCGTTTCAGAACCACATCGGTCTGTATCCGGGCGGTGAGGCTACAGCTGTCTTTGCCGAAAAGCTATCGGGATACAAGACAAGCAAAGGCGCAATCCAACTGCCGCATAATCGTCCGCTGCCCATTGCGCTGATACAAGAGATAGCTGTATGGTGCGGCGAGCATAATAACAGAGGATAAACAGTGTTTATCCTCTGTGATACAAGTTGGAGAGAGTTTCTCACTCGCCAAGGGCAAGGCGGCCCTTTTCGATGCGGGTGATTTGCTTTTCGCCCTCTTTTGCCAACTCTTGGAATTGGATGACGGTCTGCTTCATCTTCGGGAGGGCTTCCTGCTTGTACTTCGCAATCTCGTCGAGTGCCCCGATAACATCGGCATAGGCGGAGCGCAGGGTCTCCACGGAAACAGTACTCTCTATGGCTTGCCGCTGAATCTCCGTGCCTTGGTGACGGAGCATGGAAGATGTACCGGCAATGATGTCGTTGGTGGTCTGGTTCAGAGCCTGAATCTTCTTTAGGACGATCTGTTGGTTATAGAGCGCAGAGGCGACCATCACTGCAACACGCAGGGCGGCGACCGTCACGGTTTTGGCGCGTTCTACACCGCGAATCAGTTCCAAGTTATTGCGGCGGATGACTTCGATGGCCAAAACACCCTGTTGGTTGACATTGAGCATGGCCTGCATATCCATCAGACGCTGGCGCAGCGGGAAGAGAACCTCTTCGCTCACGAAACGGATTTTGTCCGGGTCGTCGCCGCGGGCGCGGGCTTCGTCAATGGCGTGTTCGATGTACTCGTCCATGGCGGCACCCATGGCAATCTCTTGGTTGAGGCGGATGGTCAGCTCGCGGAGTGCCTGCCGCTCCAGTTCCAGCGTCACATTGTCATTTTTCAGCGTGGTCTCCCCCTTGTCGAGGGACTGGAGGATGTTGCCGATAACAGCATCGGTCTTCTCATAGCGGGCGAAGTAGCTGCGGATTTTGGATGTGAGCTTGCCGACTTTCCCGCCCTTGAGGAAGTCAATGCCGCTGGGGTCGAGGTCTTTGATGACCATGTTCAGCTCCATAAGCGAGTTGGAAACAGCCGCCCCTTCGTCCCCCGACTTGGAGAGCTGACCCACCGGTACCTGCAAAAGCGCATTCTTCCTCCCGGAACGCTGCATGGTGTCCATCCCGAACGCATCCATGCCTTGAAGGATTGACTGCCGATCCGCCAATTTGTCAATGTCCAAGTTCATGATTGCCTCGGCATTTGCTTTGGCTTGCGCCTCCAGAGCCTTCTCCTCTTCTGTCTTTGGCTTTTCTTCTTCGATGAGTTGCTGTTGGATGACCTCGGTGTTCGGAATCTGCATTGAGAAAGCCATAAATAATCCTCCTGCGGTTCGTTTGGATTTTTTTTGTTACCGATTGTAACTATTGTGGAAGCATGTGAAACAAGACTTTGCTTTTTACCGCTTGTATCACATTTGGGCGTTGAAGAAGTTTTCCAGCTGGTAGACCACATCGTCGGTGTTCGCGTTGAGTGCTGCGGCTTCGTTGATGGCGGCGACTGTCTCCAAAGCGGCAATGTCGGCATCATAGCCGATGGTGTAGATGGGTATCTTCAGCTGCGACAGGATGTCGCGAATATCATTGAGCATCAGACCGCGGTTGGTCTCCCCATCGGTGAGGACAAACATCATCAGGCGGGTGGTGGGATTGACCTCTTTGGCAGACATGAGTTGCTCGGCGGCGACGGCGATGGCATCATACATGGCGGTGGAACCTGCGGGCTGCATGGCGTCTATTGCACCGGCAAAGTAGGCGCGCTGGCTTAAGTCAAACTTACCGATAGGTACTGCAGTATTGACTTCATCAGAGAATGTAATCAGACCGATGGAGTTCTCCGCGCTGATATAGTTGGAGCCTTTGCGCAGGGATTCTTTGAGCTTGTTGAGGCGTTCGCCCGCCATGGAACCGGATACGTCCGCCACAAAGACGGCGGTTACATCGGCGCCGCCGGATTTCTTCTCTTTCCAGAGCTTCTGCGCAGCGATGATGGTGTTACCGTCTGCGGCGGGCATCTCATAGCTGTATTTCTCTATGGCATCGGCGTTAAAGCCGTACTCCTTGGCGGATTGCTGTGCCTCCGGCGTGAGGCAATAGTCGGCGAAGAGGCGCAGGATGTCTTTTTTGAACTGGGAGAGGGAACCGATGGCATAGAGCGGCTCATCATGGCGCACACCGTAAGGGGTAAAGCTATAAGCGGATTTAATATCCGGTAGATTCATATAGGACTGGTACTCCAAGATGAATCCGTCCAATGCACCGGACTGCGCGGCAGTGCGCATCTGCATGGTGGTGTAACTGACAAAGGGGATGTTGGCGGAGAATTGCTCAAACGCTGCGGCCGCTTCGTCGGCTAGGGGGTTCTTGCTGTCAAAGGTATAGAGGGTAGATACCAAGAAATTCAGCCCGGCAGAAGAGGCGAAAGGATTGGTGTAGCCCATTTGGATTTTGTTTTCGCTGACGGCTTGGGTGATGGATTTGAGGTTGATGGCACCATACTCGTCATTGATTTTCTTTTGTGCGGACTTGGAGAGCAGGATTCCGGCGGTGTTGCCTGCCAGACGCTCCGTGATGGTTTCGATTTTAATATTTTTGGCTTTGAGCATTTCCCCCCAGAGGGAGTTGGAGGGGCTGTAGGCATCCGGGACGGCCTTTTGGGCGACAATGTAGTTTACGCCGTCCCCCGAGTTCATTTTGCGGAGTTTCACACTCACCTTTCTGCCGTCCACGGTCTTGCCGGCGCGGTTGAATTGGCGCACCAGCTCCGTCAGCCATGCGTCCGTACCGGTTCCGGCCTTTTCCGGGCTGGACCAGATTTCGATGTAATCAGGCGTGGTGGCTTCCACTGCTACCGGGGCTTGTTTTTCGATGTCCGGGAGAGAGGAGCCGTCGTCTTCTGCGGTGAGGGAGTCGAGTTGACCTTTCACCAATGAAAGCGTATTAACAGAGATACTCCGGGTCAGTTTCTCCAGTTGAGAAAGGGCTTTCGCCGCGTCTTTGTCACCGGTGGTGCTTCCTGCGTTTTGGGTGAGCTTCGTTATACCGTAAATTGCGCCGAATACCACAATGGCTATGCCAAGGAGTGCGAGGATGGTTTTACCGGACTTGTTCATTCTGAAGTCAGCTCCTTACGTGTGTTGGGGGTGGCTTTGGCGTTTATCGATTTTCGGCTCCTCTTTTTGTGAGTGAATCTCTGCAGTACAGAATACCGGATTTTTTTTGTTACCGATTGCAACCATTTTGCTACTGGCGGTAGTACTTGTTTCTGTGTTCGAATCTCTGGTGTACAGAATACCGGATTTTTTTGTTACCGGTTGTAACCATTTTGCTACTGGCGGTAGTACTTGGCGTTTTTGATCAGGTCATCGATTTCCTGCATGGCGGGCATTTGTTCGAGTTCGCCGTCCTCCAAGGAGTCCAGTTTGGTGATTTCAGAGAGCAGCATATCCAGTTTGAGAAGGATTTGTTCGTTGTCCTCTACGGCATCGGCAACAAAGCGGAAGTACTCCTGATAAACGCCCATGCGAGCTTCTGTGGTGCCTGTCTTCTGCCCTTGGCGTTTGAGCATTTGGAAGTCGGCTTCATCGAATGCGGCTAAGCGGTTGACAATGGATTTGCAATTCTTAGCCATGACATCCTCGATGCCGTTGATGGCGGCTGCGAAGTGTCCGTAACTGAGTTCCGTAGGCGAGAAGCGCTGCCCTAAGATTTGCAGGGCGGTCTCCCGGCGGCGCGTGAAGCGTGCGATTTGGTTTTCCGCTTGGTTCAGCAGGCGGGCAAAGGACTTCTTTTCTTCGTTTTGCTTTAGAAGGGGGAGGCAATCCTCCAGCTTTTTGGCGCTGTCTACGCCGCCGATGAGAATCTTCGGTGCCGGCGGGGAGAGCAGGCGGGCATTTCCCCAGACGAATATGCCTATGCTCATGAGGATGGTCGTCAGTCCAAAGGCGAAAGCCAAAGGGTTCCCGACAGCGAGAGTGATGCCTAAGAATGCTTTGGAGAAGACAAGCGTGTTGGCGAGGATGATGCCCAGATTCAGTGCGATGAGTTTCCAGAGCCGCTTCATGAAGTATCCTCACCTCCGATGTTTTGCATTTGCCGGTCTTATTCTTCCTCTGCGATGGGTTCGGGTTCCGCGGGGGCGGCATCAGGCGGGGTTCCCGGCGCCGCCATCAGAGCGGCAAACTCTTCGCCGGAGACGGTTTCTTTCTCCAGAAGAACCCCTGCTACATAATGCAGTTTATCCATATGCTCATTGAGAATATTCTCACAGGTATGGTATTGCTCATCCACGATGCGGCGAATTTCTTTGTCAATGTCTGTTGCCATGGCATCGGAATAGGTGTGGGTCTGCGTGTAGTCGCGGCCCAGGAAAACTGCATCGTGGTCGGAGGCATAGCTCACGGGGCCTAATGCCTTACTCATGCCATAACGCGTGACCATATCGCGGGCAAGTTTCGTGGCGCGTTCAATGTCATTGGAGGCGCCGGTGGATATATCACCAAGGACGAGGGCTTCCGCCACACGGCCGCCCAAGAGTGTGGCGATGTCTTCCTCCATGTCGGTCTTGGAGATGCTCTCCTTATCTTCCTGCGGGAGGTGCATGGTGAAACCGGCGGCAAGCCCGCGGGAGATGATGCTGATTTGATGCACCGGGTCTTGGCTGGGAAGATAGTAGGCGGCGATGGCGTGGCCGGCCTCGTGGTAGGCGGTGAGCTTCATATCCTTTTGGGTCTTTTTGTGGCTGCGCTTTTCTGTGCCGACCACAACTTTGAGCATCGCTTGCTCAATCTCATCGTGGGTGATGGCGTGTTTGGATTTGCGGGCGGCGAGGAGAGCGGCTTCATTGAGCAGATTCTCCAAATCGGCACCTGTGAAGCCGGCGGTGGTGCGGGCAATAACCTTGAGGTCTACGTCCGGACCCAAAGGTTTGTTCTTGGCGTGTACCTTAAGGATTTCCTCGCGGCCGCGCACATCGGGAGCCATAACCGTAACCTGCCGGTCGAAGCGGCCCGGGCGCAGGAGGGCGGGGTCTAAGATGTCCGGGCGGTTGGTTGCGGCGATGATGATGACACCTTCGTTTTCGCCGAAGCCGTCCATCTCTACCAAGAGCTGGTTGAGGGTTTGTTCGCGTTCGTCATGCCCGCCGCCCATACCGGCACCGCGCTGGCGGCCGACGGCGTCTATCTCGTCTATGAACACAATGGAAGGGGAGTGCTTCTTCGCTTGCATGAACATATCGCGGACACGCGATGCACCGACACCGACATACAGCTCCACGAAGTCGGAACCGCTGATGGAAAAGAACGGAACATCCGCCTCCCCTGCAACGGCGCGGGCAAGGAGCGTCTTCCCTGTGCCGGGGGAGCCTACGAGCAAAACGCCTTTCGGAATCCGTGCCCCCAATTCGGAGAAGCGCTGCGGGTTCTTAAGGAATTCTACAATTTCCGACAGTTCCTCTTTTTCCTCATCGGCGCCTGCCACATTCTCAAATGTGGTCTTTTTCTTCTTGTCTTTGTCCTGCACTTGAAGGCGCGCTTTGGTGAAGCCCATGGAACGGTTGTTTTCGTTCATCATGGAGTTGTTCATGCGGCGCATCATAAAGAACGCAAAGCCGACAATCATCAGCCCCACCAGTATCATGGGGATAATCTCCACGAGCCACGAGCCGCTACCGCCCTTGACATAGTCATAACGCAACTGTTCTGCCTTCGGTCTGCCTTCGTTGATTTCGGCAATCTGCGGGTCAAGGGACTCGATGAAGTATGCCACATAGGGGACATTATACTTCCCAATGGTGACGCCTTTCCCCTCTTTGGGGACAACATAGCCGGTTTCCTTGTTTACTTCGACGTTTTCGGCATCGTAGAAGAACATCGCACCGGAATTGACGTTGAGTGAGAAGTAGCGGATTTCGCCGCTCTCCATCATCTCAACAATCTCTTGGTAGGTCGGTTCCTTTTCTTTCTCCTTCTGCGTCAGTTGGAAGGCGAGCATCAGAATTGCCGCCGGTATGAGCAGGTAAAGGAAGATTTGGAGAATTCGTCTTGGGTTCAATTTGAGTACCTCTACTTTCGAACATTCGGATGTATATAAAAACGGATGTTCTGGTTTTTAGTCGAATGAAAGCTCTGCCAGATAAGGGAGTTCGCGGTACTTTTGCGCGTAATCCAGTCCGTAGCCGACTACAAAGGCATCGGGGATGGCTTTGCCGATGTATTTGGCCTGTACATCGGTTTCCCTGCGAGAAGGTTTGTCTAACAAAGCGCAAAGTTCCAAGCTTTTCGGGCCGCGGGCGGCAAGCATTTTGCCGAGCTTGGAGAGGGTTCTGCCGCTGTCAAGAATGTCTTCCACGACGAGGACATCATAGTCGGAGAGATCCAGTTTCGTGTCTAACTGCACCCGCACTTCGCCGCCTGCGGTTTTGTCGCCGTAGGAGGCGGTCTGCAGGAAGTCAATCTCGCAAGGCACGGTCAAACGGCGCATAAGGTCGGACGTGAACACAACGGAACCTTTCAGCACACACAGCAAGAGAAGCCGCTTGTCGGCATAATCCCTGCTGATGTCCTGCGCCAACTTGTCCACAATCTCACGAATCTCTTTCTCAGGAATCATCACCTTGAGCTTATCCATGTGCTCCCCCTTGCCGCCCCCGGTTTGCGGCATATGTATAAATAGTATGTACCGTCAAGCAGCGGTTATAATAATCCGCAGCACCTGATTTGTGGCACCCGTCAAGCGGCATCGATGGGCGCAGCCGAAGCCCTCCATCCAGATAATGCCTGCTTCATCGCGCAGAATCAGTTTTTGCGCTCTATACTCCGGCGCAATGCCATGCTCTGCAAATAGCTTTTTAAGCGGTTTGGTACCGGTACCGTTGACCAAGCGCATCGTATCTCCGGGCAATCGTCCTCCTACGGTCAGATTACCATTTATTGTACCATAATCCAACGAATTCTGCAAGTGTTCAATGGAATTTAATTGTAAATCTTCCATGACAAAACGGATTTTTCTGCCATTGGGCAGCTGGATTTCCGCAGGCGGCGCCGGCACAGCCATTGTAGGCAAGGGCGGGTTCTCTTTTTTTAGTGCAGTTTTGAATTGCTCATACCAAACTGCCCCTTGTTTGGCGGCCTCTTTCAGTCTGGCTTGTGTGGGTTCAACGCCGAACTTCTCCATTTTTGCTCGGTGGCGGCGATAAAGAACTGACTCGCTTTCCTTTGCATAATATATATATCCCTGAGCCAAGTGCGTTAAGCAATCCTCATCTTTTGCGAGGAGCTGAACGCTTCGGTCTATTTTCTTAAGAATATCCGGAAAGACGGCTTGCAGCGCAGGCAAAACCTCGTGACGGATGCGGTTGCGGGTATAGGTGCAGTCAAAGTTTGACGCGTCTGTTCGGTATTCTAAGCGATTCGTTCGGCAGTATTCTTCAATTTGTGCGCGGGACATATGCAGAATCGGTCGGATAATCCATGTCATACACGTCATTAGACGTTTTTCGGGGATGGAACACAAACCCCGCAGTGCACTTCCTCGCCCGAGGTTCAGCAGGAACGTTTCGGCAAGATCGTTTTGGTTGTGGGCGGTGGCAATATAGACATAGCGATTTTCATTGTCTTTTCTGCACTGCAGGGCGAGCTTTTCAAAGTATGTATAGCGGATTTGCCGCCCGGCTTCCTCTAGGCCCAAGTTACGGTTCTTGGCTATCAGGGCACAGTTTGAGCGTTTGACATCCAAGGGTATACCCAGCTGCGCACAGAAGCTTCGGCAAAAAGCCTCGTCAGCCTCGGAGTCCGCACCGCGCAATTTGTGGTTGATATGCGCCGCTCGCAGAAGAAAGCGGGGTTTGCCTTTCGGGAGGAATTTTTTCAGTCGGAGGGGGAGATTGTCTTCTTCGGAAGGATTCTGTTGCAGGCGGTGCAGCATATGGAGCATACAGATGCTGTCCGCGCCGCCGGAGAGGGCGGCGATGACCACCGGCACGTCGTCCGTGGGCTGAATAGGCGTTTCTTCGTCAAGGGTTGTTTCAGGCGTAGTCATAATTGGTTTCCTTTGCTCGGATAAGGGTATGTTCGGCATCCCAAATGAACTCAACAGTCTTTGTAAAGCCGTGGCGGTTTTTGGCGACGATGATTTCCATGTCGTTGGACTCGGCGACTTCCTCTGTCTGACCGCTGTCCTCTTTTTCGCCGATGTAATATTGTTCGCGGTAGAGGAGGAGGACAATGTCCGCGTCTTGCTCTATGGAGCCGGATTCGCGCAGGTCGGAGAGCTGCGGACGGTGGCTTTTACCGCGGCCTTCCGTACCGCGGGATAGCTGTGCAGCGACAATCACAGGAATATTCAAGTCCTTGGCCATCATCTTGAGCTGGCGGGTAATTTGGCTGACCTCCTGGACGCGGTTTTCGGTCTTTGTGCCGCTCTGTATCAGGCCGAGGTAGTCAATGACCACACAATCTACGCCCTTCAGCCGCCGCACCCGGGCTTTAATCTCCGCCACCGTAATGCTGGAGGTGTCGTCAAACCAAAGGTCTGCTTCACTTAGGCGGCCGACGGCGGCGCCGATGTTCTCCCAGTCACTGTCGGTAAACTCGCCGGAGCGCATTTTGTGCCCGTCCACCAAGGCCTCCATAGAGAGGACGCGCTGGGCGACCTGTTCTTTGGTCATTTCGAGTGTAAAGAAAACCACGCGTTTCTTGGCTTGCAAGGCGATGTTCTGCGCCAAACGAAGCGCAACGGAAGTTTTGCCCATGGCAGGGCGCGCACCGATGAGAACCAAGTCGGAGCGGTTAAAGCCATTGAGGACGTGGTCGAGCTCCGCATAGCCGGAAGTGAAGCCTTTGTACTCGTCTTTCTCGGGGGAGGAGATGCGCCGAAGGGTGGCAAAGACTTCGTTTTGGATAATGTCCCGCAGCAGAGAGGGTCCGCCGGTCATTTTCCCTTGGCGGATATCGTATATCGCTTGCTCTGCGGCATCGAGAATCTTGTCTGCGGTCTCGCTCTGGGTGGAGGCTTCCCCTAACATCTTCCGTGCGGCCTCGATGAGGGAACGGAGATAGTGCTTTTCCCGCACGATGGCAGCGTACTGCTCCACGTTCGCCGTAGAAAAAACCATCTGCGCCATCTGAAAGAGGTATTGCTTGGCGGCCTCAATGTCAAAAGTACCGACTTGCGTCAGCATATTGGCCGTAACAACCGGGTCAATGCCGGCTCCTTTGGCATCCAGCTCTAAGAAAATGCCGTATATCGCTTGGTGCTGCGGGAGATAAAAATCGTCCGGGCGCAGCATCGCCTGAATATTCGGGAAGCAAGCCGGTTCAATCAAAACGGATCCCAATACAGCTTGCTCTGCCTCCTGCGAATAGGGCATCTGTACGGAATCCAATAAAAAGTCGTCAGCCAAAACGTATCCCTCCGAGAATATATCTGCGACTATTATAACAGGTTTTTGCAGTAAATGCAAGGTGATTTTGCCGCAAAGCAGTTGTATAATCCCCGCCAATTCTTCCCATACTACACTCGATAGCTCTGCACAGAGTATTACCACCAATCATTAGGAGGGACACAGGATATGGATTCCGAAAACAAAGCCAAAACCACCAAACAGCCCAAGATGCAAAAGGGCAGGGCTTTCTATCTGGTGCTTTCGCTCACCATCGCAGCCGCTGGCTTCGGAACTTGGGGTGCCGTACGAGGCACACTTCCCAACGCAAACGAAATGGTCAAAGAGCAGAGCACGATAGACTGGGATAACTACGTCACACGCCCGACAGAAGCAGTTACCTCAGCAGAGCAAGCCAACGCTTCCGCTACCGGTGTCGCTGACCCGCGGGATACAGCAGTCACCACAGCAATCGAAGCGGCGAATGCACCCTACACAGGTTCCTTTGCCATGCCTTTTGGTACCAAAGTTACAAAGGACTACTCCGGCGGGGAAATGGTGAAGTCGGCGACGATGGGCGACTGGCGTGTGCACGATGCCGTTGATTTTTCCGGCGAAAAAGACGGTAAGGTCTTAGCCATACAAGACGGTACTGTGCAGAGTGTAAAGAATGACCCGCTTCTGGGTGTGGTTGTGACCATTGACCATGGCAACGGCATGATAGTGAAGTATTGCGGCCTGTCTGAGAACAGCACCGTCCAGACCGGAGCGGATGTCTCAAAAGGGGAGGAAATCGGTATCATCGGGCAGGTTCCTTGCGAAAGCACAGAGGGCACACATCTGCATCTGGAAATTGCCGTCAACGGCAAGGTCGCCGACCCGCTGAAAGTCATGAACAAAGCGGATTAATCTGAAAAACCAGTTATATGAGGTCTGCCCGGAAGCGGGCAGACCTTTTTTGCAACAAAAAACAACAAAGAATAACAGAACGCAATAATTTGCCGTCAGGAAGAATATACCATAAAATCTGCGCTTATATTGGCTGAAAAACGGCGAAAAAGGCTTGACAAGCTGCAGTTCTTGTGCTATAATCTCAACATAACCAACGGTTATTATTTGTAACGATTACAACCGAATAAACGGAAAGGAGAGTCTATCCATGGCGGAGACCATCTACAGCATTGGAATTGATGCCGGGACATCCACGTCACAGACTGTCCTTTCCTCCTTTTTATTGGAGAACCACGGTGGGTATTTTTCTGTTCCGCAAGTCGCTTTTGCCGAGCGGCAAGTGCTTTGGCAATCGGAGATACATGAAACGCCGCTTCGCTCTGCGGAGGAGATAGATGCCCCGGCACTGCGGGCTTTGGTGGCGGCAGATATAGCTGCCGCACAACCGTATCTGAATGGACATCCCATCTCTACCGGAGCGGTCATCATTACCGGAGAGACAGCAAGGAAATCCAATGCCGATGCGGTTCTCAAGGAGCTCAGCGGTTTTGCGGGGGATTTTGTCGCCGCCACGGCAGGCCCCGACTTAGAAAGCGAATTGGCCGGACGCGGCAGCGGTGCGGCGGAGCGTTCCAAAACGCACAAGACCACAGTCGTAAACTTTGACATCGGCGGCGGCACTACAAATGTTGCCGTGTTCCGAAAGGGCGAGCTTGTCGGCGTGACCTGCTTCGACATCGGCGGGCGGCACATCCGCTTTGATTCGGAGAATCGGATTATTTATATGTCCGCAACGGTTCGCCGACTGATCAAAGCGCATACCCTGCGCGTGGAGGAAGGGAAAACGGCCGCAGAGGAAACCCTGAAACGCATCGCCCATGCAATGACAGATGTATTGTTTATGCAGGAGGACGCGTACCGCACGAAAGGAGCAGCCCAACTGTCGGCGCCTGTGAAAGCCCTCCTCGAAACGGATGCCGAGATTACTTTCAGCGGCGGGGTGGCGGATTGCATCTACAACAACAAAAGCAATCCTTATTTGTATGGTGACTTCGGTGTTTTTCTCGGGCAAGCGATACGGGAGAGCCGTCTCTTCGGCAAGCAGACGGTGAAGCCACGTGAAACCATCCGCGCAACGGTGACCGGAGCCGGAATGTACTCTGTCACGCTTTCGGGTTCCACTATCGGTTATGCCGATGCCTCCGTTTTTCCGCTGAAGAATCTGCCGGTATTTACCGTAACACCGGAGAAAGAGGAACTTCTCTGGAGCGGAAAAGGCGCAGATGAACTGGGTGCCGCCTTTGCCGGTTTTCTTGCGCAAAACGATACCGACAATGCGGTACTCTATCTGGAAGGGAAAGCCAACCCCGGTTATATGGAACTCGACAGGCTCGCCCGGAGTGTCGCACAAGTATTTGCACACGCCATCCGAAAGGAGCTTCCCCGTATCGTGGTGTTCTTCCACGACATCGCCAAGGCGGCGGGGCAGCTATTGCGCCGTTATATGGAAAACGGCGATTCCGCCCGAAAGGGCAAAGTCGTGGCGCTCGACCGCATCCGTGTGGACGCGCGCAATTATCTCGACATCGGGAGACCGTTAATGGGAGGTCTCGCGGTGCCGGTCGTAGTAAAAACGCTGCTGTTGGGATAGATATGCACACACACTTTCTTCCCGGCTCGGCGGCAAAGGAGTCGTTCGACTGCGGAAATGGAGTGATTTGTATGTCCATCCTCGGCTTGTCTTGTTGTGTACCGTTGAATACGGGGCTTACGCAAGTTGCAGAAGCAATTGGGAATCCCGCTAACCGTGGGCCTCTATTCTTAATCGTGATGATGGTGGTTATAATTGTGATTGCAAGCATGAGAAGAAAACGCATCGTTGCCGTTGAACAGGAAAGCGCTGACATTTTTGCCAATTCCCCTGCGCTCGATGCCAGAGCATTCGCAGAAGCTTCACGATACTGCCCAAAATACGAAAAAGTGCGCGGCGTATACTGGGTAATCAACCAGACACGGAATGTGTATTATGTCCGCTGCAGTGAAAACGTATATAACGATTGCAAAGCCGAACTCACGGGGTTTCGCGGCCCAACCGAAATATCGGAGAGCATTCGGAGAGGCAATGTGCTGCAACTGCATATCTGCCCCCTCGAAAAAAGTGGTTTGGTGTCTTTGTCAAAACTGGATAAGATTGTACACGATACGCTGAGCCGATCGCATGGGGAACCTCGTGACTGAGAACGCTGCCGGGGGAATAGGAGAAACCATTGCAACTGAAAGCCAACTTGCTTGGTAAGAGCTTCTCTTTCAAAGATGTGAAAGAAGTCCTTGCCAAAGCAAACGAAGAGAAAAGCGGGGACAAGCTTGCAGGGCTTGTTGCCGGTTCCGATTTGGAACGCGTTGCGGCGAAGACGGTCTTGTCTGACTTGCTCATATCTGATTTGTATGAGCATCCCGCCGTGCCTTACGATATAGACGACGTGACGCGCCTCATCATTGACGGCACGGACACCGCAGTCTACAACCGCATCAAATCTTGGTCAATGGCCGAGCTGCGCGCTTTTCTTTTGGATTCACAAACCGCTGAGGCTGACATCAAAGAGATTTCCAAAGGCTTGACAGCAGAGGTTATAGCCGGTGTCTGCAAACTGATGGGGAATTTGGATCTCATCCTGGCAGCCAATAAACTCCGCGTAACCGCCACCTGCAATACGACCATCGGGGAACGCGGTACGCTTGCCACACGCCTCCAGCCCAACCACACCACCGACAGCGTAGAGGGTGTAACAGCGTCCCTGTTTGAGGGTTTAAGCTACGGCTGCGGGGATGCGCTCATCGGGTTGAATCCGGTGAATGATACAGTATCCTCCTTGGCGGAAATCCTGAAACGCTTTGACGCCGTCAAACAAGAGTTTGGTATCCCCACCCAAATATGCGTCTTGGGTCACATTACGACGCAAATCGCCGCCTTAAAACAAGGCGCACCGATGGATATGATTTTTCAGTCCATTGCGGGAAGCCAAAAAGGCAACGAGGCGTTCGGCTTCGGAATAGATACCGTGCGGGAAGCTGCAGACCTGCTGCGTCAAAAAGGCACCGCGAAAGGTCCCAATGTCCTGTACTTTGAAACCGGACAGGGAAGCGAACTCTCCTCCGACGCACACTTCGGTTCCGATCAAGTCGTGATGGAAGCCCGTTGCTACGGCTTTGCCAAAGCGTTCGCGCCGTTCATGGTGAATACAGTCGTCGGCTTTATCGGTCCGGAATACCTCTATGACAGCAAGCAGGTCATCCGTGCCGGCTTAGAGGACCACTTCATGGGTAAGCTTACCGGTATCCCGATGGGTTGCGACTGCTGCTATACGAATCATATGCTCGCTGATCAGAATGACATAGAGAATCTGGCCGTACTCTTGGCTTCCTGCGGCGTAAACTATATCATCGGGGTTCCTGCCGGGGATGATGTTATGCTCAACTACCAAACCAACGCCTACCACGATGCCGCCGCCATTCGCGAAGTTCTCGGTCTGCGCCCCATCCGCGCGTTTGATGCTTGGTTGGAGAGAATGGGCTTATCGGAGAACGGTAAACTCACCAAGCTCGCCGGCGACCCGACTTTCTTTCTGAAAGGAGGCAAACGCTGATGGTGGACGAGAAACTCGTGGATGCCATTGTAGCGGCTATACTGGAAGAAATGAACAAAGCCGCACCGCAAGACACCGACCCACCCAAACACGACACGCGCCAAGACACCATTCTGCAAGAAATGCAATCCACTACTTCTGCCCGCGTAGGTGTCGGCAGGAATGGCAGCCGACTGCGTGCCGATACGTATCTCAACTTCAGAGCGGACCACGCCGCCGCCAAAGATGCCGTCTGGTTGGATGTGCCGCAGCAAATCTTAGACGATCTCTCCCTACAGACCGTACAGACGTTGTGCCAAGATAAAAACGAGTTTTTAACGCGCCCGGACTTAGGGCGCCGCCTTGCATCGGAGAGTTTGGATGTAATAAAGAAGCTGAATCCCCGGCCGTGCGACGTATTGGTATACTTTGCCGACGGTCTGTCCGGCAAAGCCATTGCCGCCAATGCCCCGGATATGCTCCCAATCCTGCTTGACGGATTGCGGCAGCAGGGTTTGTCTTGCGGGAAGCCTTTCTTTGTCAAATACGGCCGTGTAGCCGCGCAGGAGCAAATCGCGGAAACTGTCGGTGCAACTGTCGTTTGCACACTTATCGGGGAACGCCCGGGGTTAGGCAGCCCGGAGAGCATGAGTGCCTATATCACCTATCATGCCAAAATGGGTATGCCGGAGGCAGGACGTACGGTGGTTTCGAATATTTATGCCGGCGGTATCCCGACTGTAGAAGCCGGAGCCTACTTGGCTGAGCTGATTGGTCAGATTCATGCCGCCAAAGCCAGCGGGGTCAACTTCAACCGCGCCTAAAACCGGCCGATGCTGTCACGGTGGGAGGCATCCTATGGGTATACTGAAAGCGCATCAGATCTTCGATAATACTTACTTGCTCGCAGAGGAAGCAGGTCCTGCTTTGGTGACCATGGCGCTTCTGATAGGCTCTGACCGAGCGATACTCATAGACAGCGGCTGCGGGATCACGGGGACGCTTCCGGCGTTTGTCCGCAAACAGACGGACAAGCCGATTCTGCACCTTATTACGCACTGCGACCCGGACCACGCCGGAGCCTCGGCACTCTTTGCGGATATTCATATGAGCAGCGCAGATGATGACCTCAAAGCCATGGCGCTCCCCTATGCGCAGCGGGAGGGCGACATCCTCCATGCGTTGGACTCCAAGCCGCTGTTACAGAAAATCGTTCGTTTCTACCTGCGGCGGCACATGGTCAAAGCCGAGGACTTTACTTATACGGACATTCGGGACGGCGAGGAATTCCTCCTTTCCGAGCAGGCGGGAGCGTACCGACAGATTGAAGCTTTTGCAATGCCCGGTCACACGAAAGGTTCCATGTGCTTTGCAGATAAGACAAATCGTATTGTCTTTGCCGGCGATTCCATCGCAATCCGCGGGAATGCCGTGGTCGGTGCCGACCGCTGCGCACCGCTGTCGGTTTTCCGGAATGCTCTGGTTCGTTTTGCTGCGAAAGGCTTCGCCGACTATACGATTTATACAGGCCATGAATATGAACCTCTGCCGCCCGGAACAGTGGAAGAACTTCTGTCCGCCTGTAATGAGATTCTTGCCGGTCAGACGCAGGCAGACAAGCCGGGGGTGCCGTATTTTGCAGACCAAACCAATCCAACCGGAATGATGTACCATAAGCATAACGCAATCGGTGTATTCTATCAGCCAAAGAACCTTTGAAAGGATTGATTTTTTATGTCCAAAGCCAAGCGTGGGAACCGTAAAAAGCACCCGATCCGTAAAGTCGTCGCCTTAGGGCTGACGCTCGTATTATTATTGTTCATTGGCTACCAATTGGTTCCGGTTGTGCAGAATCTGTCCGTCGTGCGCAGCTTCCGATTCGCTACTGAAACCCCGGAAGCGGTAGCCGCCCGCGCCGAAGCAGCGAAGGTCGCCGAAGCAATTTCGGACGAGGGCATTGTTCTGTTGGAGAATGACGGTCTCTTGCCCTTACAGGAGAAGAAGCTGAATGTTTTCGGAGCGGCCTCTTTCACGATTCGTTACGGCGGCAGCGGTGCAGGGGCATCCAATGCAGTCGGTGCCATCGATCTCTATCAAGGACTGACGCAGGCCGGCATCGCGTATAACGAAGACCTCCATAACATAACCGCACCCCATGCTGAGGAAGGCGCGGGGGGCAGTCTGTTCTCTGTCGCCAAGCAGATGCTCTTGGGTAAAGAAACGGAAGAGCCGGACGACAGCTACCTCACGCAAGAAGTCCTCAAAGATGCCGCCGCCTATGCCGACACAGCACTCATCGTATTCTCCTCTTCCGCTGTGGAGGCTTCCGACGCCCTGCCGGAAGAGTTACAGCTTTCCGAAGCCAAGCGGCAACTCCTCGCGAAAGTCTGCGGCGCACAAGAGAATGTCATCCTCGTCATCAATGCCGGCAATCCAATGGAATTGGGTTTTATTAAAGAGTACCCGCAGATAAAAGCAGTACTTTGGATGGGGACGCCCGGCCCCTACGGTTGCCGCTCTTTGGGTAAGATTCTTGCCGGGGAAGTGAATCCCTCCGGGCATTTGACGGATACTTGGGCATATGACATCACCTCTGCCCCCGCAGCGGAGAACTTCGGTGACTATGACTATACCAACATTAAAGGTATGGCTCTCATGGAATATGAGGAGGGCATCTATGTCGGCTATCGCTATTATGAAACCCGTTATGCTGACGATTTCGAAGGCTATACTGCCGCTGTGCAGTATCCCTTTGGGTATGGTTTGAGTTATACTTCTTTTGGTTTTTACGATTTTACCGCAACCATAGAGGGAACGGCTGTGAAGACATCGGTCACTGTGACAAATACCGGTAAAGTCCCGGGCAAAGCCGTCCCCCAGATTTATTTCTCTGCACCTTGGACGCAAGATCAACCGGAGAAATCTGCAATTGTATTGGCGGCTTATACAAAAACCAAAACGCTGTCCCCCGGTGAAAGCGAAACGATTTACATGGAGTATCCGGTTCGGAATATGGCATCTTGGGACACGAATGCCGGTGCATATGCTTTGGATGGCGGCGAATACGTGGTATATTGCCGTGAGAACATTCATTCGGTTGCCCGTAACGGCTGCGCCAAGGCGCTCCGAATCGCCGAACAAGTATACACGGCAGACGAAACGACCGGCACCGCCCTGCAAAACCGCTTTGCCTATGCCGAGGACGGCTTGACATACCTCTCCCGTGCGGATTGGGAGGGCACCTATCCGACCGACAGGGATGTTCACAACACCGCCTCGGCGAAACTTCTTGCCGCACATGAAGAAGAACCGGCAGTTTCTGACGAAGCCGTGCCGGCAACGGGAGCCGACAACGGTCTCAAGCTCGCCGATATGAAAAGCCTCGCTTACGATGACCCGCAGTGGGAGCCGTTCCTTGACCAATTCACCGTCAAAGAAATGCAGAGCATTGTTTCGCAGGGTGCCTACAGGGTGAACCCTGTTGCACGTCTGGGCTTGGCGCAGGAGATCATGCTGGACGGTCCCGCCGGATTCTCCTCTATGCTGACCTCTCTCAATGCCGCCGCTTACCCGACGGAGATTGTGGTAGCCTCTACATGGAACGACAAACTGGCGCAGCAGCTGGGCGAAGCTGTCGGAACGGAAGCGAACGCCTATGGTGTTTCCGTTTGGTATGCACCCGGAATGAACCTCCACCGCACGGCAAGGGGCGGACGCAACTTTGAGTATTTCTCCGAGGATCCGTTGCTTTCGGGGAAAATGGCTGCGGCAATGGTTCGCGGCGCGCAGTCCAAACATCTCATTGTGACTGTCAAGCACTTCGTACTCAATGAGCAGGAGGTCAATGCCCGCAGCGGTATCTTTGAGTGGGTCAGCGAGCAAGCCCTGCGCGAATTGTATCTGCGCCCCTTTGAGATTGCCGTCAAAGAAGCTGCGCCCACCGGTGTGATGTCCAGCTTTATCCACATCGGGCACAAGTGGTCCGGCGGCAATCCGGAATTGCTTACAGATGTTCTGCGCGGGGAATGGGGTTTTTGCGGCTTTGTGACAAGCGATGCCGCCCTACGCAGCTACATGGATGTGAACAAGATGCTCCATGCCGGCAATGACTTACTCCTCGATGCCCTCGCCACCCGCGCCGACGCCGCCTACTGGAAGCAATTGCTGAAAGACGACGAAGCCGGGACGGTCGCCGGTTTGCGCCAAGCTGTTCACAATGTCTGCTATGCCTTGGCGAATCGGTGAAAATACCGCACCGAAAAAACAGAGGCAGTCAGACTGCCCGCCGCCCAAAAAACAACAGTAAAAGCCGCCAAAACCACCCAAAGTAGCCATGAAATTGCCATTTTGACGATAATATGAACTTATATCGGAAGAATTTTTGTCATTTTGTAAAAATCTTCTTGACAACCCGCATAGAATGTGCTAAAATGATTTATGTAAAGGTATAGCGACCCTTTGCACTACGATGCATTGGATTGCCCAAATCTGAAGGGAGAAGTTACTATGAAAACCCGCAAAACCACCACTGCCGCCAAGAGCTTCAAGAGGCTGTTGGCAGCACTTCTCGCAGTAATGCTGACCTGCGGCGGCATATCCATGGGAGGGAGTGCCGCACCCCTGCCTTCGACGGTCAACCTCAGCAGCGTGTACGTGCTGGAAATCGGTGAGCCGTACACACCGGACACAGCAATCCCCGCCAACGGCGCGCTCTATGTGAAGTATACGCCTGAAGATACCGCTTATTACAGCATCTCTACGGATGACCCTGTGGGTTTCTCCGGTATGTATGACACAGTCGGTTATCTCTACAACTTCCAAGGCGATAAGGCCATCTGGGCGGAGCCTATCGTAACCGATTACGACTCCAATCGCGGAAGGCACTTCAAAATCACGAAGCTGCTGGAAGCCGGTGTCACCTATGTCGTAGCCGTCAAGTTTGAGTCGTCCTCCACCACCGGGAAAGTCGTTGTCACTCTTGAGAAAGTCGGCGATGCCGACACAGGACCGAACTCCAATGTGAACCTGAACAAAGACAATGTCCAGCCTGAATATGCCACCGCCTCCGCTATTGCTTTGGATACAGCGGTGGCACCGTGGGTCGGTCTCGCCGGACAAACTATGTATTACTACTTCAAAGCCGCGACCGGCGGTACTTACAGTTGGATTTACGAAGGGGAAACGGATGCCATCGGCGCGTTCTATACAAGCAGCGGCGCGCGTCTTTCCGCCTCCGACAAAGCGGACGGTTTCTATGCGACAGAGGAATTGTCTGCAGGCTTAACCTATTATCTGGGCGTGTATCTGAAAGACAGTGCAGCTACTGCCGAACCCCTCGAAGCCACACTCCATTTGATGACCGATAACGAAATCGCAGAGAAGGCAGCTGCCGATTCCCTCGCAGGCTATACAGCCGCCGCTGATGCACTGGTCGCGGACTATAAAGCCATCGCCGCCGTTCATGCGGATTCCGCCGCGTATCTCGCGGATGTCGCAATCGCTGCAGCCGCCGCTGTCACCAATGCCGACAGCCTGACTGACTTGGATGCCGCCCTTGCCGGTTTGGTTCTGGAGTATTTCTCCGTAGAAGAGCAAGTAACCGCCGCCGAGCAGCTTCTCGAAGCGAAAGAAGAGGATGCGGACAATGCCATTGCCGCCTATGCCGCTGAAAATGTCATCACCGTTGCCGAAGCAGAGGCCGGTACGCTACCGGAGTACATCCAAACCGAGCAAGCCCTTGCCGCCGCCGCCGCCGATGTCCTCGCCGCCGCCGAACTCGCCCTTGCCCAAGCCACCCACATCCACACCTACGGCGATTGGGTGGTTGATACCGCAGCGACGCACGGAACCGTCGGTTCCCGCCACAAGACGTGCACATTGGCGGAAGATGCTGTCTGTGTCGGCACAGATGCCAATGGCGATGACCAGACCGTCACCGAAGAAATTGCCAAAACACCCGACCACACGTTCGGCGCTTGGACTGTCACCACTGCCGCTACCCATGCCGCCGTCGGGATTGAAACCCGCACCTGCACCGTCGCCGGCTGCACATTTGCCAACCCCTCCGAGACCCGCGAAATTCCGAAGCTGACGACACACGAGTATGGTGACTGGACCATCACCACCCCCCACACCTGCACCGCCGAAGCGATTTACAGCCGCATCTGCCCCGTAGACGGCGCCATCGCCGAGAGCCGGAGTGCCACCGATGTCGGCCGCACCTATGCCGCCTCTGCCGAAGGCCGTCCGATGGGTCACGACTTCAGCGTGTTCGTAGAAACCGTTGCCCCCACATCCGATGCGGAAGGCTATGACGTATACAAATGCTCCCGCTGTGATGTGACGGAAAACAGAAACGCTACGCCGAAGGTCATCTTCACAACCAAATACGAAGCCAACTTCTGGAACTGGGTTCTGTTCTTCGTCTGCTTCGGCTGGATTTGGATGTGGTTCATTTAAGTCTTTCGCTCCGGCTGACCTAACCTGAGATACAGTTACCGCCTATCCTAAGGATGGGCGGTACACGTTTTATCGGAATGCAGTTGGAATCAAAAGGCCTCTACTGCCGATGGCTTGCGCTCACGCGGGTAGATATAGCCGTTGCAGGTGGGCATAGAGTTATAGACTTTCTCGACGGCAAGCGTATAGACTGCGCCCTGCTTGCCTTTGAAGCTGCCTTTGACGAGCACGGATTCCATGCTCATATTGACGGCCATGCAGGCCACTTTGCTCCCGACAGGGATGGCTGCCAGCTCCGCACCGAATGGGATGCCGCTCATGATGATGTGCGAGGAGCCGCTGTGCGTAGCTTGAATCACGGGGAGAATCTGCGGGTTGCCGTCGCTGTCGAAATAAGAGAGGAACTTCAGGCACATCAAATCCGCGAACAGCTCACAGCTGATGCGCGACAGAGCCGGCACATCATACTTCCCGGCGATGGCAGCCGCCTTGCTCACCAAAGCCCCCGCCACAATCGAACCCATGGGAATGGGTTCCACGGCGGAAATCCCTTTCAGTGCCAGATACCAAACCGTATTAATCCCGAAGTAGGTGTTATAGCGGAAGAGCGGTTTGGAGTTATACATCTCAAACTCCGGACCGCCGGTCTCTTTGTGGGTATAGCGCGCATTGCCGCGCAGCCACTTCTTGTCGGCGGAGATAGCGACAAAGGCGCAATCCGGATTCAACGGCAGGAACTCCTTGGAGAGTCCCGTCATGAATTGCCCGAACGTCAGTTCTTTCTCTCCCAAGCCTTGCAGGGAGGAGAGGAACGTGATGTGCGGGTAACCGTCCGTACCTTTGACTGCCAGCAGGGCAATTTTGGCGTCCTGTGCTAAGAGAGCTTGTGCATCGTCGTTGATAGCCGTAAACATACAGGAATCTCCTTCGGTTGCTTTATTTGAAAGCGCATAGAAAGCGCGTAAATCAGTACTGTTTGGAATGTGGCCGTAGGCAGATGAATCGCTCACGATGTACTGTCCGCTGTCCTTTGTGCGGCTCCTGTCCAGCGGATGTTCGGGCAGCAGTCGGTTTGCTCCGCCAATGCTACGAGTGCCTCCAGCATGGCTTTCTCCATGAGCGGTATACCCTCATACGCCCACGACAGTCCCAAGCTCTTGTATTTGGCACCGCAGAGGTTATTGAAAGCGCACAGTTCCCACCGTTCGACGGCACCCTCCGGCAGCGCGTTCAGGATGGCGGCAATCCCCGATATATTGGCGGCGGAGTCCGTGGCGCCCGGGATAATCGGCGTGCGAATCCAGAGCCTCCCCCCTTTGACAGCCCATGCGGCAACGGTTTTCAGATTATCCAATATGACCGCATTGCTCACACCGGTCAATTCCTTATGCTCCACCGGGTCGGCAAGTTTTAGGTCATAGAGGACGAGGTCGGTATAGGCTAAGGCGCGTTCCAAGCGCGCCGCAGGCACAAATCCGCAGGTGTCGAGGGCAGTATGCACCCCGGCAAACTTCAGGATGCAAAGCAAATCTACCATGCCTTCCTGCATAAGGGCCTCTCCGCCGGAAAGGGTCACTCCGCCGTCTTTGCCCCAGTAGGCGCGGTCTTTTACCAGCTGCCGGGCAAGGGCTTTGACTTCCGTTTCGTGTCCCTTCCCCTCGTGCGCGCCGGCAGGGCATTCCTCACAGCAAGCAAAGCAGCCGATGCACGCCGAAGACCGCTCCAAGCCGCCGGGCTTCAATTCAATTCCATGCAGCGGGCAGACTTTCACACACCCGGCGCAGCCGATGCACCGCGTACCGTGCCAGAGAACCTGCGGTTTGAAAGATATGCTCTCCGGATTATGGCACCAAGGGCAGTTGAGCGGGCAGCCTTTCAGGAAGGCAGTCGTACGCAAGCCCGGCCCATCCTCCGAACTCATGCGCTGAATGTCAAGCAATACGACTGAAGCCACGCTTACTCCTCACTTGTCCGGATGTCCGGGCAGGGGTCTTTCTCATCTGTTTCGCGGAAACGGTCATGGAGGAGGCACCAGAACTTGTTTTCGAACACATCAAACTCGCCGTAGATGCAATCCTCGCACTCGCGGTTAATAAAGAGGTCATAGGTATAGCCCATAGCAGGATTCTTTGCCTCCGTCGGTGCATTTTTTGTTACCGATTGTTACTTATTAATAATTGTTGTGGCTCTCCCGTGCAATAATCTCGTCCTGCAGTTCCTTGCCCACCGAGGTAAAGTAGGCATTGTACCCGGTCACGCGCACTAACAGGTTCTTGTAGTTTTCGGGGTGTGCCTGCGCATCACGGAGCATATCGGCATCGAGGACGTTAATCTGCAAGGCAGTCCCACCGTTAGCGATGTAGCCGCGCAGGAAGCTCTTCAGCTTCTCTCGGTGCTCATCATCGCGCAAGAGTGCCGGGGAGAGCGTCATCGTATGCGAAGCCCCGTTCGGCAGGGCGTTCAGGTATCCCTCAAAGTCGCCCTCTCCGTCCTCTGCAAAGCCTCCCAATGCTATCCCTACCGAGTTTGCATTGGAAGTCGGGCCGTTGATGTCGGCGCCGTTCACAGGGCAAATGGCGTTGGAAAGGAACTGCCCCCTGCAGCGCCCATCCGGGGAGGCCGGCAGGATGAAGCCCTGCCCAATCCAGTAGTTCCAAGAGAGCATCCCGGGGCGGTACCGCGCACCGGTGGGGGTCGTGTATCTCCACGTTTCCTCGCTCCATAAGTCCATAACGCGGCGAGCCAAGGCATCCGCCTCATCGTCATCGCGGCCGTACTTGGGAGCTTTATTCTTCGCGATGGCTTGCAGCTTCTCGAAGCCCAGCCAGTTGGCTTTGAGTGCCTGAATCAGCTCCTCCATTGTACACAGCTTCTTATCAAAGACCAAGTATTTGACGGCCAACAGACTGTCCACCGTTGTGGCAAAGGTCACGCCTTCAATCGTGACAAAAGACAGCTCCGCCCCGCCTTGCGTCACATCCAACCCCTTGTCGGCGCAGCCCTCTACCAGGCAGGAGAGGTACGGCGTGGGACCGAACGCTGCCCGGCAGGCGCAGGAGCGGTTATATAAGTCCACCATCTTCTTGACGATGTACTTCATCTGCACGGCAAAGGCATCCCAGAGCTGTTCGAAGTCCGTGAATTGGCAGGGGTCTCCGGTTCGGGGGGCATTCTTCTCCGGCGGGTAGGGCTTATTCCACAAACCGTCCACATAGGTCACGAGTTCGCCGCCGCCGCCGAGTGCCAACTCCAAAGCTTTATACAGATTGAGGTTGCAGTCCACGGTCGCGGAGCGGTCGTTGCCGCACATCGTGTTCTCCAGGCAGCCCACGGAGGCGTACTCATGCACATTCTCCGGGTGAATCTTATCCTCTACACCGGCCATCCGTGCCTCGCGGAGCATCCCCGCCATAGAGCGTTCGTCAAAGTTCAGCAGGAACGGCGCCCCCTGCGAGTCGGCAATCATATCCACGACTTTGTCCAAGAGGTCGTCGGGCGTATTCTTATGCAAGCGCACATTCGGCTTCGGCTCCAAGATGGGCGCCATCTCGTCGAGCGTTTCCAGCAGCACCCATGTGAAGTCATTTGTTTGGTCATTGCCTGCGGCATCGCGTCCGGAGATATTGAAGAGCTGCCCATAGCCGGCGGTGATGCCCTGATTCCCGGAGTTAATCATCGCGTCATAAGCTGTGTTGCAGTGCATCCAGAAGCACTTCAGGATCTCTTTGCCGAACTCCCTGTCCATGCCCTCCTCGATGCTCTTCTGCCAGAATGGGTACATATACTGATCCAGCCGCCCGAAAGACACACCGGGACCGGGGTAGTTCTCATCACTCATAATGAGCATATGCGTCAGCCAAAGGGACTGTATTGCCTGCCAGAAATTCTGCGGCGCTTCGGCAGGCACAATATCCAGGTTCGCGGCCATCTGCTCCAGTTCCGCCTTGCGGGCGGCATTGGTTTCCTCCACCGCCAGCTTTCGGCAGAGAACAGCATAGCGAGCGGCCAGTTCTATCGGCATATCGCAGGCGGTGAGCATAGCGCGCAGCTGGTTGCCCTTGCTTCCCTTGCGTTGTGCAGCGGTGAGGGAATCGTATTTCTCGCGGATTTCCGCTTTAATCCCTTTCCAACCGATGCGCAGTGCTTTCGGGTAATTGGAAATCAGATGCCCGCTGGTCGCTCCGCAGTTGCCGAAACCGCACTCTTCAAAAGCAATCGCATCCCTATGCAGACCGCTCTTGCCGTCTTTGCCGTGGAGCAACTCATCATGGCGTTTGGCCTCTTTCCGGTTCCAGCATCGGGAAGCCATGAGGTTGAAGCGTCCGCCCGCAATCAAATCCCCGGGCAGTATTTCCTGCGGGAGGTAGTGTACCATGACCTCCTTGGTAAACCAAGCCTTCCGCTCCGGTAAGCTCCAAGAGAAGAAGTCCGAACGCTCTCCCGTGACCGGGTTCATCTTCGGCAGCAGCACCTCATAAGCCGACTGTCGGAAGGTTTTGTTCATGACGGAATAGAAGCAGTAGGTCTCGGGCGCATTGTAAAAGGTCTGTTCCTCATACAGTTCGTCCCATTCCGCACCGGTTGTGAACGGCATGAAAGCATTGTTCCACGGCCGCTCGGTTCCGCGGAAGTAGTAGTCCCGCAGCCACTGAATACGCGGAGAAAGGTTGTAGGGGATTTTGACACCGTTCTTGTCTTTTTTCGTGATGGTGGGCATAAAAACACCTCGCTGTGTGCATTCTCTGTTATCCTTATTATAGAACAGTTTACGCCGCTTGTCAAGTGGTTATTTTCTGTTACTTATTTATTCCAAACAAGAACATAAAAAAGCATAAGCGGATTTTTCTATTGACGGAATTAAAATAGGCAAAAAAACACAGAATTTCCAAAAAAACCTTGACAAATACGAAAAAATAAGTATAATGGAAGTATAAGGACAAGCTGTGCACAAGCATTTACGAAAGGGAGGAAGGCAACAATGAACCAAGAGATTCGTCAAAATGACGATTGTTCAAGCAATAATTCCCCATTTTGTTGTGATAATGCACAAAGCCAAAAACCGGCATTCGTCATATTCACGATTGTTCAAGCAAAAATTACCCCTTTTGTTGTGATATTGCACAAAATGTACCGCACCCGCCGCCGCGCCCTTTCTTTCCGAACCGCCAACCGCCTTTTCTCTCCGACACACCTGCAACCGATTTCACCCCGATTCGTCAAAATGACGATTGTTCAAGCGAAAAAATCCAATTCTGTTGTGAAAATGCACAAAAGCAAAATCATGTATTCGTCATATTCACGATTGTTCATGCAAAAACCACTTGTTTTGTTGTGATATTGCACAAAACGTACCGCACCCGCCGCCGCGCCCTTTCTTTCCGAACCGCCAACCGCCTTTTCTCTCCGACACACCTGCAACCGTTTCCGCCCCGATTCGTCAAAATGACGATTGTTCAAACGAAAAACCCCTATTTTGTTGTGAAAATGCACAAAAGCAAAATCATGTATTCGTCAATATGACGATTGTTCAAGCAAAAAATACCGATTTTGTTGTGATAATGCACAAAATCATAAACGACAAGCAAAGGCAGGTTAGCGCATGGACACCGAAGACCGCGAGGCCGTTCAAACCAAGAACCCTATCCAATGGCTTCTCTCCAAAGAACCGACAGAAAGAGGCTATGCCGGCGAGGCTATCCCCCGCCGGGAGCTGTTCTTTTACTTTCTCGGTGTCTGGGGGCAGAATCACCTCTATAATATGCCCGGCGGGCAGTGGTTCTTCTACTTTCTGACCAACATCCTCCATATCGCTCCGGCAACGGTCGGCACCATCACCAGCGGCACGCAGCTCTTCGATGCCGTCAATGATCCCGTTGCCGGCACGATTATCGACAACTACCGCTTCAAAAACGGCAAGAAGCTCACCCCTTGGTTGAAAATCACATCCCCTTTTATAGCCATCCTGTCGTTTCTGATGTTCGTCAACTGGAACCTGCCTACGAATCTTGCCATCGTATACAGTGTGGTGCTGTATGTCCTCTGGGACTGCCTGTACTCATTCCAAGATGCCGCCCTCTGGGGCTTGACCGCCATCATCCACCCGGACGGCAGGCAGAAAGCCCGCGCCACCCAATGGGCGGACAACGGAGCCTTTGCCGGCGGTCTGATTCCCGGTCTGATTCTCGGGATGCTCGGCAACGAAAACGGCTTCTTGGGTCTGAGCCAGTCACAGATTTTCATCGCCTTGGCGGTATTCCTCTGCATCGGCGGCGGCTTCCAGACCATGTTCGCCTGCAAGGTCACGGAGCGTGTCCCCCGCGACAACTTGAGTGTCTCCCTCTTCCAAAACATCGCCGACCTGCGCCATAACTTCGTACTGTGGCACTTCATCGCCAGCGATGTCATCAACTCCCTCTCCCCCCACATCACCGACATCTATATGTTCCAGAACGTCAACGTCCAGGTCGGCGGCAAAGTCATGGCCGCCACCACCATGGTACTCATCCTTGCCACCGTGACAGGATTGCCGGGCACGGCCATGAAGTTCATCGCCACCAAAATCGCCGACCGCGTCGGCGGCATGAAGCGCATCATGATTATCGGCCGCACGTGCGATATAGTCTGCAAAGCGGCGGCATTCCTCATCGGCCTGAGTGCCATCGGCAACCCCAATGGCCTCACCTTCGCGCAGTTCATCGGTGTCTACCTCATGCAAATGGTTTCCTACCTGCCAAACGCCATCTACGGCATCGCCATGCGTTCCCTTCTGGCGGAGAGCGTAGACTATGTGGAATGGAAGACCGGCAAGCGCACAGAGGGCATCACAATGTCCATGCGCAATTTTCAATCCAAGATTACCGGCGCCATATCCAAATTCGTTCTCGGGCAGACGCTCGTGTTTCTCCAATACGATGCCGTCAAAGCCGGTTTAGGGCCGGGAAAGAACCTCCAGAATGCGCATTTTTACAAGTGGGCGTGGCCGATATACAAACTGGGTCCCGTACTGGGAACGGCTCTGTCCCTCCTCCCCCTCCTGCACCTGAAATACCCGGAGGAACTCAAAAGGCAAGTCGCCGCAGACTTAGCCGCAAAACGCACCATTGCAGCGGCTTCCGCGGATAGCTCTGAATTGTAGAACAAATACAAGCACATCCGGAACGAACGTGCTTGTAAATATCCGCGTTGCACTTACTCTACAGGAAGCACCTTGCGGTACACCGCCGTATGCGTGGAGGAAATGACCTTATCCAAGTGCATGGAACCAAAGTACCACCGCTTGAACTTGCAGACTTTCGCCAGCTCCTCCAAGTATTCCCCTAAGGCTGTCGGGTCACCGGAAAGAATATTCTGATCTTTGAGCCGCAGGAAAGCTTTGACGTGACCGGTTGGTTCGTGCGTGAGGATGAAATCCACCACGCCCGCCGCTTCCCCCAGGTTCTCCGCCGCTTCCATCAGCTCCGCCTTGGAGGGCAGCTCCAAGCTGGCCTGCGCGTCGTCGATGTCCCGCAAGTCAAAGTCCTGCGAGAGCCCGCCGCCCAAAGCGAAGATTTTCTTCTCCTCCACCGTGAACACCTGCCCGCGCATGAGGTGGACAATGTTATCGGCAATGCGGTGTACCTTGCCGCCGCACCACTCCTCTACCGGGTAGGCGTTCAGCAAAGAGAAGTTCTCATGCGTCCCATCTATGAAAGCAATGGTGTATTTCTTCTTGGCAAGCTTCTTCAGCTTCGCCTGAAACGCCGCAGAGTCGTCCCAGACAAAGCCGAAGTCACCGGCGATAAACAGCGTATCCCCTTTCTTGACCTTCCGCATCTCCGGGGATTCAAAGCGATCCAAGTCTCCGTGCGTGTCGCCTGTAATATACAGCATGGCTCTCATACATCTCCCTGTCGTAAAGTTGTGTTGCGTTACATGAAATCACAGGATTTTGTTCCAAGTGTTTGCAATTTGCAGCAGAATGTGGTATAATAAGCGGAAGAAACAGGTTCTTGACCTACGCTGCCCCTTCGTAACCGACAACTACTATCATACACTATTTCGCCGCGAAAGTCAACCCTTTCATCCATATTCTGCCTGCGAGGAATGCCGATGAAACCGAAGTGCCGCCTGCTTGCCCTCTTCGCCGCTGTTGCCCTTAGTATACCCTTATTTTCCTTTGGGGCAAATGCGGCTTTCAATACACTCCTATCGGATGTGCCGGGCATAACCAATGTTTCGGAGATTGTCCTGCTTCAAAGCCTTGACGACGGTATGGTAATCTTTGAGAAAAACGCCGATACTCCGACTGCGCCCGCTTCTTTGACGAAAATCACTACGGCAATCCTCACCATGGAGAGTATCAAAGATTTGGATACGCCTGTCACCGCCAAGGCATATTGCATACGAATGTTCGACGGAACCGGTTCCTCCAATGCCGGTATCAAGCCCGGTGAAATTCTGACCGTCCGCGACCTGCTGTACTGCCTCATGCTCCCTTCTGCCAATGAGGCGGCAGCCATTCTGGCGGACTTTGTCGGCGGGAGCATAGAGGCTTTTGTGCAGAAGATGAACGACTTCGCCGCCGCCCTGGGCTGTGAGAACACGCACTTCAAGAATCCCCACGGTTTAGACGAGGATGGGCACTTCACTACGGCCCGCGATTTGGCAAAAATCACATCCTATGCTTACTCCGCTGTTTTCGGGCAAGCAGCTCTCTTTGAACAAATCGTGACCACCCTGCGCTATGAAATCCCGCCCACCAATATGCGCGAAACCAAACGCATTCTCCTCAATACCAACCGCATGATGAACGCCGCTGTCCCGGACTACTACAGCCCCGATGTGCGCGGCGTCAAAACCGGGACAACCGACAACGCCGGCGACTGCGTAGTGGCAAAGGCAACAAAAAACGGCTATAACTACCTCTGCATTGTCCTTAAAGGGCAAAAGGTCAACGTGGACAAAGACGAAACCTTAGAGAATACGGCATTTATTGACGCAAAAGCGCTATTTAACTGGGCATTCGACAATCTTAGACTGCGGCAAGTGACGCAGAAAGGGCAAGTGGTCGCCACCGTTCCCATAGCCTTGGGCCGCGAGGCGGATACCTTGCAGTTAGCTCCCGCCGAGAGCCTTTCTTTTCTGGTCCCGAAAGGCTTAAATGCCGACAGCGTCCTGGTGGAAGTCATCCCGGATACCGTACCAAAGGACTTGATGGCACCCTTGTCTGAGGGTGACTTTGTCTGCAAAGGCAAGCTCCTCTTTGCAGGCAAAGAGTTTGCAACCATAGACCTATACGCCGCCGCCACCGTCCGCCGGAGTGCCGCGTTGTATGCGGCTTGGCTGGCGAAAAAAATGGTCGCCTCACTGCTCTTCAAGGCTATCTGTGCAATAGCTCTCTTGCTGTGTGCCATTATCGCTTTCGCAGCACTCCTGCGCACCATTAAGCGCAGCAGGGAGAAGCAAATGCGCGTCCTGCCGACCATCTCCAACCCCAAGAAGTGACCGCGTCCGAAACGGCACAGCGCACCTTGCCGATACACCGCTTCCCTATAGTACTGCCAAAACGAAGGGGTCAAAACGAATGGAACCTATCGCCAATGAGAAGCAATACGTCCCGAAAAAAGAGCGCGCAGCCTTTTGGGTTTCCGCTTTCCTGCGGGATATGTCCTATGCCATGAGCAACCAAGTCATGACGTTCTACATAGATGTCATGGGTTTTGCCAATGAGCGGTTCAGTTGGATACTCAAGTTCCTGCCCGTCGTGGAGCGCGTCTATGACGGCGTAAATGACCCCCTGGTCGGTGCCTACTATGACCGCCGCAAGCACGGTGACACAAAGGCGAAGCCGTTCTTCAAATGGACTGCGCTCCCGATTGCCATAGGGCTGTTTTGCCTGTTCGTACCGATTACGTTCTCCCGTAACGAGGGTGTGAATATGGTGCTACGCGCCCTATTTGCCTTTCTTGCCTATGCGCTCTATGAAGGTTTCCAGACAGCTAACGCCACCGCGCACATGAGCCTATATAACTCCATTACGCCAAACACTACAGAGCGCGGCAGCATCGTGAGTATTGCCCGTATGTTCGCCGCCGGCGGCAATGGGCTGATCAGCGGTCTTCTGCCGGTTCTTTACGGCACCATAGCACCGGATGATGTCGGCGGAAAGCGGACGCTGTACTTAGGCATGGCCGGCGGCACGGCTATTTGTAACCTGCTGTATAACTATATCATGTACAGCAAAGTGAAGGAACGCACCATTGCTCCTGTAGAAGAAAAGGTAGCCTTGCGTCCGCTCCTCGTATCCCTGCTGAAGAACAAGCCCTTCATCATCATTCTGATAGCCAATGCCATCAGCGGCCTGCTCAATGCCGGCAGCACCGGGCTGTATTTCTATCAGTATAATATCGGCAACACGAGCTATCAAACGCTTGTCGGGCTCATGGCCATCCCTTGCTACTTACTGGCAGGTGCCATAACACCGAAACTCATCAAAGCCTATGAGAAGCGCTCTGTCTGGCTGGTCTGCTCTGCCCTGCAAGCTATCCTGAACATCGCCTATATCCTCATTGGCTATAATCCGGTTATTATACTGTTTATCTATTCGTTCCTCTCCAGTTTGCCCGGGTCTATCAAACAGATGCTCTATTGGAATATGGTTGCAGATACGGTGGATTACGGCGAATGGACAACCGGCAAGCGCTCCGACGGGATGATATACGCTATAGAGGGTCTCTCCAATAAGATCATCGGCGCTTTCGGTCAGATGTCTACTGCGCTCATTATCCAGTACATCGGCTTCGTACCCAACGCTAAGACACAGTCGCAGCGAACCTTAGACGGTTTGTTCCGCGTCCCACAATATATCGGTCTGTCCTGTGTCATCTTATCCGCTGTGCCCTACTTCTTCTATGACTTTTCCCGCGCCAAACAGACGGAAGCCATCGCAGCCATTGCTGCCCGCCGTGAAAGTGTACCATCGGAAAACGAAATATAGTATCCCCAGGTTGCTGTGCTGAAATTTTGCTGCCTTAGGGTACTGCATAAAGGCAAAATCCAACGGCCTCCCGCATATAGTGTTGCAAACGATGATGCGGGAGGCTGTCTATCTATGGTTATCCGGATTACGCGGGCCGGCAAGTTCGCTTTGGTATGCGTGTTGTTGGTCATCACTGCAGTTATCGCCCTGAAAACAAGCACAATCACCGTCTCTACCCCATACTCCGGCGTAACCGCTCCGGTGCCTATTCTGGTCTACCGCTCCGCAGAAGGCAAAAGCCCCGTTGCGGCTACGCTGACAGATGTGCAGCAGGACGTGGCTTTCCTCAAAGATGCCGGCTACGCCTTTATGAGCGAGGAAGTACTTATGGGCGCCCTGCGAAGCGAAAAAGCGCTCCCGGGTAAATCCGTCCTCTTGGTCTTTGATGAGAATCTCTCCGGGTTTAACCCCGATATTCAGGCCTTCCTCGCCGCTGAGTCCCTCTCTTGGTTTACCCTCGATGAAGCCGGCACCCTCATGGATGAATTGCGCGCCGCCGGCTGCCCCATTACAAAACTCGAACGCTCCGCTGGGGTTTCGTTGGAGAGTTATGAGTTTAGTTGAGTTGAGTTTAGCTGAGTTGAGTTTAGCTGAGTTGAGTTGAGTTGAGTTGAGTTGAGTTGAGTTTAGTTGAGTTGTGTTTAACTAAACTAAGCTAAGCTAAGCTAAGCTAAGCTAAGCTAAGCTAAACTCAACTACTCCTCCAGCTTCAGCACAGCCATAAACGCCTCCTGAGGCACCTCAACGGAACCGAACTGGCGCATTCGTTTTTTACCTTCCTTTTGTTTTTCCAAGAGTTTTTTCTTGCGTGTGATGTCGCCGCCGTAGCACTTCGCGAGGACATCCTTGCGCATAGCTTTGACAGTTTCGCGTGCGATGACTTTGGAACCGACGGCCACTTGCACGGGAATCTCGAACATTTGTCTTGGGATATGTTCTTTGAGCTTTTCAGCGATGCGGCGGGCGCGTCCGACGGCTTTATCTGCGTGGATAATGAAGCTGAGCGCGTCTATTTGGTCGCCGTTGAGCAGGACATCCAGTTTCTGGAGCTTGGATGCGCGATAGTCGAGGAACGCATAGTCGAAAGAAGCATACCCCCGCGTGCGGGACTTCAGGCTGTCGAAGAAGTCATAGATAATCTCCCCTAAGGGCAGTTCGTAGTGCATATCCACGCGTTCCGGGGCAACGTATTCCATGCCGATAAAAATCCCGCGGCGGTCTTGGCATAAGTCCATGATGGTGCCGACATACGCACTTGGGCTGTATATGTGCGCAGTGCAGTAGGGTTCTTCGCTCGATTGGATTTTGGCGGGGTCGGGGTAGTGGGTGGGGTTGTCTATCTCCGTTTCGGAGCCGTCGGAGAGCTTGAAGCGGTAGATGACACTTGGCACGGTGGTAACAAGGTCTATGTCATACTCTCGCTCTAAGCGTTCCTGTACGATCTCCATATGCAGCAGACCCAGAAAGCCGCAGCGGAAGCCGAAGCCCAAAGCCCCAGAGGTTTCCGGCTCGAAGGAGAGGGCGGCGTCATTCAGTTGGAGCTTGTCCAGCGACTCCCGGAGTGCCTCGTAGTCGCCGCCGTCCGCCGGATACATCCCGCAGAATACCATAGGCTGCACGGCGCGGTAGCCGGGGAGTGCCTCCTTGGCGGGGTTCTCTTTCTTGGTGACGGTATCGCCGACGCGGGCATCCTTGACGGATTTGATGGAGGCCGTGATATAGCCGACCTCTCCTGCGGTAATCTCCTCCGCCGGGACAAGACCCAGGGGACTCATGCGGCCGACCTCGACGACGGTGAATTCTGCGCCGGTGGTAAAGAGGCGCATGGTTTCTCCGGCTTGGAGGGTGCCGGACATCACGCGCACATAGACGACAACCCCGCGGTACGGGTCATAGTAGCTGTCAAATATAAGTGCCTGTAATGGGGCGGCATCATCTGCGTTCAGCGGTGCCGGGATATCCGCCACGATGCGCTCCAGAACCGCCTCCACATTCTCCCCGGTCTTGGCGGATACACGCGGGGCGTTGGAGCAGTCCAGACCGATGACATCCTCTATCTCCTTGGCGACACGCTCCGGCTCCGCAGCAGGGAGGTCTACCTTATTGATGACCGGCACCAGTTCCAAGTCGTGGTCCAGTGCTAAGTATGTGTTGGCCAGTGTCTGCGCCTCTATGCCTTGGGAGGCATCTACGATAAGGAGTGCGCCTTCGCACGCCGCCAGGGAGCGGCTGACCTCATAGTTGAAGTCCACGTGACCGGGGGTGTCTATGAGGTTCAGCTCGTAGACCTCACCGTTATCCGCCTTGTAGTTCAGTGTGACGGCGTGGGCTTTGATGGTTATGCCGCGTTCGCGCTCCAGCTCCATGTCGTCGAGCATTTGTGCTGTAATATCGCGCTTTTGTACGGTTTCGGTCAATTCGAGCAAACGGTCGGCCAGCGTAGACTTCCCGTGGTCAATATGCGCGATGATGGAGAAATTCCGTATATGGTCTTTTGCGAAAGCCAATGCAAGTGTCCCCTTTTCTTTTATCTGGCTATATTATACATGATTCGCCGGGAAAAAGCAAGAGGGGATTGCCGCTGCTTCCGCAGATTTGAAAACCAATGCAAGCAGCACAAGCAAGGATTCGTTTTTGTTCAGGCAATGTGTGATATTTTCACGCTGCAGCAGAAACGGATAGAATGAATTCGCCGGTACCATAAGCCGTATTGTCGGCATGGATACCGACAATTCGTACGGCTGGTATGTTTTCGGTAAACAATGAGGCAGGCAAATAACCGTAAAAGCCGCATTGCAATATGCCGGGAAGACCGCGTTCTTCCGCTATGTCAGAGCGGTATAACGGCATGAGGGGGTAATAGAAAACGCCGTCATCCGCCAGTAGGTATGCAAAGGCGGACTCTGTTTCGGTGTCATACGCCCAACCGGTTACTTTTATCCATTCTATCTGCTCTGTACGACTGTTTACCGGAAGGTTATCCATGCTTTCTATCGAATAAGAAATACCAATATCATTTTCGGTATATTCCGGCACCGGCAACGGCACAAACCAGTGGTAGTCTCCAAAGTAGGGGGCGGTATCAATACGTAACCTTCGCGCCGCATTTCTCTCATACAGAGATGAAAACTGTCTGTAGACCGCAGTCATCTCCGCAGAAAGGGGAACCTCAAAACGCGGCACACAGACAATCATAAAGAAACAGAGCAAAACCGCCCGACCGGTTTGGTTCGGAATCCATTCCATCACCGCCGCGGCAAAAAGCAAGCCAATAACCATCAAGGGAACGAAACAGTAACGACCGGCTTCGCTTACTATTTTTCCCAAGGAAACAACATTCATCATATACTGCATACCGGCCCAGCAAACAGAGAAAACAGCAAAAACCGCGGGTTTTGTGAGAGTCTTTTGGATGACGGCGTTATATACGCAATAGCCGATGAGGATACACAGCAGCACCAGCCCGATGACGGCATTGCGGACAACGTTTTCGGAAAAACCTTTTGGGGTTATGAGCCGGCCGGCAATATCAAAAAAGTGCATGATGGCTTGTTTTATGTATACCGGGAGTTGCGACAGCGAAGCACCGGGAGCTATACGCAGCTGGATTGCAGAGATTGTCTGTACAATGCACGGGAGAAGAATACAGACGGATTTCGCACCATCGGATAGTACAAACGTTTTCTTAGCAAGGCGGTATATAACTGCAAAGCCGAACACAGGTAAGAGCAATACAATCTGGGGACACGATAAACCAAATAGGAAGAGAATGCTCATGCGCCGCCAATTCGGCAGCTCCAGCCGATGGACCGTATCCAGGCCTACCAAGAAGAAGTAGAATCCCATCCACCATTGCAGATATGTGATATTCCAAAACATCTCTGCATAGGTAATGAAGCACAGCGCAATCCCAATACAAATCAGCCTGTTCCTTCTTTTCGGGACAATCCATGCAAAGGTATCATTCGTGAAATAACAGAGGATTGCCGTTGCGATGAGTACTGCGGGTATATTTAATAAGTACGGCAGAAGCGTTGCGTTGTTGAATACATCACAAGTCTTCCAAGCAATGTCGGCTGTCAACTGCGCAACGAGGTGAAAATAACCGGCATAAGGCGTAACAAGTGCATTCCACTCGCTGTCTATCGCGCGGGCTATGAAAATCGAACTGTCTTCTGCAAAAAGGTACGGCGAACCAACCACTGCAATGCAGCGCAAACACATCAGCAACAGCAAAGCGAAGAAGCAGACCGCTTGTTCTGCCAATGCGCGTTTGTCCATGTTTATCCGACATAATATCTTTACTTTACCCTCTGTCATAAAGCTCCAATCTCCACTTCGGTCAATTCTAAGTCACATAGAGCACGTAAGCCGTGCAGGGTGCCTGCCGGGATTTCCAGCACGTCACCGACGCTTACGCGGCGCAGGACACCGTCAAGCATATACTGACCTATACTATACCCATAATTTCAGACCAAAGAATAAGCGATTTATCGTTATAGCAAACTAGAATTATGAGGAAGAAATTTACAGCGGATTACAAGGCGCAAGCGGTTCTGGAGGTGCTCC
>JAISUW010000030.1 GCA_031271865.1 Oscillospiraceae bacterium
ACCCAACCCAGACAGGAAACCGAAACCCTGCCCCCAACCCAAGCAGAGGCACCCAAGCAGCGCCTATGGAAAATTTGCCCTACAGGATATGAGGCAAATTTTCCATCCAAGCGGGCAAGTTTCCGCGGGGGGTCCAGGGGGGGACCCCCCTGGCGCGCGGGGGGTCCCGGGGGGCCGCCGCGCACGCGGCCCCCCGGGCGGGGGTTTGGGGGCGGCGCCCCCAAGGTGGAGGAACAAAGCCATCCTTTTATAAAACCCGAGGGCAGAACCCAACCAAAGTGCAAACCCATTCCACGCAACCAAATCCTAATAATCTTCGTCAAATTCACGATTGTTCACCCAATAATCCAACAAAACATCGTCAAAATGCACAAATTTCCCCCAGCCGCTTGAAAAGGAGAACCGGAATGTCCAAAATATGGCTCACCGCCGACACCCACATCTTTGCCCGCACACCAACGCCGGACAAGCCTCCCCGCTCCGATATTCGCTGCATACTGGAGACAGAGGCTATTTTAGATTGCTTCCTGCACGCTTTTTGCACCGATACGGACGCTGAAATCCTGCTCATCGCAGGCGACCTCACCGACAACGGCCACGCAGCGGAACACAAAGCGCTCCTGCCGAAGCTGCGCAGCATCAAAGCGGCAGGCAAACGGGTCATCGTTATTACCGCCACGCACGACTACGGGCAGACGCACATTACAGAGCAAAACGACAGCGGCACACCGCCGCTGAGCCGTCCGGACGGCAAAGTCTACCGCCATGAGATGCACGAGCTATACAAAGACTTTGGCTTCAATGAAGCCATAGCCGATTACCCCGCCGACCCCAACACCTACGCCGTGCAACTCCTGCCGAACCTGCGGCTGCTCTGCCTCAACGACGACGGCGACGGCCACGAATACTGCGGCTACTCCCCTGCGCAGTTGGATTGGATATGCACCCAGATACGAAATGCCAAAGAAGAGAACCAATACATATTCGCCATGACCCACCACCCCACCCTCCCGCCGGCTTGGATATACCCCAAAGTATCGCACCGCGATATGCTCGGCGGCTACGAAACCACCCCCGCTGTTTTGGCAGATACCGGTCTGCACCTCATGTTCTCCGGTCACGCCCATATGCACAACATCGCCCGCATCAAAACCAAAGCAGGCAACCGTTATGCGGATATAAACACCGCTTCTCTCGTGGGCTGGCCGGGACTGTACCGCGAGCTTACCTTTTCCGACGGCGTAATGCAAATCCGGTCCCGTACCGTCCCCTCACCGTACGACGGAGCGTATTTGCGCTCAGTGTACGAAAAAGACCTCCGAGCCGTATTGGATGCCGCCGCCCACGATTACGAGCGCTTCGCCGGAATGCTCGGCGGCTTCAGCGTCACCCCCGAACGCGCCCGAAAACTGAAGCCTCTCTTATATCCCTTAGGCAAACTCATAGGCAGTAAGGCAGGCACAGAGCTTTTCCTGCGCACCATCCGAAACATTTGGTGCGGGAAGCATGATTTGGAAACCATTATTCAACTGTAAAAAAAAACACCGACCGCCCAAAGGCGGTCGGCTACAGGGGGTTCTGGTGGACGTTAACGGACTCGAACCGCTGACCCTTCGCACGTCAAGCGAATGCTCTACCAGCTGAGCTAAACGTCCATATGTCCGATTGCTGACAGGGAATATTGTACCACATCCGGAGGGAAAAGTCAAGACTTATTTTTAAAAAACTGACCTGCTTTTCCTGCTGTTATCCCATACGATTCAGAAGATATGTCCTTTTGTGAGGAATCCTGCACAGGAATTCGACTATTGCATTAACGAACCATTTGTGGTATAATTCGGATGGTTTTCTGCAGGCAGGCGACTGCCTTTTGATTTTCCCCAAAGGAGAAGGTGCTTCTATGAAACACAGTTACAAGCAAACGCTCGCCCTCGCCCTAATCCCTTTCTTGGTGGCAGCCGCCCTTACAGCCTGCGGCAGCAAGACGGATGACTCCGCGACACTTGGCACCGGGGAGGATGCCTCTTTGTCCGACGGCTATAGCCAAGGGGATGAGCCGTTTACGTTTGCGACTTCCACAACCATGTATTCCCTCTCGGAAGAAAAAACCACCACCCGCAGCACAACCACAACGAAGAAAACAACCACTACCGCCAAAAAGACAACGACCAAACCCGGCGGCACCATCCCGGATAACGTAACAACAACGAAACCCGCCGCAACAACTACAACGGCAGCCACAACCACTGCGGCGGGCACTACGGGTTATAAAGCACTTGAAGCGCTCTACTGGCCCATAACTGAACTCAACTTAACTGTCGGGCAGTCCTATCCCATCAAGCCGACGAAAGTCCCGGCCGATGCCACGGAAGGCTTACTCTACTACTCGCAGGGACCGTCATTCGCCAATTACGATGCCGCAAAGGGTGCCATCGTTGCCTCCAAATATGAGGGCGTGGCGGATATATATGTGGAGGCGCAGGACCATGAGGGTATGCTCTCCCGCATCCGCGTAACCGTAAGCAAGATTACGGCGACTTCCGTGGAGATCACTTCCACCACAGGGATTTCTTTCAAGGCCGGCGGCAGCCTGCAGTTGGTCGCGAAAGTGCTGCCCGAAAACGTGTCCGAAACCGGTGTCATCTGGGGCAGCGAGAACGAGGAGATCGCCGTCGTCGATGCCAACGGCAAAGTCACCAGCCCGGCACGGGCGGCCGGGGAGCCGTATGTAACCGGCAATGTGGTTATCCAAGCCGTTTCCAAGGACGGCAAGGCCCGGGCGCGGGTCACAATCCAAGTCACTCCCTAATGCATAGAAAAAGCCGGCAGGGCAACCACATCCTATGCCCTGCCGGTATATAAAGTCCCCTCAAGCTTGTTTCGGCATCTGCCCAACCGTGTGCCGTGCTACAGCTTCGCGCCTGTTGTCCTGTCGAACCTGTCTGTAACTGTGTCGTATTTTACATTGGTATCATCCAGACCGCCCCCGCCTGCCTCATAGGTAACGGTAATCACATCCTCCCCGATGGATACGCGGTTGTACTTGCGGATGTAACAGTGTTCAAAAGCGGTGCCGCTGATTTTCAGCTTCTTTCCCGGGGCAAGGACTTTTTCCCCGAACGTTTGCAGGAGTATCTCCTCCGTGTGCTCTCTGTACCACTTGTTGATTGCCCCTGCGGCTTCTGCGGAGATTTGGTCTGTGAACTCCGGGAACACCAAAAAGCAGTAGTCTTTCCATGTGCCCAGATACACACGTTCCTGCGTGACCACCGTCTTCCCGTACTTGAAACCTGCGCTCTTCAGCAGCGCCTCGAAGTCCTTCTTTAGCCGCGCATTGGTAATCTCCGCCGCCCTCGTGAGGAAGCGCTCTTCCACCACGGTTTCCCCGACGGCATTGAACGCGCCCGCCGCCGTTGTCTGCTCTACCACGACCGTTGTCGGTTCCGTGACAGCTGTGGTCGGTTCCGGGGCGACAGGTACCGGCCGCCGCCACCCCGATGTCCAAAGCCCAACCAACACCAATAAACCCCCGACAAAAGCCCCTGCCAAAAACTTCTTCATTTCTGACCCCCGCACTTTATGAGATTTCCTTGACACTTTCGTGAATTTATGGTATAATTATTTCGAATCTGCGGTATTATTATAGCACATTCATCGCTTTAAAGTGTTAAATTCCTGTGAATTTTCCCGCTTTTCCCGGAATTAATTTGTTCTCCATGGTATGATTTGTTAACAACCCGGTCAGACTCTACGTATTACGAACACATCCGCTCCGACGGCCTTGAAGATAGCCGCCCCCCATGAAGCAAAAAGGGAGAAAGCAGCCGCGCACACGGCATAATAACTTAAAGGTGAGTGATTCCTCAAATGAAAACCAAACTGAAGCGCGCCCTCTGCCTACTCTTTGCCTGCCTGTTCTTTGCCTCCGCCGGGACCGTATCCGTCTTTGCGGATGAGCAAGGCGTCAACAACGGCGTGAACTCCAAGAATCCCTGGGTCTGGTTCTTTGACAACACCAACTTCCTCTCTTTCATGAGCGACCCGTCCCTGAGCTACTACTATATCACGCAAAAGGCCTGGCAGCACAACTTTGGCTACAACAAGGTTTACGATGCGCTCGACTTCACCATGAACTGCTATATCGACACCCTGCGCCCGCAGTTTGTCTATGATGGGCAGGAGTGGATGATGCAGATGTGGAAAGGGCAGTATGGCATCATCCTCTTGGTGGGCGCGGAGGTCGGTATCTACACGCGCCCCATCGGCGGTGCCAAGAACAGCGACGGCAGCCCCAACGAGTTCCTGCGCTCCATTGACCACTATAACTGCGCCGCCAAAAAAGACTGGATGAACATGACCATGACCCTCTATGAGGACACGGAGTCCGGCGAGATTAAGCGCTTCACCCGCCCGTGGGATAAGTATTGGTGGGTCACCGGCTTCCAGTGGGGCACCACAGAGAGCTTCTTCATCGGTCCGCGCCGCCACTGCCGTATGTATGTCACCATTGAGATGAAGTCCAACGAGATGGCCAAGCTCTACGGCAAGGCCCTCGAGAAGTACGGCTTCAAGTACAGCGAGAACCCGCACCAGCAGTATAAGGACCTCTACAAGATAGAGGGTGCGAAGATTACCATCAACTGGCAGCAAGCCACTGAGTCGGTCTGGTAAGCAAGAAGCAAGACAGTCGGTTATCGTAGGGGCGGCATCTTGCCGCCCCTGTGGTTGTAAGTATGGCAAGAGGCAAGAATCACATCCAACCCGGACAGAACACCGAAACCATGCCCCTGCTTCCCTTGAGGCACCCAAGCAGCGCATATGGAAAAATCTGCATACAGGATTAAAGCAGATTTTTCCATCCAAGCGGACACTTCTCCGCAGGGGGTCCAGGGGGGGAACCCCCCTGGCGCGCGGGGGGTCCCGGGGGGCCGCCGCGCAAGCGGCCCCCCGGGCGGGGGTTTGGGGGC
>JAISUW010000047.1 GCA_031271865.1 Oscillospiraceae bacterium
GCGCAAGCGGCCCCCCGGGCGGGGGTGTGGGGGCGGCGCCCCCAAGGTGGAGGAACTCACCCATCCTTTTATAAAACCCGAAGGCAAAACCCAACCCAAGTGCAAACCCTTTCCTCCCAACCGGAGGCAAGAAGCAAGAATCCGCACCCCTCCCCCTGCCGCCCGCAATGTAACAATCCGGTTACACCGCAGCGAAAAGCACAGCAGCCGCTATATAAACAGCACCGCCACGGTAATACCCGCAAGCACACCGAGCATCACTGCCGACTTCCCGCGGGTATCGCGGGTATGGCGGGCATCGGCAATGAGCGTATCGAGATTCTTCTCATAGAGCGAGATCGCCTCCATCTGTCCGGCGGCATCGGTTGCCCCGAGCGTTTCGGCCATCCCGGCGAGTGCCAATCGGTCCACTTTGGGAAGGGCGGCGGCTTCCAACGCGCCGCGCCAAGCCGGCGGGAACGCCTCGCCGCGTTCCATGCGCTCCACGCATTCCGTCAGGAAAGCTGGCGCGTTCCCCCCCTCGGCCAGTCCCCGCAGCATAGGCAGGAGCGGCGCACGGGAGTATTGCAGCTGCGCCTTAATCCCACCGAGCAGGTATCTGGCTGCCTCCAACTCACGCACACGTACCTGCATCTGCCGCATCACAAACGCGCCGCACAGTCCGCAGACCAGAAACAGGATGGTCAAAGCAGCAATCTTCAGCATGGGGTTGTCCTCCGTTTGCATAGGTGTTTGTCCGAGTTTATGCCCACGCTGCTGCGAATAGAACCGGCACAGCAGCCTACAAAAAGCCGGCTGCTGTTCCCTATAAGCGATTCGCTGTTGCTGCGTTTGCTCACCAACGGTTATGAATCCGCTCCGCAAAACCCATGGCTTTGTCCAGCGTGACCGCAGTGCCGTCCTCGAGTACCGCCGTACCGCTAAACTCCCCGAACACCTGATGCCCCTCCAGGCAAGCAACGCCGAGGTTGGTGTACTGCAAGTTGTCATGCACCGGATGGAACACCATATCCAACCGCCCCTCACGGTCAGAGAAGTGCCAATCCCCAAAGTAATCCTGCTCATCGTCCATGCCGAGTTTCCTGTGCCGCGGCGCTTTGCCGTTGAGCGCCGGAATCTCAAACACGCATTCCCCGAGCTTCTGCGCCTTGCCGTTATGGATGAGCATATTCTCACTCGCCGCCGAGGTGTCCCCGAAACCATAGCCCAGATTCCAACCGAAAGCCGTGCCGTCCGGAAGCTGCGCATTCAGACTGGACCAGAGCCACGTATTCTCATACGTCCACACGCCGCGCCCCCAGTCGAGCGTAGCGAACGTCACGGCGGGGTCAAGCTCCCAACGCTTCTCCCCCCACACCGCTTTCCCGGAGCAGCGCATACAATTGATTTTCTGATTATAATAGAAGTGCCCGGCTTTCGCAAAGGGCGTGGCAATGACCATGCTCTCCTCCGGCGTGTCGGAGAGCGTGATTTCAGCGGTGAAGGGCTGTCCGCTCTTGGCGTAGTTGGGTACTATGCAAGAGATATGCCGCTGCTTGCCGTCATTGGTGACGGAGAGCTTTGTCTTGGGTGTATGCGTCACGGTATCCCCTAATTCGCTTGTGCGCGGCAAGCGCCACTTCCCCAGCGGGAAGAAGGCGATATCCGTTGTGTCATAAGTCTTTTGGTTCCGGAAATCAATGATGGATACCCCCGCCAGCCCTAAGAAACCCACATCGCTGAGCGTAAAAGCAAAACCTATCTCTTGATTCCCGACATAGTAGTAATCCCATTCCTTGATGCGCAAAGCACTAGTGGCAATCTGCTCCCGGTTGTATTCCCAGAGGAGCCGCTTGGCGTAGCCCGGCTCGGCGATGTTGCCTTGTGCATTCAGCAACAGTTGGGGGGACGTAATCTCATGTTCCATAGAATCCTCCGCCTTTCTTTTGAAAGCGCATTCGGTGCGCCCTTGGAATCAGAATTGCAGACTGACTTCCACCGCACCCGCAGGTGCGTTGATCCGCAGTTCCTGCCCCTCTACCGTATAGCTTGCCCCATCCGAGAGGAGAATCTCTTGCGGCGCGGCGGGCAGGTAAACGACCGTAGGTTCAAGGATACTGCCGTCGGCAGCATAGTTCAGCCGAAACCGCTTTTCCGGCATTGCATAGCTATAGGAGCCGATGGAACCGGCAACGGCAATCGGATACGGCCGCTTCAGCACATCCATGACAGGGGCGCGGTGGTTTCCGCTTTCTTTGGCGAACATCCCTTTTTGGTAGGCAAAGTACACATCCGACCACTGCCAGTCGGCGAAGCGGTTGAGGAGGAAGTCAATGTGCGGCAACCATCCCGTGCCCGGCGCACCCGAACCCCATTCCCCGACCAGCACAGGCACCTGCAAACGCTCCTGCGAGCGGCGGTGTTCCTCGAAGATCCAGCCCACACGGCCGTTGTCCGCCCACGCATAGGCGGGGGTATCCACCATGAAGTCATAGGCGTGCGGTGCAAAGACCGTTTCCGCCTCCCGCCGCGGCTTCTCCGCCGAATACGGAATGCCGAGGTTGGAGTAGTAGCTGTTCTCCATGATGATTACGCCTTTGTCCGTCACCTGCCGGATGGCATCCGTTACTTTCTGTACGAAGGGCGTGTAGCGTTCCAGGTCAAACTTGCGAACCAGCGGCAGACCGGCGGGTGTAATCGCCGCCATCGCCTCCGGGGTCAGGCGGTCCAAGGCGGCCTTCACTACAGGGGTTTTCTCTTTGAGGGCACGGAAGAAGTCCCTGCGTTTGATGGCCGGACTCACAGCAATCACACCCAAGAGCTTCCCGACCAGTTTGCGGAAGATTCTCCCGCCGTCCGCACCGGGGAACGGCTCATTGAGCAAGTCAAAGCCCAAGAAAGCCGGGCAATTCGCATAGCGGCGCGCCAGCATCTGCCACAGCTCACAGAAGTGATCCAGCAGCCCCTTCCCCAAGACCGGGTCGTTGTTCCAGAAGTGGTCAAAGGCAGCGTGTACCGCTTTCCCCCAGAAGTATCCCTCCGCCCAGACGAGCTTGGCGTGCTCCGGCTGCTTGTGTCCGTCCGTCACCGTCGCCCACGGGGGCGCCCCGTCCCCGTTATGCACCCCAAAGGAGGAGTATAAATCTTGGTGCATATCCAAGAACACATATACACCATATTGCTCCGCTAAGGCAAACACACGGTCGATAGCCGCTAAGTATGTTTCATTGTACTGCCCTTTCTCCGGCTCAAGGTTCTCCCACATCACCCCCAAGCGCAGGCAGTTAAACCCCGCCTCCCGGCAGTCCCGGAAGAAAGTCTCATCCAGGTCGGGCAAAGCCGCTTCCTCCGGCTTTTGGCTCGTAATCACATGGTGCTTATAGTTCAAGCCCCGCAGAATGCGTGTGCGTCCGTATTGGTCTGTAAATGCCATGCCCTTGGTCGAAATTCTGTCCATTTGTGTTATCCTTTCATACATTTGTTTGGTTAATAATAAGTGCTCACAGCGAAAAACGGATGCCTTCCGGCGCTGTCTCATATCGCCGCCGACACCTCTACCCCGCATTTCACGCAGGAAGTCACCTCCGTAAATGGTACCCGCAAGCCTTTCCGGCAGCGCTCCGCCGCTTCCGCGGAATCGAAGAACGCGAAGCAGCCGGTGCCGGAACCGCTCATCTGTGCCACGCTCGCCCCATGCCGCAGCATAATCTCCTTCAGGGAATGCACAATCCACGGCACAATGGGCAACTCCTCAAAGACATTGCCATACTCCCCCTCCGGCCGCCGAAGACTATCATAGTGCTTATCAATCTCCGCATAGGCGGCGGGGGTAGACATCCCGACCTTGGGTTTGGCGAGCAGTATCACAGGCGCCGGGGAAAGCTCCCCCAGATTCTCTCCGACAATCTCCCCTTTGCCGGTGCAGCGCCGCAGACCGCCGAGCATACAAAACGGCACATCCGAACCCACGGCGGCGGCGGCTTTCATCAAATCCGCCCCTGCGGGAGCCGACTGACCCGTTCCTACCCGCAAGGCACTCAGTCCCACCAAGACGGCAGCTGCATCTGCACTCCCTCCGCCGTAACCGGCCCGGGAGGGGATACTCTTGCGGATATTCACTTTCACACCCGGCGCCGGCAAATCTGCCGCAAACTCTTGGAACGCTTGGCACGCCATAATGGCGGAATTGGTCTCTTTGGGTATCCACGGTTCGCTGAACGTTACTTGAATGCCGGGCTCCTCCGACTGACTCACACTCACAAGGTCATGCAACCCCACCGATTGGTTCACCATATCGACACTGTGGTAACCGTCCTCCCGCACGCCCGTAATATCCAGGCGCAGGTTGATTTTGGCATACGCTTTTAGAAAGATTGTATTCACCCCAAAGGTACCTCCGTACAAGTGCGTCTTATATATAAGCACTGCTTCTCAAATCCGATTTGTTTTGCCATAGCTATCCCTCGGTCAAGTCCCAAGCCGAGGTGTTTGGTATAGTGGGCATCCGACCCAAAGGTAATCCGCTCTCCGCCGAGCTGCCTGTAGCGGCGCAGGAAGTGTTCATCCGGCAGCGTAACCCCGAGGTTCTGCCGCAGTCCGGAGGTATTGATTTCCAAAGCCATACCATTGCGGATCACCGCCTTGAGCACCGCATCAATCTGGCCGGCATACGCTGCCAAATCCACCTGGCGTCCGAAATCCCCGACTATGTACCGTAACGGGTAGGTCAGATGCGCCAAAATGTCCGCCAAGCCGCTCTCTGCCAGGAGCCGCTCTTCCTCAAAGTAGTCCCGCAGCCAACCGGCTATGGTTTCATCCGAGGCATCTTCATACGCCATGAAAGAGAAGTCCTGCATCCCCCGCAGGTTATGAATAGAACCGACGACTTCGTCATACGTATAAGCAGAGAGTACAAAAGCCGTCACCTCCGGCGCGTAGTGCGGCTGCCCCGCTTCTATCCCTGCCAGCAACCGGACAGGCGCACGCTCTTTCAGCCGTTCATAAAGCGTAAAGGACCCCGCCGCCGCCGCGTCTGAGTAGTAGGGCGGTCCGGTGTAGCAATCCATCTCTACATGGTCGGTAAAGGCAATTGCCTCCAGTCCAAGCTCTGCGGCTTTGGTGAGCATCTCCTCCCCTGTGGCGTGTCCGTCAAACGAAAAGTCTGTGTGCGTATGCAAGTCTATCATGAAGCAAGCCTTATCCCTATTGCTGATGGAATGGCAAAAGAACCGGAAACAGACCCCCATTCCCTGCGCTCTTCTGTTCATACCCCTATTGTACCACATTTCTTTTTGATTTGCAAGCTTTTTTGCTGCCCAATCGCCGGAGACTGCAACCCATAAGCAAAACTTCACAAGTAAGCAATATATTATTCTCCGAAAAGTTAAAAAACGCTGAATTCCCCCTTGACATTCCTGCAAAAACGGCGTATAATCATAATAGAAACGCGGCAGACTTTCAGTATGGGAAAGCTGTGTGCCTTTATACGGACTTTTGGGCAGGAATACCCCTCGCCCCGATGATATATATACATAGACTATAACTATACCCTCCTTCTGCCTATAGGTTGTAGGCGGAACAGACGCGGAAAGGATCCCCTGTATGGCAAATGACAAACAAATACCTATCTTCGATGCCGCCGTGCGCGGAGAGCGGACCTTGGATTCCGCTGTATCCGCAGCACCCGCCCCGGAAGAACTGCCGCCCGCGCCGAAAAAGCGCGGCCGCCCCCCCAAAAAGAACCCCTCTGCCGAGCCAAAAGCTGCCGCAGCCAAGCCAACAGATTCTGCCGTTGCGCTGTCGGCTGCTGACGCAACGCCCGCCACTCCTGCGCCGCAGGGCCGCCCCGTGAAAGCCAAAGCACCGCAGCTGCCCGCCGAGAACCCCCGCAAGCCAAGCCCGCAACCGCCGACAATTCCCGGGGTGAAGCCGATAAAGGTAACCAAAATCCCGGCAGACAAAACCGGCAAAGCGACCGCTGCGGAGAAGGCCGCTTCACCGCCTGCTGCACCGCCCGCGCCCCCCACAGCGGAACCGACACAGCCCAAAAAGCGCGGCCGACCGAAGCGGGAAGGGAATGCGCCGGGCGTGAAGATTTCTTTCCTCGGCGGCATGAATGAGATCGGAAAGAACTGCTACTTCTATGAGTACGGCGACGATGCCATTGTGGTGGACTGCGGACTCTCCTTCCCGGACCAGGAGAGTCCGGGCGTGGATGTCATCATCCCCGACTTCACCTATGCCGAGCAGAAGCTCGACAAGATTCGCGGGGTATTCATCACGCATGGGCATGAGGATCATATCGGCGGCTTGGCGTACTTCCTGAAGCATTCCAATGTGCCGGTGTACTCCGCGAAGCTGACACTGGGGCTGATCCGCGGGAAGCTCAAGGAACACCGCATCCTGGAGCGCTCCAACCTGATTGAGATTGTCCCCGGCGAGGAGATTAAGCTTGGGGCATTCAAAGTGGAAGGCATCCACGTCAACCACTCCATCCCTGACGCTATGGCTTTCGCTATCACCACCCCTGCCGGCACGCTCATCCAGACCGGCGACTTTAAGATAGACACCACACCGATAGACGGCGAGATTATAGACTTTGCGAGCTTCTGCCGCTTTGCACAGAAGGGTGTGCTGGCTCTCCTCGCCGACTCTACCAATGCGGAACGGCCCGGCTATACAGCAAGCGAGCGCACTGTAGGCGACTCGTTCGACAGCATCTTCCGCAAGGCGGAGCATCGCCGGATATTCGTAGCCACATTCTCCTCCAACATCCACCGCGTACAGCAGATTATGGATACTGCCCACCAACTGGGGCGCAAGGTGGCTCTGCTCGGACGCTCGCTGGAGAACTGCGTCAACGTGAGCATGGAACTGGGCTACCTGCATGTGCCGGACGGCTTGCTTATACACATCGACATGATTCACCAGTACCCGCCGGAGAAGATTGTCATCATCTCTACCGGCTCGCAGGGGGAACCGATGTCCGCGCTCTCACGCATTGCCGCCGGCGACCACCGTAAGGTGCAGATTTCTCCGCTGGACTGTGTTGTCATCTCCGCCAACCCCATCCCCGGCAATGAAAAGACGGTAGGGAAGGTCATCAATGAGCTGCTCAAGCGCGGCGCGGAGGTCGTCTATGAGAAAATGTACGATGTCCATGTCAGCGGCCACGCCTGCCAAGAGGAGCTCAAGATCATGCTGGGCATAGTCAAGCCGAAGTTCTTCATCCCCGTCCATGGGGAACAGAAGCAACTGGTCAAGCACGCGAACCTCGCGCAGGCTGTGGGCATCCCTCCCGCGAACATCATGATAGCCGACAACGGCGTGCAACTCGAGCTAACGGCGGACGACATGAAAGTCAACCCCAACATCCCCTGTGGGCAGCGGTGCATAGATAACGGCAGTGTGGGTGATGTCGGCTCCATGGTCCTCAAGGATCGCAAGCGGCTCTCGGAGGATGGCATCCTGATTGTCAGCGTGAGCGTTGACCGCTTCAGCGGGCAGATTCTCTCCGGGCCGGAGGTCATACAGAAGGGCTTCTCCTTTGTCAAGGAGAGCGACGACCTCCTGCACGATGCCCGCGACCTCGCCGCGACCATCATAACCAACGCCAACAAGAACGGCAACCGGAAGGACTGGGTGGCTCTGCGCGCCAAGCTGCGCGATGACATCTCCCAACTGGCGCACCAGCGCACCAAGCGCAACCCCATTGTAGTAATAGCTCTCCTCGACAGATAAGCTGTTTGTACAGACTAAGTATACACAACGAAAGGGCGGATACCTGTATGCAAGTTGTTTTGCTCCAAGATGTAAAGACCCTCGGAAAAAAAGGACAGCTGGTGAGTGTGTCTGACGGCTATGCCCGCAACTTCCTCTTCCCGCGCAAGCTGGCGAAAGAAGCCAACGCCGAGGCACTCAATGAGGTCAAGAACCGGGAAGCCTCCGATCGCCACAAGCACGAGGCCGCTGTCGCAGAGGCCAAAGCCAACGCCGCACAGCTGGAAGGCAACACCGTCAAACTCTTGGCGAAGGCCGGCTCCCAGGGGCGGCTCTTCGGCTCCGTCACAACCAAGGAGGTAGCGGAGGAACTGAAGAAGCAGCTGGGACTGGACATAGACCGCCGCAAGATTACCATGGAGGATGTCAAGACCTGCGGCACCTATCCGGCCTCGCTCAAGCTCTATGGGGATGTGTCTGCGTCTTTCTATGTACTTGTGACTGCCGCGGCGCAGTAGTTTGATACCGCATACCTTGGGGCGGCAGGATGCCGCCCTTTTTCTCATTTGATTATTATTTCTTCTTATATTAGCTATTCTTTTTTGTTTATTTTGACGAAGAAATGGTGTTTTTTTGCTTGAACAATCGTGATTTTGACGAAGGAGTTAGGTGTTGAATTCTTGCCTCTTGCTTTTTACGAAAAGCGGATGGCGACGGCGTTGCCGTGGGCGAAGAGGGTTTCCGCAGCGGCGAGGGTGAGGATGTCTTCCTTGGCCGCGGCAAGGGCTTCGCGGGTATAGGAGATGAACTGCGTTTTGCGGACAAAGTCATCTACGGAGAGGGGGGAGAAGAACCGTGCCGTGCCGCCGGTCGGGAGGACGTGGTTGGCTCCCGCATAGTAGTCGCCGACAGGCTCGGGACTGTAGTGGCCTAAGAAGATGCTGCCGGCGTTCTCTATGGCACCCAGAAGCTCCATGGGGTTGCGGACGCAGAGCTCCAGATGCTCGGGGGCAAACAGATTCGCGTAGCGGATTGCCGCTTCTACATTTTGGAACAGGACAAAGGCACCGTAGTTTCGCAAGGCTTCGGCGGCGATTTCGCTGCGGGGGAGAGCTGCCAGCTGCGCTTCCAATTCCGCTGCGGTTGCCTCCAGAATCGCGCGGGAGGTGCAGAGCAGGACGGCGGAAGCCAGTTTGTCATGCTCCGCTTGGGAGAGCAGGTCCGCCGCCAGCCAAGCCGGATTGGCCGTTTCGTCCGCGATGACGAGAATCTCAGAGGGGCCGGCGATCATGTCTATGTCTACCAGACCGTAGAGGAGCTTCTTCGCTGTCGCGACAAAGATATTGCCCGGACCCACGACCTTATCTGCCTTCGGAATACTTTCCGTGCCGTAGACCATGGCTGCAATGGCTTGGGCACCGCCGACGGCATACACTTTATCCACGCCGGCAATGGCGGCCGCCGCAAGGAGCGCCGGGGCTGGCAAGCCGTCCTTGCCGGGCGGCGTACACATTACAAGCTCGGGGACACCTGCCACCTTCGCCGGCAGGGCGTTCATCAATACGGAGGACACCAAGGGGGTAGAGCCGCCCGTTCCGCCGGGGACATACAGACCGACGCGGCGCAGGGCTTTGAAGCGCTGCCCTAAGATGGTACCGTCCGGGCGCAAATCCACGAAAGACTGCCGGAGCTGCCGCTTGTGGAAGTCCGTGATATTGCGGGCGGCGTTCTCCATGCTCGAGCGCAGCTGGCTGTCCAAGGAAACCACGGCGGCATCGATGGCTTCCTGCGGAACCGCGAAGGATTCCATCCGGATATGGTCAAAGCACTCTGCGTATTCGCGCAGGGCGGTATCGCCGTTTTGGCGGACATTCGCCAAGATGCCCTGTACAATCTCGGTGACTTTGCTGTCGGTTTCGGCGGCGCGGGCTTGCAGCTTTGCGAAGAGGGCTTTCTCCTGTACGCCGTCGGCGAGGGTGATTGGAATCATGGTGTTCTCCTTCTATAGGCAAGGGATTGGGTTTTGTGCATTTTGACGATGAAGTTGTGTTTTTTCGCTTGAACAATCGTGAATTTGACGAATGCTTGGTCTGGTGAACTCTTGCCTCTTGCTTCTTGTTTGCATAATAAAAAATAAGGGCTTCCCCTTAGCTTCTTGCTTCTTGCTTGTTGTTTCTTATTTCTTGCCTCTTGCTTGTAGTCCCTTCCCTCACTTACTATTATAATGATAATTTCGTTTTTGTCAAGTGGGTACTCAAGATTTAATGATTTGTTCATATTCAGTTAGGATATGCTAACATTATTTTTCAAAACTGCTTGCATTTTCCCGGAAGCTGTGCTATAATATACACTTAGATATAATGTATATCTAAAATCTACGATCTTAGGGATACATAAACCTATGCGAGTTTATTTCGACAATGCAGCCACCACGCCCGTCAGTGAAACGGCGAAAAAAGCGATGCTTCGCATCTTGGAGGATGTCCCCGGCAATCCCTCCAGTCTGCATACATTCGGGCAGGAAGCCGCCCGCGAACTTGCCTTAGCCAGGGAAAAGTGCGCCCTCGCCTTGGGGTGTACGCCCAAAGAAATCTACTTTACCTCCGGCGGCAGCGAGGCCGATAACCAAGCCATCCGCTCCGGTGCCTACGCAGGGGCGAAAAAAGGTAAGCATCGCCTCATCTCCACCGCCATTGAACACCACGCCGTCCTCCATACCCTCGACGCGCTCAAAGCGGAAGGCTTTGAGGTCGTCCTGCTTCCCGTCGACCCGGACAGCGGCATCATCTCCCTGCAAGATTTGGAGAACGCCCTCACACCGGATACCGCTTTCGTCACCATCATGCTCGCCAATAACGAAATCGGTTCCATCCAGCCCGTCAAAGAAGCCGCCGCCATCTGTAAAAAGCACGGTGTGCCGATTCATACCGATGCCGTGCAGGCCGTGGGGCATATCGCCGTCAATGTCAAGGATCTTGGCGTGGATGCGCTCTCGCTCTCCGGCCATAAGTTCCACGGACCCAAAGGCGTCGGCGTCCTCTATGCCAAGACCGGCTTCCCGCTCACGCCCCTGATCCAAGGCGGTACCCAGGAGCGCAACCGCCGCGCAGGGACGGAGAATATCCCCGGTATCGTCGGGATGGCCGCCGCTATCGAGGAGGCTGTCGGCGAGATAGAAAACGAAATGCCGCATATCTGTGCCATGCGGGACCGGATTATCCATGAATTGTCCGCTTTGGATAAATGCCGCCTCAACGGCGACCCCGTTCTGCGCCTCCCCAATAATGTCAATTTCTGCTTCGAAGGCCTCGAAGGCGAAAGCCTCCTCCTGCTCCTCGATGCGAAAGGTATCGCCGCTTCCTCCGGCTCCGCTTGTACCTCCGGCTCCCTCGATCCCTCCCACGTCCTCCTCGCTCTCGGTCTCCCACATGAAATCGCCCACGGTTCCCTCCGGATTACCCTCTCGCGTTATACCACCGAAGAGGAAGTCGATTACCTGCTCGAGGTGCTGCCGCCGATTGTGGCGCAGCTGAGGGAGATGTCGCCGGTGTGGTGAGGGTGCCCCGTAGGGGCATTAACGGGGCTAAGCCCCGCTTTCCCGGACAAACTATACTTACTTATACTTTACAACACATTTTTGGAGCGAAAACTATGGCCTTTGCTTATACAGAAAAAGTGATGGATCACTTCATCAACCCCCGCAATGTCGGTGAAATAGACAACCCGGACGGTGTCGGCGAAGTCGGCAACGCCAAATGCGGCGACATTATGAAAGTTTTCTTGCGCGTGGAAGAAGGCATACTCACGGATGTGAAGTTCAAAACCTTCGGCTGCGCCTCTGCGATTGCCACGAGTTCTATGGCAACGGAGATGATTAAGGGCAAACCCATTGCCGAGGCTCTTGCTCTTACGAACAAGGCCGTTGCCGAAGCTTTGGACGGTCTGCCGCCGGTGAAGATGCACTGCTCCGTCTTGGCGGAGGATGCCGTGAAAATGGCAATCAAAAACTATTATGATACGCACGGTATCAACTATGATGCAGCTCTCTTCGCCGGTCTGGAAGAAGAGGATGACCACGGCGACTTGATTATGGAAGACTGAGTGTGCTTCGGGTATGCCCGGCGCACACTTACATACGATTACTATCATTCCCGGAGGTATCTATGTCTGTATATATCGGTATCGATGTCGGCACGAGCGGCGTGAAAGTCATCGCCATTGACGAAAAGGCAAAACTCCTCGCCTCCGCAACAGAAGAATACCCGCTTTATGCGCCGCAGTCCGGTTGGACGCAGCAAGACCCTGCCGATTGGTGGGAGGGCACAAAGAAAGCCTGCCTCACGGTCATGTCTAAGATTGACAGGACGCAGATTAAGGCCATCGGTACCACAGGGCAAATGCATGGGATGGTCTGCCTCGGGACAAACGGCGAGGTGCTGACACCTGCCATCCTCTGGAACGACCAGCGGACAGCGCCGCAGTGCGAGCGTATTGTGGAGACGGTCGGCGGCCGTGATGCGTTGCTGGAACTGACGAATAACCCTTGCCTTACCGGCTTCACCATAGGGAAGGTCGCTTGGCTCAAAGATAACCTGCCGGAGATATATGGCCGAACCCGGACGGTTTTCTGCCCGAAAGACTATATACGGTATCTGCTGACCGGCAAGGTATATACCGATGTATCGGAAGCCAGCGGTACCGGGTACTTTGATGTCAAGAACGGCAAATGGAGCAATGAATTGCTCAGCCGAATCGGCTTGGCTGAGATTATCACCGCTCTTCCGGAAGTTTTGGAGAGTACGGAGAATGCCGGCAGCGTAACTGCTGAGGCAGAAGTGCTTACCGGTCTCCCTGCGGGAACGCCTGTAGCAGCCGGCGGGGGGGATGCTGTGATTTCTTCCGTGGCTATGGGCATTGTCGGCTCGGACAGATTGGCTGTTACCTTAGGTACGGGCGGTGTTGTGGCGCAGCATATCCCTGCTTTCGCTTATAATGAGGGCGCAAAACTCCAGTCCTCCCGCGCCTGCCTGCCGGGAATGTATCACCGGATGGGGGTCATGCTTGCTGCCAGCGGTTCCAATGCTTGGTATAAATCCCTCGGCTCTGCTTCTTTCAAGGAACTGGATAAGTCGGCCGAAACCAGCCAGCCCGGAGCAAACGGTGTACTTTTCATGCCCTATATCAATGGCGAACGCTGCCCTGTCAGCAAAGCAGATGCCACGGGAGCTTTCCTCGGTCTAACGCAGCGCACAGTCAAAGCGGACTTTGACCGTGCTGTCCTGGAGGGCGTGGCGTTCGGTCTGAAGCACGTCTTTGAGCAGATGGATGCTTCCGCGACCACCTCTTTGGTGCTTGCGGGCGGCGGGGCGGTCAGTCCTTTGTGGCGGCAGATTGTAGCGGATGTGTTTAACCTGCCGGTGATCGTGCTGGAAGCCGCCGGGGAAGGGTCTTCGTTCGGGGCGGCTATCCTTGCAGGTCTTCTGGACAAGGCTTGGGAGAGTGCCGAGGAGATTCTCTATTCCCTGCAGCCGTCCGCCTCCGCTGCACCGATTGCAGCCAATACCGAAGTCTATGCCGCAGCTTTCGGGAATTATAAGAAAGCGGCCGCTTGGTTGCTTTCCTGATAACGAACACTTGGAGAATAAATTAGACAATCCCACGAATCCAAAATCCATTTTAGGAGAAATGTTTCATGCCATTCTGTACTGTTTGCGGAAAAGAGTTGCCTGAGGTTGCCGCATTTTGCACAACCTGCGCCGCTAAAGTCGGTGAAGCCGCCCCTGCCCAACCAACGGATGCAACCGAAGCACCTGCCGCGGTGCAGCCGCTTGCACCGCTGTATCCTTCCTCCAACCTGCCGCAAGCATACCCGGCACAGCAAGGATACTATCCTGCCCCGCAGCAGCAGGGTTATTACCCGCAAACAGTTCAAGCGCCTCCCGGCACAAAGGCAGTGAATAAGCTTGCTTACGGGTTGTGCGGCATTTTCCTCGGCAGTCTTGGTGTACACAAGTTCCTTGCCGGAAAAATCGGTTTAGGTGTTGTGTATCTCCTGTTCTGTTGGACGGGCATCCCCGCTCTCGTCGGGTTAATTGAGGGCATTATCGGTCTTACGAAAGAATCCGATGCCTATGGCAATATCTATCTTTGATTTAAGGCGCATCTCCCTATGCTATTAGAAGTCCGTTCCCTGTGCCTTTCTTACGGCAAGCGCGAAGTTGTACACAACCTCTCCTTTACAGTAGATAAAGGGGAGTGTTTGTGTGTCGTCGGCGGGAACGGCAGCGGGAAGAGTACACTGCTTCGTACACTGCTCGGTTTGCAGAAAGCGACCTGCGGGGAAGTTGTTTTAGGGGAAGGGCTTTCGCATAAAGGCATTGGCTATCTCCCGCAGGCAATGGCGGCGCAAGCGGACTTTCCGGCGCTGGCGAGAGAAGTCATCCGTTCGGGATTGCTTGGCTCCAAGGGCTTGCGTCCGTGGTATACGAATGCCGAGCGGCAGTACGCAGACAATGCGGCTGAAGTTATGCGCATTACCAACCTGCTGAACCGACCTTTCCGGGATCTCTCCGGCGGACAGCAGCGGCGTGTGCTTTTGGCGCGCGCGTTTTGTGCTACACGAAGCTTGCTGCTTTTGGATGAGCCTGCCGCCGGCTTGGATGCCGCTTCCGCGGAAGAACTGTCCCTCTGCTTAGAGCGCATTCGAAAAGAAGAGGGCGTTGCCATACTGCTGGTCACGCATGACCCGGCGGATGTTCTGCGCCATGCCGATAGGATTCTCACGCTCAGTACCGATTCTACGCTTTGGGATATAGAGGAGGTGGTCAGAACATGATGGATTCCCTCCTCTCCTACTGGGAAATACCGCTGTTTCGCTATGCGCTCTTCGGCGGCGTTTTGGTTGCCTTATGCGCCGCTTTGCTGGGAACAACACTTGTCCTGCGCCGCTTCTCCATGATTGGAGACGGCTTGAGTCATATTGGCTTCGGTGCCTTGGCCGCCGCTTCGGTTGCCAATGTCCTGCCAATGGCTGTCGCCATTCCTGTTATGATTGCGGCGGCGTTCCTTCTCCTGCGCGGTTCGGCGCAAGGGAAACTGCGCGGGGATGCAGCTGTTGCGCTCATGTCTACCACTTGCCTCGCGGCAGGAATGATTCTGACCTATCTCGGCGGGGGAACAAATGTAGACTTAATGAATTATTTGTTTGGGTCTATCTTCAGCTTATCACAGAAAGACTTGTGGTTGGCAATAGCGCTCGCCTCGCTTGTCCTCCCTTGCTATGGTTTGCTCTATCACCGAATCTTTGCTGTTACCTTTGACGAACCTTTTGCCCGCGCTACCGGTGTGCAAGCCGGTGCTTTTCAGTTTGCTACTGCTGTTTTCACCGCCCTTACCATTGTTTTGGGTATGCGCCTGACCGGTACTCTTTTGATTTCCTGCCTGCTTGTGTTTCCGACACTCTCCGCTATGCGTATCAATGGTTCCTTCTTCGGTGTTACGCTGATTTCGGCCGCAATCGGTGTCGGCTGCTTCTTACTGGGCTTTGTTTTGGCTTGCCTGTATCCGGGCGGACTGCCGGCGGGGGCATCGATTGTCGCTGTGAATGCAGCGGCGTTCAGCATCTGCGCGGGGGCAGGGGAAATTGTCCGGCGGCGGCGGGCACACCACTAATGAATGAATCTCCCCCACGAGGTACCCCATGAAAACCTCTGACTTCTACTATGACCTCCCCCCGGAATTCATTGCGCAGCACCCGGCAGTACCGCGGGATTCCTCGCGGCTTTTGGTGCTGAACCGTACCTCCGGAGAGATTACACACGCCGTATTCAACCAAATCGGCAATTGGCTGCAAGCAGGGGACTGCTTGGTACTCAATGATACCAAGGTTCTCCCTGCACGGCTCTACGGCACGAAAACAAGCGGTGCTGTGGTGGAGTTTTTGCTTTTGAAGAACTTGGGCAATGACCGCTGGGAGTGCCTTGCCGGACCGGGAAAGAAAGCGAAACCCGGAGATGCGTTTGTGTTTCTGCCGGGACGCCTTTCTTGCGTGGTCGAATTAATTCTGCCTGACGGCAACCGCATCATACGCTTTCTATACAATTCGGCTGACGGCTTTTATACACTGATGAATGAATGCGGCGAGATGCCCCTCCCGCATTATATCACCGAAAAACTGAGCGACCCCACACGCTATAATACCGTCTATGCCCAAAACGTCGGCTCAGCCGCTGCGCCGACGGCAGGTCTGCACTTCACGCCGGAATTAATTCATTCCCTGTGCGCCAATGGTATTCAAACGGCTTATGTCACCTTGCACGTTGGTTTGGGCACCTTCCGACCGGTGAAAGCAGAGAATATCGAAAACCATACAATGCACAGCGAGTGGTACAGCATCAGTGCCGCCGCCGCTTCACAAATCAATGAATGTAAATCTGCCGGCGGGCGTATTATTTGCGTGGGAACTACTTCCTGCCGGACGATAGAGACAGCGGCACGGTTGTCGCGCACCCAAAATGCAGCAATGCTGCGTGCCCATGAAGCCGAAACGAGTATCTTTCTGTATCCCGGGAGCGAATTCTTGCTGATGGACGGCTTGGTTACGAACTTCCACCTGCCGGAGAGCACATTAATTATGCTGGTAAGTGCCTTCTGTGGGAGAGAGAACACACTCAGAGCCTACAAGAAAGCGGTAGCAGAGGGATACCGTTTCTACTCCTTCGGGGATGCGATGCTGATTCTATAATACCTGCCTAAAACTTCCGGCAGAAAGAAAAAATAATTTGTATTCTGTGACAAATTTCGACAACCTTTGTCATGGGACAAGCTGTATAATATAGGTAGGGATTCGTACAGGTGACAAAGCTATTATCGGTACGGAAACACGCCATGCAAGGAGGTCATTGGATTGGCAACCGAACTCTACACAGCAAACAATGCGGTTACAGTCAGGCTGGAAGGCGAGCTGGACCACCACGCAGCCGGACCGCTGCGCGACCGCATTGACGAAGCAATCATGAAAGCGCGGCCGGATGTATTAACGCTCGACTTTGGGAATGTTTCATTCATGGACTCTTCCGCCGTTGGGCTGGTGATGGGGCGGTTCAAACTGCTCTCCGCCATGAAAGGCAAACTGGAAGTCGTCGGACTTTCTCCAACGGCTTACCGTATGATGGAACTCTCCGGGCTGAAAACGCTCGCCAAACTGGAAATGAAACCGAGGGGGAATTGACCATGCCGAAAGCGATGCTTATCAATGAAATGAAACTGGAACTGGAAAGCCGTTCCATCAATGAGAGTTTTGCCCGCGCCACGGTGGCGGCATTCTGTTCGCAGCTGGATCCCTCTCTGGAGGAACTGTCCGATATCAAGACGGCCGTGAGTGAAGCGGTTACGAATGCCATTGTCCACGGCTATGCCGAGAAGACGGGCAAGGTTTACATCACCGCCCGCATCTATGCAGACGGAATGTTTGAAGTGGCTGTAAAGGACAAAGGATGCGGTATTCCGGACATCGCCAAAGCCCGCGAGCCCCTCTTCACCACCGGCGGTGCCGACCGTGCGGGTTTGGGCTTTGCCGTCATGGAGTCCTTCACGGATAAGCTCAATGTGCGCTCCGCTGTCGGCAAAGGTACGACTGTCACCATGCGCAAGAAAATCACAGGGAAGAGCGGAGGCTGAAGCTATGCCGACGCTGACAGAAGAATCTGTACAAGAAGCTGTGCTTACAGAACAGCCGCTTGTGACCGAACTTTCCCGTGACGCTTTCATAGAAGCCAACATGGGGCTTGTTTATACCTGCGCCAAGCGTCTGCAAGGACGCGGCATGGAGTTTGACGACCTCATTCAAGCGGGTTCCCTCGGGTTGGTGAAGGCAGCGGATGCCTTCGACAAGAGCCGGGGGCTGGCGTTTTCTACCTATGCCGTTCCGGTGATTCTGGGGGAGATGAAGCACCTTTTCCGACAAGGCGGACCTATCAAAGTCGGCCGAACCCTAAAGGACAAGGCTGTGGATCTTGCCAAACAACGCGATGCCCTGACGGAGAAACTGGGACGCGAACCCTCCCTGAAAGAACTCGCCGAAGAAACCGGTATGGAAACCACGGAAGCTGCTATGCTCTTGGGAGCCACGCAACCGGTACTCTCCCTTACCATCCCGGAAGACAGCGCCTCCGATACGACGGAATGGGATGTCGCCGTGGAGGGAGAGCAGGAGAAACTCACTGACCGCCTCGCCCTACGGCAGGTCATGGGCAAACTCGATGACTATGAGCGAAAACTCGTGGAGTGCCGCTTCTTCCGCAACCTCACCCAAAGCCAGACAGCCAAGGTTCTGGGCACGACGCAAGTGCAGGTCTCCCGGCATGAGCGCAAGCTATTGCAAAAAATGCGCCAACTGATGGACAGTTAGCGCGGCAGAAGCAGAATTCGTTTATTCCTTAAACAGCACGGAAGCGACTTCATCCTCGGCTTCCTGTGCTTTGCTTTTCTTCTCGTGCGCAGTGAGGATCATGTTCATGCCGATGACGGACAGCCCGGAGAGCGTGAATACGATAATTAACGGCACCAAGAACGAGCCGGAGAAAGGCTTGAAAGCATGGGCACCGACAAAGACATACATAATTAGCTTGGGCAGGAAGCCCAAGACGGAAATCAGAAGATAATCAATATAATCGAAGCCCAATGCGCCGTATATGCGGCTCACGGAGTTTATCGGGAAGCTCGGCACCAAACGGAACAGGAAGAGCAGCCATGGGTTGCCCCTGCCGTCCCGCTCCAAAACGCCGTTGATGTAGTCAAAGCGCGAAACGAGCTTATGTACGCTCCCGCCGCCCAAACGCTTCCCCCAAAGATACGTGGATGACACACGGACAGCTACCCCGAGAATGTTTACCGTGAAACTGAAGTACAGCGGCAGCGTTGCTGCAGATACCAAGCAAAGTACCGGCAACGGCAGGAACGGCACCAAGGCATTCAGGAAGTAAATGAACAGAAGCGCCAGCATGACCAGCCAGATATTCTTAATATCAAAGATATAGCCCTCTACCACTTCCTGGACAATGCGCATTTCCTGCTGGACATAGTTATATACATCCTGCATTTCGGGAGAGTTCACATAGAAAAGCATAAACAGCAAGGCTGCCGCCGCGCAGAGGAGCAAACCGCCGGCAACGTTGATAATAAACCGCCGACGCCGTTTCCAGCGACCGGGATCCGGATTCTTTTGCTGTGCTTGTGTCAACGAACTCATAAGCATTTCACCGGGAGCATATGCAATCCCCTACCTCACAATACTATTTTACTCCAAAACCGACAAATAGTCAAGGGAATTTTATACTTCTGTAACAAACGGTTACAAAAAATGCACCTAATTCGGGAGGACGGCGCGGCGGTTAAAGTAGCGGGCTGCATTCCCCCAGAAGAGAGCATCCAGCGTGTCTGCACTTATGCCCAAAGAAATAAGGTCACGGTAAAGGAGCGGGATGCGGTCTATGGAGGCATAGCGCGGGTTGACCTCCGCGCCGTCATAGTCGGTGCCAATGGCCATGGAGGCACTTGCTCCCAGTTCCTGCAAGTGCTCAATATGTGCCGCAATGGCCGCCGCATCCCCATCCCCGCCTAAATGCACCGGGTACAGATTCAGACCTATCAGTCCCTGCAAATCCGCCAATAAGCGAATCTGGGAATCGCGCAGATTGCGTGGGTTCTCATTTACAGCGTCACAACAGGAATGGGAAGCCAAAATGCGCGGCAAGCGCTTGGTGTCGCGGCGCAATCGGCCCGCAATATCACAGGCATCCCAGAAACCGGCTTCATTCAGGTGAGAGACATCCAAAAGCAAACCCAGCTCAAAGGCACGGCGGACAATCGCCTCTCCTTCGGGCTTCAGACCTTTGCGGGCATCCTGCATGGCACCGTAACCTAAACCGTTTTCGCCGTTCCAAGTCAAGGAGAGCATACGCACCCCGCGCCGCGCCAGTTCATCCAGCCGCTCCGGGTGCCCCGCTAAGCACGAAGCATTCTCAATGGCCAAGAGGGGCTTGCATCCCTGCCGTAGGGAACCGATCTGCGCCTCATAGCCGTCTATGGCGACATTCACATAGTACCATGCGGTGTCCGGTCCCATATCATCCGGAGAGAATACCGCAAATACCTGCGCCCAGTCCTCTAACGCCGCAGCCTTATCCAAGCTCACAGCCCCCGAGAAGTGGGCAATCGTCTGCCCGACTTTCATGGACTCCGTGAGCGTGTCGCAATGCAAGTCAAATAAGCGCATCTCGTTTTCCCCCGTGCATAGCTGTACATCCCGCTGCGGGATGGCATATGGCTCCAAGGGAGTATATGTATCCTGCGGGATGTCCTATACCCTGAGGATTGCAGGAGGGGGATGGCGGGATATATACATGCTGAGATGCATATATACATCGATATCGACGCCGATACCGATATCGACATCCCCTTACTTTACTTCGCAAAAGCATCCTTACGCATCATTGTCATTTCGGATTATTGTTCCAATATTGAATTATTCACTCGCTACGTATATTATGCATTATTAAAACCACCCTGTCGGCAAAAAACAGGATAGCTTCTATAGCTTTTGACAGATACCTATGCGAATGCTTATTGCTGTTTCATACGCATCTCTATATTGCGCATCATAAGGAAAGCCATAGCCTCCCGATAGCCGTCGAAGCCTTTCCCCGCAACTGTTTTGCAGCAGGCCATGCCCGGGAAAGAGATGCGGCGGAACTCTTCGCGTTGCATGGGGTCGGAGAGATGCACCTCCACAGCGGGGATACACACGCTTTTCAGCGCATCCAAGATAGCGATGCTTGTGTGCGTATAAGCTGCCGGGTTAATTACAATACCATCATAAATACCGTAAGCTTCCTGAATCCAACTGACCAATTCCCCTTCATAGTTGGACTGGCGCATATCATACTCGACACCCAATTCGCGCGCCGCCGTGCAGATATACCGCTCCAAATCGGGATAGCTCTGCCGCCCGTATATCGCAGGTTCCCGCACCCCCAGCATATTCAGATTCGGACCGTTCAGCACAAGGATTCTCATAGGTTAATCCCTTTCTGTTTCTCTTTTAGGGCGCGTAAAACAATTCAATAGCTGCGGAAAGCCGACAGAACAGCGCATTGCAGTCTATGCCAATCTTCGTCCACATATGCGGTAAAGTCACTGCAGAGCGCATAGTAGGGGTATCGCGCCGCCGCCATAGAGGCAAGGTCGGCATTCTCTGAGAGGGGACGGCCGCTGCGTGCAAGCTTATCCGTATCCCTTTGCAGCCAAAGAACGGCTCCGTTGGATTGCAGAGCGGTGCGGTTGTCTTTACGCAAGGGTGTGCCGCCGCCGCAGGCGATGACCTGCCCCGTTTTCGCGCAGATTTCACGCGTAACCTCCGCTTCCAAGTCGCGGAATACATCCTCTCCGTATTGACGCAGATAGTCATTGCAGGGCATACCGGCGCGCTCGGTAATGGCATCATCTATATCTACAAACGGCCGCCCGCTGTCTGCCGCCAATTGTCTGCCAACCATCGTTTTGCCGCTGCCGGGCATACCGATCAGCACCCAGTTGAGCAAATCCCGCCGCATTTCACGGCACACTGCCGCGCCATCACGAACATCGGTCACACCGAAGAGCTTTGCTGCTTTTTCCCCTTGGCAGACCAGCATTTGTAAACCGCCGGCTGTTTTGACGGCAAGCGACTCCGCCTGCAGGAGGAACGCTGTGCGAAGGGGATTGTATATCATGTCTACAGCAGCTTCCAACTGCGGAAACCGCGATAAATCTATGGGGGACGTGCCGGCGTTCGGATACATCCCCACGGGGGTGGTGTTAATGATTACTTGTGTGCTTTGACGGCGGTAGGCTTCATTATAAGTAATCTGACCCTCTCCTTGCGGTGTGCGGCTGACTACGGACACAGCAGAAGCGCCGGCATCTGTTGCGGAAAGCAGAGCGGTAAGGGAGGCACCGCCGGAACCGAGAATCAGAATATGCTTACCTGCCAGTGAGATCCCTGCGCCTGCGAGCATGGAATTGAAGCCATACAAATCTGTATTGTCACCGAAGAGGGTGCCGTCAGGCCGCTTGACGACGGTGTTCACCGAGCCGACGCGCTTCGCGGTTTCACCAATTTCATCTAAGTACGGCAAGGTGCATTTTTTGTAAGGAATTGTAACATTTATGGCTTTGAATTGCCGCCGGGCAAAAAACTGCGGCAACTCTTCCGGCTCCAGTTCCAGCAAACCATAAGCACCGCCCCAGAGGCGCTTGTGTATTTCCGGCGAATAGCTGTGGGACAGCTTGCGCCCAATCAAATAGTAATCACCCATCGGCAAACACCTTGTACGCTCCGAGGATTTTGAACTCTACAGAGGCTGCTGCCATCTCCTCGAGCATCCCATAGATACCAGGGCTTTCCATACCGGCGGCGAGATCTAAGAAAAAACGAACGCCATAGGCATTGTCCGGGAATGGGCGGTGTTCCAATTTCAGAATGTTGGCTCCCAGAGAAGCCGGAATCTCAAGCATTGCGGAAAGGGTCCCCGGCTCGTTGCGCAAGCGGAAGCACGTGGAAATCACCGGAAGGCTCTCCGCACGCAGGTCAGGCAGAAGTGAACTCCCCGCCTTGCCTATGGTCAAAAAACGCGTTTCGTTGTCTGCCATATCCTGCACATCCTTACGCAGAATATTCAAACCGAAAAGCTGTGCGCATTTCGCAGAGGAGAGGGCCGCGGCCTCTTCGCCGTCCTCTGCTGCCATGCGCGCCGCGACGGCTGTGTTCTCCGTAGGAATGAGTTCTACCTCTTTCCCCAGCTTCTCAATTAATCCCGCACATTGCCCAATCGCCTGCTCGTGTGAGTACAATCGCTTGATTGCCTTTACGGATTTGGCTTTGCTCAAGAGCGAATGCCGTATCGGCAGGCGGTACCCTTGGAGAATAACTAAATCGTGCAACGCCAAAAGATCATATACTTTCGTCACAGAGCCGTAGGTGCTGTTTTCTATAGGAACTACACCATATTCGCATAAGCCCTTTTCTACCGCCCGGAATACCGCCTCAAATGTGCGTAGGGAAACAATCCGCGGAGACTGAAAGAGCTTTTCCGCTGCTTCGTGGGAATAGGCACCGGGGATGCCTTGGGCGGCTACAGCGGGGGGCGGTGCCCCTACGGGGCGTGGGTGCCCCGTAGGGGCATGATGCCCCGTAGGGGCACCCCCCCCCATACGCCGCCGCTGCATATCCCGCGACTGCCGCATAATAACGCGGTACAGATTCTCCGCGGCGGGCGCATACGCTTCCGGGAAGCGTACACGCACACGCTCCAACACCTGCGCCTCACGGGCAGCCTGATAGACCGGGGCATTGGTTTGGGCTTTTATCTCCGCGACCTTTTCGCAAAGGGCGAGGCGCTTTAAGTATAGAGCGCAGAATTGACCGTCCACATCGTCAATCTGTTGACGCAAATCCTCCAGTTGCATTGTAAACCCCTATCGTTCATGTTTAAAGGATTACCAACCGAGCACCTTGAGTGCTTCGCGGCTCAGTGCGGCACTCTCCATTGCTGTCTGCCCTTTGGCCGGGCGGTCTTGCTCTACAACAACCCACTTGGCCCCGGCGTCAGTGCTTGCTGCCAAGAGTGCGGGCAAATCTTGACAACCGTGGCCAACCGGACGGAAAGAGAAGGCGTCCGCACCGGCTGTGCCTTTGGATGCAATACCGATGAGTTCATATAGTTCTGCGTCTTTGGCATTCGTACCCATCGTGTAGTCTTTCAGATGGACGACGGGCGCACGGCCGGTGTATTTGCGCACATATTCGGCAGGGTCTACACCTGCGACCTTGACCCAACAGGTATCGACTTCTGTTTGGAGCAAATCCGCCGGGACAGAGGCATAGAGTACATCCAGACCGTATTCGTCCCCCAGTTTTACGAACTCAAAGTCGTGGTTATGGTAAAGGAGAACCAATCCGGCCGCTTTTGCGGCGGCACCCAAATCCGCAATCTGCTGTAGTGTTTGGGGGAAGCCCGGGGCATCGGGACGGCGGTCTTCCGGGGCATAGGGGATGGCGATGTAGTCGCACCCCAAGCTCTTATAGGCGCCGAATACTTCGGCAGGGGCAGCGAGCATGTCATCCATGGGGACATGCGCGGAGATTGCCCGCAAGCCCAAATCCTCCAGAATGGCTTTGACTTCCTCGAATGAATGCCCATATAATCCGGCAAACTCCACGCCGTCATAGCCCATTTCCTTGACTGCCTTCAGTGTCCCTTTTAGGTCTTTTTCTGCCTCTTCACGCAGAGAGTATAACTGTATCGCTACCGGAAGTGCCATAGTCGTTTGCCTCCTAATGTTTGGATAAATCATACAGACATACATTATACTGATTTTTGGGGATTTGTCAAGGTTTTTTTTGGAGAAATATTTTCAGCCAAAAAGGAGGGACTGTGCAAGCACAGTCCCTCCGGCAACCATCGGGGAAGAACGCTTATTGCTTTGCTTCGAAAGAATGGCAACAGGTGTGGTGTTCCGTGGAAGCTTCTTTCGCTTCGGCAAGAATGTCCACCTGTTGAAGGGTACAGCATTTGTGCAGACGGGAGTTGTAGCGGCATTGGCTCACATTGCAACTGATGTTTTCGTTTTTGTAGTCTTTGGGGTCGTAAACAGCCATGGGGGATTCCTCCTGAGTATATAAGATGTGTTAGCTTTACGCATTGTTATTATGTCCCTCAGATGCGCTCTCATACACGAATGGGTATGGAAAAAAGTTGACAATCCCGCGCCCTTGTGTTACAATATTACATACAAAACTATACCAAGGGGGACTTTCATACGGCAAAAATTAATGTGCTCCCCAAGGCAGTAGCAGAGCTGATAGCCGCAGGAGAAGTCGTGGAACGCCCCGCCTCGGTTGTAAAAGAACTTGCGGAGAACTGCGCCGATGCGGGAGCGACCCGCGTTACGGTGGAAATTCAATCCGGCGGGATACGTTATATCCGTCTCACGGACAACGGCTGCGGTATCCGCCGGGATGACATTCGGAACGCTTTCGTGCGCCATGCCACCAGCAAAGTGCGGGACGCAGCCGATCTGGACATGATTCTGACTTATGGTTTCCGAGGTGAGGCGCTCGCCAGTGTCGCCGCTGTCGCACAAGTGGAAGTGCTGACCCGCGCCGCTGAGGAAAACATTGGAACGGCTTATGTGATCAAGGGGGGAGAAGAGATTTCTCTCTCCGACGCGGGTTGCCCGCAGGGGACAACTATTATTGTGCGGAATCTCTTCAGCCTTACGCCGGCTCGCCTCAAGTTTCTGAAGAAAGACAGCACAGAGGGTGCCGCCGTGGCACAGGTCTTGGAACGCGCCGCACTCGCTGCGCCCGGGATAGCTTTCACATTCATCCGGGACGGTAAAGAAATATTCCGCACGCCCGGTGACGGGAACCTGCAAAGCGTTATTCGTGCACTGTTTGATAAGGCATTCTGCCTCTCTCTCTATGCCGTCAGGGCGGACTGCGGCGGTGTGCATTGCGAGGGATTCGTCAGCTTGCCTGAAAACTGCTTTCCGCACCGCCGACGGCAGTATTTCTTCCTCAATGGCAGACCCGTGAATCTGCCCGCCGCCTCTGCGGCACTGACAGAGGCTTTCAAGACACACATCCCGCACGGCAAGCACCCCGCTTGTTTCCTGAATATTACAGTCCCCCCCGATAAGGTGGATGTCAATGTGCATCCCGCCAAGACAGAAGTGCGCTTTGCGGATGAACGGCCGGTATTCCAAGCGGTATACCAAGCGGCTGCGCCCGGCAGGGGTTATTTGGCGGGGAATGTGTACAATCCCAACCCCTCCCCTGCCCCATTGGTAGAAGGCCGCGGCGCTTATGCTTTGCACACCCCGCCCCCCATTTGGCAGCCGCCCAATTTTGATGTGCCGCCGATGGCGCATGAGGATGCGCCTTTTCTGACAGCCGCACCGATGGAAACACCGATGCTTCTGCGGTCGGCAGGTTATGTACCGCCGGATTCGCAATGGGAAGCAACTACCGATACTTATTCGGAGGAATCCTCCCGGCCTCTGCAGACAACGCAGCAGATTTTTCCGCCGGGTGGCACGCTGTCTGCATCCGTTTCCCCGCCCATGCAAAAGGTCATTCCGCCGCCGGCAGATGAGCAAGAACTTATCCGGCGCTTAGAGGAAATCCCTGCCGATCCGAAAGACGAACCTGTCCCGGAGCAGACGAGCTTCTTACCCGAAAGCGCCAAACGCAAAGTCATCGGCGAACTCTTCGGTACATACATCCAAGTGGAGTTGGGTGATAAGCAAATCCTAATAGACAAACACGCTGCCCATGAGCGCATCATCTACAACAGACTGAAGAAGCAAACGGCGTACATTGACAGACAAATGCTCCTCCTGCCGCTCACTGTACAACTGCCGCCGGAGGAGTGCAATGTTCTCTTAGATAACAGCGAACTATTAGAGAAAGCCGGTTATGACATCTCTGCTTTCGGCGAAAACACCGTCGCCCTTCGGGAAGTGCCTATGGTATTGGCAGGTGCTGACTTCGAGGGTATTCTGACGGAACTCGCCGGTGAACTTCTTGCGCATAAGGACCATGTGACTGCCCATGTGTTTGACTTATTGCTCTTCCGCACGGCTTGCCGCGCCGCCGTAAAGGCGAACGACTTTACGTCCGAATCGGAAATGGAAGCTTTTGCAGAATTGGTGCTCGGCAATCCGGAAGTGCAATCCTGCCCGCACGGGCGTCCGGTGACCATAACAATGACAAAACAAGAATTGGAACGGAGGTTCCTGCGCCTTGGATAAAATACCGCTTCTTTGCATTACCGGTCCGACGGCTTCCGGCAAGACATCCCTTGCCGTTGAAGTTGCCCGCCTTTTGGACGGCGAGGTGGTGTCCTGCGACTCCATGCAAGTCTATGAAGGTATGCCCATTGCCACCGCCCAGCCTACCGAAGAGGAAAAATGCGGCATTCCCCACCACCTTATCGGATGTGTCAGCCCGACAATACCCATGTCCGCCATGCGGTACGCCGGTATGGCTCGTGTGGCAATTGCCGATATTGCCGGACGAGGGAAACTGCCCATCCTCTGCGGCGGCACCGGCTTATACATAAATGCAGTCGTTGACGGTCTGACCTATGCGCCTGCCCCGCCGAATCCCGCTCTGCGAGATAACCTCGCGCAGCGGTTAGAAAACGGTGAGGCAAACGCCTTGATAGAAGAAATCCGTGCAACGGATTCCCAAACGGCCGATAGGCTCTCTGCGAATGACCACAAACGCATCATCCGTGCCTTAGAACTGATTAGTATGGGCACGACCGTCTCTGCCCAGAACGCCGCCTCTCAACCCAAAGAAAAGCCTTACCGCACTTTGTTCTGCTATCTCTTTCCGCAGCGGCGCGATACATTATACCGCAACATCAACGCCCGCGTCGGACATATGCTCGCCAATGGTCTCATTGAAGAAGCGACCAGAACGGCAGAAATCTCCGCAATTGCTCCCACAGCCGCACAAGCTATCGGACACAAAGAACTGATTCCGTGGCTTCATGGCAAAGAGAGCTTGGAGACTTGCTTGGAAAAGTTGAAACAAGCCACCCGTAATTACGCCAAACGGCAGTTGAGCTGGCTGCGGTCGGATTTGCGGCGCAGGGAAGAAGAGAATAACCCGCTGGTGAAACCATTTGTATTATATATGGAGGATGAAGGCAATGCGCAAAGGACCGCCCGTCAAGCTGACGCTCAAGGTCTTATTTGAACCGCTCCGAAAGCAAACGCAAGAATCCGCGAAGCGCGTTGCAGCTCTTCTCACGGATGAGGATAGTGACAATCCCTTTCAGAGTCTGTGGGAACGCTTCGGGAAGCAGATTTTGGCGGCAGGCGCCGCCTGCATCGTATTGCTTGTGACTGTATTGGGCATCGGTTCGTATGTAGACCGCAATGTGGTCAAAGCCACCGCTTTTGCAGAAGAAGCAAGCGTTTATGTCGGTGTGGATTGCACCATAACTATCATTCGCGATGAAACCGCTCTGGAAGAGAATACCGGCGGCTACTTGGCTCCCCTCGTTGCCGACGGCTCTCGCGTCTCCGCCGGCGAGATCCTCAAGGTCAGTTGCGCAGATGAAACAGACGCTTCCCGCTTGCGGGAGATTCAATCCCTAAAAGAGCGCATCGCTCAACTGGAAGCCTTGGCCGGCGAAGCACCGGCCACGTTAATAAGTGCGGCGTCATTGCGCCGTTCAGCGGGCAGCGATTGGGCAGCGATTCTCGATTCTGTCTCTGCGGGCGAACTGAGCGCAGTTTCCGCCAACCAAAGTGCTTTCATGGAGCACTCCGCCGCCTTGGAGAGCGTAAGAGACGGCAAAGAACCGGACTATTCCGCCGACATCGCAGAAGCAAAAACAAAACTCACTGAACTCAACGCCCTCACAGCCACGGAAAGCCGTCTGACCGTCACGGCACCGATAGCCGGTTATTATTCCGACAGCTCGGACGGTTTGGAGAGCCATCTAAACCTCAGCTCCATTACCCGCACAGTGCCGGGCAAGACCGACGGCAGCCGGGAGTTTTTTGTAGACCCCAACAAGTGGCTGCAAACCGTAGAAAAAGCCAAAGCCTCCGCCAAACCGGCAGCCAGCGGCAAACTCGTAGACGGCTTCCATTGGTATGCCGTCGCCGTCACAGACAGTACGCAAGCGAAAACGCTCTCCGCCGGCACGTCAAAGAAAGTGCGCTTCCCGCTGGGGGAGGCACAAGATGTCACAATGAAGATAGAGGGCATCTATGACGGCGGCAAGGGCAAAGCGGCTGTTGTGCTTTCCTGCACGGCAATGGAAGGTTTCCTCACCTTGCGAGAAGCACAAGCCCAAATCGTCACTGATACAGTGCGGGGCTTGCGCATTCCGACCAAAGCGCTCCGCACCAAAACAGTTGCTGTGCCCGGCGAAAACGATAAGGACGGAAACCCAACCATCGCAGGTTACCGTACCGCCATCGGTGTGCATATTTTCAACAGCGACTATGTCAACTTCCGCGAAGTCGATATCAAATATATCAGCAGTACCGATACCATCGTGCGCTGGAATGAACCTTACGAAGCGCAGGAAGTACAAGGGGACATCATCACAGTTGAAGGCAGCGGAATTACCGTTTCCTACCCGAACAAAAAAGGCAAACCAAACCTTTTGAAATTTATTGGGACAAATATGTTCCTCACCGTGCAAAACACCCACTATCTCTCCGCTGTCACAGGGGAGGAAACGACCGTCACTACATTCTCCGGCTCCATGACCGATGAGTTTAATCTGGAGGGGGATACTATCGCATTTTCGCAAAACGGCAATACCGTAACAATCACAGGCTCCGGCTTTGTATATAAAAAAGTCGGGCACTCGCAGTTGAAAATATACGACCGTGTCGTCACGGAAGGAAGGATTACGGATGGAAGTTCGGAATACACCGCCGCTTGATACCGCTCGAGCTGAAGGAATCCGCTGCAACTACCTGCACGTTCTGGATTCTGTGCGAGAATGTGCTGTCAAATACGGCAGAAAACCCGATGAAGTGCGCCTTATGGCGGTCAGTAAGACCGTTCCCGCAGCGGAGGCGGCAGCATTGCTGCCAATAGGGAGCAATGCTCCATATATGGAGCATTGCTCCGTATTGCCCCCCCCGCTTCTCCTCGGCGAAAACAAGGTCCAAGAGCTATGCCAAAAGGCGGACCATTTCCGCTCCATCGGCGCAGAGGCAGAGATACACCTCATCGGTCACTTGCAATCGAACAAAGCTGCGATAGCCGCCAAATCTGCCTCCATGATTCAGAGCGTAGACAGTCAAAGAATAGCTTCGCTTCTGTCCGCCCGGGCAAGCCAATATGACCGGGAATTGCCAATACTACTAGAAGTCAACATCGGCCGCGACCCTGCACATTTTGGCTTTCTGCCGGAAGAAACCGAATCTGCCTGTGCTGCTATAGCGGCATTGCCGCATCTGAAGTTGCGCGGACTGATGGCAGTTCCGCCGTTTACAGAGGATACGGTCGTCACCGAGCGATGCTTTGCCGATTTGCGGGAATTGTATGAAGAACTCGGTTCCACCTACCGCTTTGATACGCTGTCCATGGGCATGAGCGGCGACTATCCGTTGGCCATCAAGCACGGTTCCACACTTGTACGGGTCGGGACGGCCATATTCGGCAGCCGGAATGTACGGTAAAACTGCTGTAACACTCAGCTATATGCCCGCGCTGTTTCAATGAGTGCAACAAGGTTTTCATACGGCACATCGGTCTGGATTTCCTGCGATGGGGAAGTAATATACCCGCCACGTTTGGCGAGAATGCCGATAACAGACTCCGTTTCTTTGCGGACTTCTGCGGGCGTACCGTAAGGGAGGGTTCGTTGCGTAGAGACCCCGCCCCAAAATGTGAGCTTTTCGCCCCACTTCGTTTTCAGCATATCCAAATCCATGCATTCCGGCTGGACGGGGTTGAGGATTTGCACCCCCAAATCACATACCCCATCCAAGATGCGCGAAATCTGCCCGCAGGAGTGGAGCAGCCGCACTTTGCCCTGCGCTTTCAGAAAATCAAACTGCCGCTTCTGTCCCGGATAAATCATCTCTTTCCACATGGTCGGAGAGAACAGCAAATCCAACTGCGTCCCCCAATCACTGCCTAACAAGATGCCGTCAATGTATGGGTTTATCAGCTTGGGTATGATTTCCATATTGCGCTCTACAATAAAATCGAGGAGTTCCTGCGCATATTCCGGTTCTGCCGCCATATCCGCCAAGAAGTTCTCAATGCCGCGCAAGCCGTTGGCTTTTTCGAAGTGATTGGCATAGATAAGATCCATAGTAAACACGCCGTACTTCTCTCGGACAAACTTGCAGTGCGCTTCGTAGGCCGCCAAATGCTCCGGGGTATCACTCCGCCCAATCGGACACATTTTTGCCGGGGCATTCTCCGAGTCTTGCCAAACAGACGGATTCGGTCCCATATCAAACCACCAAAACGGAAAGGGCATCTGAATCATATGGTTCCCAATGGCAAGGCAAACCGCTTCACGGAAGTCAATCGTTCCTTCTTTCAAATCATCCTTAATGTCTGCCCCGGCAAAGGCATCCAAAAGCCTCTGACCGTAAGCATTGTATCCCTCCCCCGTCAGCATGACGGTATACGGAATATGGGCGGATTCTTCATGCGCTGCAGCGGAATACACCAAATCGCGTTTGTTCATCATTTCAACCTACCGTTTTTCGGATTGCAGATTTATTCTGCGCTTGGAATTATACCATATTCACATGCTTTATGCAAGTGCTTTAAATGCAAAACACCGCACCGCTTTGGCTTGACAAATCCGCTGAACTGCGCTATAATAGTCGCGTGATTTCACACACGATTGATTTGGGAGGAAAAGAATATGGCAGAAAAAGAATGGCCGCTCATTTGGCCGATCACTGTAGACGGTACGCATATTGAACTACCCCTCGTGCGCAATGCGGAGGGCTTTCAAATCTACGCATTCGATTCGATGGGGCGCACGGACTGGAACAAGGCCTGCGCCAAAGCACTCGCCGCGGCGCTGAGAAGTTATGATTTCGACATCCTCCTGACTGCGGAATCCAAAGCCATTGGTTTGGCGGAAGAACTCTCGTCTGCGCTCGGCTTAGACAAGTATGTGGTGCTGCGCAAGTCCCTCAAGCTCTACATGATAGACCCGGTGGTCATTGATGTCAAGTCCGTCACAACCGCCAACCCCCAAAAGTTCTATCTCGGCAAAGAGCAGCAGGATCTATTGCGCGGCAAGCGTGTCTGCGTATTGGATGATGTCATTTCTACAGGCGGCACACTCTCTGCCATTTTCGAGATGGGCAAAATGATAGGATTCACGCCGACCGTCTACGCCTGCGTCCTAACGGAAGAGATTCAGCGCAGTTCTTACGAAAACATTCCCGTCCTATCGCTGGCGCACATCCCGCTCCCGGGTATGTCCCCGACCATGTGAGGAATATTTAAACCCACATATTAAAGATGTAACCTTTGAGTTACATCTTTTTGCTATATAAAATATGCAAGTAAGATAGACGGCGCAAAGCGTCTTTCACCCTTTTTTATAAAGTGAGGAAAAGCCCGCACCGATTCGACATTCTTTCGATGGTTTCTGCGGGGCGATCTGCAAACCGCCGGTGGGAAAAGCGGTGCATTTTTTTGTTACCATTTGTTACCATCATAAAAACCAATTCGTTACAGATGCAGTTATATCAGCGATTCTGAAAAAGCTACAGCCCATCAGCCGGGAAAAGCCGGAAATCCCCGCCTTGACTTTCGCATACTGATGTGCTATAATTTCTAAGGTATCGGCTCCAAAAAACTGCGCACCATTATTGTGAAAGAAAGCGGTGTATCGGATGAAAATCAAACGCGCATTTCTCATTCTCTTGGCACTTCTCCTCCTGCTGACGGCAGGAACTGTTCCGGTTTCTGCCAAGACGGCTGCCGAAGTCAACAACTGGGCGGCATTCTGGGACATCTTCAATCCGGATGTGGACTTAGAGCCTCTCAAAAGCAACTACCGCAGCTTGAAGAACCCCCGAGGCACTTTCTCACTCCCGGAACCCAACGCGACTTGGGAGACCATGAATCCCGCAACAGCTTGGGCGGCGGCGCAGCTGATTTCCCAGTTTGTCGCGCGGATTGCTACAAACGAAGGCAGCGGACAGCTCAACCGCGAAATCATGTCCTACTGCCCCATCGCCACGCCGGCAGAGCTGGCAAAACTGCCTGTGTCCAAGTACAACTCCGAAGAAGTCATCTGGGCTATGCTCACCGGCGGACACAACGGATTTATGTTCTTCTCCGCCAAGCCCGGTGAAAAAGATGTGTATCTGATTTATCTCGCCATGACGGACTTGTTCGGCAAGCAGACCGTCACGCCGATGAACCTCCAGTACTCCGTCAAGACCGGTTTCTTGGAAGGCTCCCGCGGAACAGGCGTCATCTATAACACCCACGACCTTGACCTCGATGATTTCGGTTGGATTAACCCGAATGACACGCCCTTGGTACTGGATGCCGGCTACAGTTGGCTCTATGACTTCGGATCCGGGCTGATTTCCAACATCGATGAGATTCTCTTCCCGTTCGAATATAACGGCACGGAGTACCTCATTGAGATGTGGAAAGGCGAGTACATTGAGATTATCCACGGCTCCGAGATTGCCATTTACACCAAATCCAAAGATCCGCTCCTCGCCGCTTTCGGGCAGTATGACTGCGGGGTGAATAACCGTCTGATGATGTCCTCAACCACTTATATAGACGGCAAAGTCTGGTACAAAACCGACCCTGTCCGCAAATGGTGGCTGGGCCGCGGCCGTCTGCACGACCTCTCCAAGAACTGGGAGCCGGAAGAAATGCGCTTAGACGGCACTATCCTCTTTGAGGAAAAAGGGATGCTGGATGCGTTCGTCGCCTCCGTCAAGGAAAATGCCCCGGACAAGTCCATCTTCACTTGGAGCGTCAAAGGTCTGCTGTTCTCCTTTAAGTGGCTCAACACGAAATGAGCAGAAGCGTGAGGTGCTTTATGCCAAAGAAGCTCAAATCCGCCCTTGCGGCTCTCCTTGCAACGATTCTCCTGCTCTCCGGGGGCAGTTTTTCGGCGCACGCATCGTTTGAGGAGGACTTCGCCGTGTTCTCCAACGATGTCGTGCGAACTGCCGACGCATGGGTTGTGCAGCCGTTTCTTACCGGGCTTTGCGATGCCCTCAACTGGACGCTGGGCGATGCCTACAAAGACCCGGCGGCTACCGCTCCCAAAGCCACCAAGCCGGACCGCATCCACTTTTTGAATGCGGGCGAGGGTGACAGCATCCTGTTGGAGAGCAACGGACACTATGCGCTCATTGATGCCGGCTTCCCCGAGTGTGCGGAAAAGGTCGCCGCCTATATCCATAAGGTCGCCGGGAAGAATGCGAAACTGGATTTTGTCATGGTAACCCACGCCCACGCCGACCACATCGGCGGCATGCCGGGCGTTCTGTCTGACAAAACCATCAGCGTTGGTAAACTCTACTGCCGCGTATACAGCGCCGCCGGAAAATGGTCGGTACCATGGCAGAACCTCACCAAAATGTATGAGGACACGCTCGCTGTTGCCAAAGCACGGAAGATTCCGATTGTGCAGACTGCGCCGACTGGCAAACTCACGTTCGGCGACTTCAAGATTACCATTCTCAACGGCGGCGCCGAAAACGATGCCAACCCGGACGAGAACGCCCACGCCTACTGCCTCCTGCTCGAGGGCAAGGGGAAGCGCATTATGCTGACGAGTGATGTTTCCGGTGCGCCGGAAGAGGCCATCGCCGAGAAAGTCGGCGATGTGGATTTGCAGACCATCAACCACCACAGCCTGCCGAACGCCACGCGCCCAAAGGCCGTCGCACAGTATAAAGCTGAGATCGCCGTCAGCTCCAATTACTCCCTCTGGCCTTTTGCCGCATGGACCATCCAAGCCGCCTCTCCCGACTGCGAATTCTATTGCACCGGTAAGAGCGGCGGTCTGATTGCCGACATCGGTACGAAGATAACCATGTACCGCATCGGCATGGAACAAATGTACGACTGATAATACAACCGGAAGCGAGGAACCGAAAGATGCGCAAAAGACTCTTGTGTTTTCTTCTGACTGCCGCTCTGCTTGCGGGGCTTGCGTTGCCCTGCTTTGCCGCCGGCACATCGGCGCAAACCAAACAGAAGTACCCCATCATCTTGGTGCATGGGATGCTTGCTCTCCCTATGCCGGATTGGCTGATTTCCGGCAAACAATCGTGGCTCTATACCCAAACCATGCTCAACTACGAGCCATTTACGGATTACGAGGTCTATGCGCCCGGAATCGGTCCCGTCAGCAGTTCTTGGGACGGTGCCTGCGAACTCTATGCGCAGCTCACCGGCACCACTGTGGACTACGGCGAGGCACACTCCAAAGCGCACAACCACCCCCGCTACGGCAAAGCCTATACCGAGCCCCTCTTTGCCGGTTGGAGCAAAGAGAAAAAAGTCCATCTTGTCGGGCACTCCTACGGCGGTCTTTGGGTGCGTATGCTGGAAACCTTGCTGCGCAAAGGCGATGCCGCCGAGCGCAAAGCCTCCGGGAAGAGTGTATCCCCGCTCTTCGCCGGCGGACATGATGGCTTGGTTGCTTCCATAACTACGCTGGCTACGCCGCATAACGGCGTTTCTGCCTTGGAGCTTTTGGATTTGGATTCGCTTCTGGGGCCTATCGGTTCTTTCTTTGCAGACACCGGCATGGCGGATTTCTCCGCAAAAGTCGGTCTGGACTTCTTGAAATGCAACGGTGTCGCCTATACGGAAATGCTGCGCCTCTTGCAGGACCGCAACGACTATTCCTATGGGGAAGTCACCATCGACCGGATGAAAGAACTCAACAAAGTCATGACCCTCAACCCGAAAGTATACTACTTCTCCTACGCCGTAGATGCCACTGAACCGGACACCGGCGGCGTGCGCAAGGTCGGCAAAGCCATGAGTACTTTCCCGCTGCATATCACCTGCGGGTTCATTGCGGGCGACAAAGGCGGCACAACTGCCGGCGGATATAAGTACGGCGCAGAATGGCAGTCCAACGACGGTCTTGTAAATACCGTTTCTGCCAAATATCCTTTCGGTCAGACCATGAAGAACGTCACCGCCTATACTGCCGCAAAGAAAGGCATTTGGAATGTCTTCCCCGTAATTGAAGGCGACCACGCCGGCGTCGTAGCCACTGGCTTCAAGGATGCCGCCTATCTGGACGCCATCCTCGGCAACATCCTGCGCGGTGCTGTGGCTATCGAGGCCAAGGTGTAAATGGAGATATTTATTGCTTAGCTTCTGCCTGATAGTTTTATAAAAGGATTCCTTCCTTCCTCCACCTTGGGGGCGCTGCCTCCAACCCCTCGGGGGCGCGTCCCGCGTCGCCCCCGCCCCCCCCCCGCGGCCGGGGAGTCTCCCGGACCCCCTCGGAAACTTGCCCGCTTGGATGAAAAATTCGCCTTATGTCCTGTAGGGCGAATTTTTCATATGCGCTGCTTGGTTGCCTCTGTGTGGGTTGGGGGCATGCTTTCGGTGTTCTATATAAGTTGAGTGCTGTACTTTTGCTTCTTGCCCCTTGACTCTTGTTTTGTGCATTTTGACAATGATTTTGTGGTTTTGTCAATGAACAATCGTGATTTTGACGAAAATGCTCGCGTAGTTATTGGTACGTACATATGGCTACGTATTCACCCGTATGTAAACCCCGCAAACCCTATTGCCCGGCCGCCAGCTTCCCAATGCTGACTTTATTTGCGCCCACACCGAGGACAGATGTCACGGCTTCTGTGATGGCAGCCTTCACGGAGGCCTCCCCTGCCCCGGCGCAAAGAACGGCCACCCCGCGCACTTTCGGCTCAACCGTCTTCAGAATCAGCCCTTGCTGCCCGCTCCCTTGGCCGATGATAACGTAGTTCTTCTCCGCGGTCAGGCTCTCTTGGGAGGAACCGGTGCCGGTAGAGGAACTCTGCGCGCTTTTCCCCTCTGTTGCATAGACAGGCTCGGAGGAACAGTCGAGCGTCAGCATGACTTTTGTCTGCCCTGCCCCGGCAATAGAGGAAATCAACTCTTCCAACCGTTGCTCCATGTCACGCTCATAGGAAGATAAATCCACCGACACTTCCGTTGCAGACGAAGCGGAGGCTTTCTTTGTCACGGGGAAAACGGAGGAGAGTGCCAAAAGCAGGATACCCACAATGCCGCCGATGAGGGCTATCTTCTGCCAGAGCTTGATTTTGGGCTTACCGGATTTGCTGTCGGTGGCGTCGCTTTTGATTTCCATAGCAGTACCCGACCTTTCTGTTTGTGCACTTTGTCCCATACTATGCGGGCTTGTACTGCAATATGACCGCTTCCGGTTAGGAGCAGAAGGCATCTCGTCCGATTTTGTTTGAACGGATTGACAAGCTCGGCATACAATATATAGGAAGGCTAATCCAAAAATTCAGCCTTCCGAGTGATTCATCGGACGAGGAGCGTGGCATACTACTACTGCTTGGGTGACCGGGGCGAAAAACCGGACGGGACAACGGGGAGAACCTGCACCGGATGTTCCCTATCAGCCCATCGCAGCAGTACCCGCCACATAAAACAACGGAGAGTGATAGTCTTGATAGTCAAACGCGGAGACATCTTTTATGCGGACCTCAGTCCCGTAATCGGCTCCGAGCAGGGGGGGATTCGCCCCGTGCTGATTGTGCAAAACGATGTGGGCAACAAGTTCAGCCCAACGGTCATCGCGGCGGCAATCACGAGCCAGAAGTATAAGACCGACTTGCCGACCCATATCAAAGTCGATGCCGTGAACTCCGGTCTGGCGCGGGACAGCATCGTCCTGCTCGAGCAGGTGCGCACCCTCGACAAGCGCCGCCTCAAAGAGCGCATGGGAAACCTCGAGGAGAAAGACATGGTGCGCGTCAACCGAGCCTTAAGCGTCAGTCTGGGCATCAGCGGCGCCCAGGTATCCGCCGCACCCGCCGCCCAACAGGTATCAAGCAACCCGGCAGCTACTGCATAAGAGATAACAGACCCATATATACGGGGACGGTCTTTCGGCTGTCCCCGGCTGTTTTTTCGGCTTTCGTTATGCTATGATATGTATTCTGCTCCCTCGGTGCGTCTTCTCTACAATCACTTGCTTATCTATACGATCACGAAGGCCGGCGACGTGGGAGATAATGCCGATGATTCGGTTGCCGTCCGCCATCTCGGAAAGCGTACGCACAGAGGTCTCCAGCGTTTCGGCATCCAAGGAGCCAAATCCCTCATCTATAAACATCGCATCGAGGTGCACCCCGCCATGGCTTTGCTGCACAACATCCGACAGACCGAGTGCCAACGACAGGGAAGCAGTAAACGACTCGCCGCCGGAGAGGCTGTTCGCACTGCGATTCTTTCCGGTGTAGCTATCGAAGACTTCTATATCTAAGCCCCTTGTTTTGCGCCCATCGCCGCCGTCTTCCTTACGGCGGAATACATACCGCCCTTGGCTCATATCCAAGAACCGCCGGTTTGCCGCACCGAGGACGCGGTCAAAGTATGCCGTCTGCGCATATGTTTCAAAGTCCAGTTTTCCGTTGGCAAACTCGTAAAGCGGCTTTACTGTTGCGTACTCCCGCTCTGCCTTTCGCAGAGCAGCCTCTGCTTTTTCCACCTCTTTGCGCATGTGTGTGATACTATCCAAGTTTTGCTTTGTCTCTTCCCGCTCTGTGCGGATTGTCTCTATCTGCCGCTTGGTTTCCTCGGCGGCATTCCGAAGAAACTCCATATCCGGTTTTTCTTTGCCCGCCGTTTCGCCGGACAGGCGCTCCACTTCCCTGCGCAGTCGGTTGCCTTCCTCACGGTATTCGGTCATCTGCCGGACGATTTCAGCCAATTGTTCCTCCGTCAGGAGGGCAGCTGCATACGCCGCAGCATCGGCAAATCCGTTCTCTTCTAAAGCCGATTTGTACGCATCCCGGGTCTTTTCGTTCTCTATGCGAAACGCCTGTTCATACTTACGGCTTGCTGCCACAAGCGTTTTGGCTTTTTCCAGGGCTGTGCTGCTGTCCAGATGCGCTTTTTGGGCATTCTTCCATGCGGTGTCCAGTTGCAAAACGTTCGCTTTCGCGTTGTTTTTCTGCTGTTTCAACTCTGCTGCCTGTCTTTCGGTGTCCTGCAGAAGCACGGCAAGTTCACTCCCGCTCTCTTCCCAAACCGCTTCCGGTAGGAAAGCACTGAAATCAACGAAGAACCTTTCCCGCCGCGTAGCGGCAGTTGTATACAGTTTTTCGCAGAGGCGTGTCAATTCTTTTTGCTGTGTATGGGATTTCTCCCAATCCATGCGAAGGTCGGCAAGCGCTTTTTCCTGCTGCTCTTTCTGCGCTGTCAGGTCGAGTACAAGTGAGCGCGTATCCACCAGCGCGGCTTTTACCTGCGCACCCGCCGTCTGCCGTGTCACGTTGGGGATATAGACAATCAGCGTGCGCATAAAACCGTCTCGGCGGGTGTCGATTTCCGCCTCCAGAGCTGCGCAAATCGGACGCAATTCCGCTTCCCGTTGCGAGGTGCTTTCTGTCTGTTCGCGCAAGGAAAGCAAGGCTTGCTCCGCTGCGATTCGCTCTTTCGCCATGCTTTCGCAGCGCTCTTTCACAGTGCGTACTTCTGCTCCCAATTCGGCTGAAGCAGCTTCAAAGGGCTTGTCGGGCATTGCTGTGGAAATGGCAGCCTGAAACCGCTCTTGCAGCACATCATAGGCTTGTTTCGTGCCGGCACATCTGTTCGATTTCTCTGTGTAAGTACGCTGTGCGGCGGTCAATTGGGTTTCTGCTTTTTTCAGTGCTTCCTTACTTACTTCATCATCGGTGATTCGTGCCGCGTTCGGATGATGCATTGAACCGCATACCGGACAAGGTTCTCCCTCACGCAGTTCCCGCGCAAGCAAGCCTGCTTGCGCAAAAAGAAACTGCTCATGCAATCCCTCATACGCCGCTTGCTTTTCTCTGTAAGCAGCCGCTGCATTTTCAAATGCCGTCTGCTCGGCAGCCAACTGCGCTTTCTTTTCCGTAACCGTACGCCAATCACTTTGTAAAGCTATAAGCTTTACAAGTCTATCGCTCTCTTTTTCTTCTTGAGCCGTCAAACGGCGGAAAGCTTGCTCCGCCTCGGGTAAAGCCGGGAGCTGCCGGATGGTTTCCGCTAAAGCGGTCAACTCTTTTTGTGTGTCCGCCAAAGTGTACTGTTTCTTGCGTATGGCGGCAAACTCTGTCTGCAAAGCTTCATACGAGCGCCGCTTCTCTTCTTCACGCTCCAGCGACCGCACCAAGGTATCCAATGCCTCTTTGGTTTCCTCGACACCGGGCAACGTATTGATGTGCGCCTCCAGCACTTCCAGACTCGCCTTCCGGGTTTCCCATTCGGTAAGCGTCTTTTGGATCTCATCATAATCACAGCGCAGGGCTTGGAGTTGATTGTGCTTTTGGATTGCTTCCTCCGCTTGCCGCGTCAGGGTATCTAAAACCGTTTGTGCCCCTGCCAAATCCGGTAACTCTGCGAGGCGTTGTTCAGCCAATCGCAATCGCTCGGCAGCGGACGCTTCACCGATATTCGCCTCTGCTGATTCCGCACAGGCTTTTTCATAAGCGGCAGCAGCGGATTCGGCTCTGTCAGCAAAAGGCTTCACTTTCCGCAAGGCCGCTGCGCCGCGCTCACAGCATTCCTCCAAAGTGCTCATTTCGTCCGCTTTTTCTGTATGCGCTTGCAGTGCAGATTGTTGGACTGCCAGTTTGTCAAATACGCTACACAAGCGCTCGGCAACGGCAAGCCTTGCAGTCAGTTCTTCCCGCTCCTTTTCCAGCAGGAGAATCGCTTCCTCATTTTTCTGCAACGCCTCGTTTTGGGTTATGATAGCCGTATCCCATTCGGCATATTGCCGCCGCAAATCATTGGGATTCACGCCATAGCGCTCAAAGTCCTTGCGAATCATGCCGCACGCATTGGCTTTTACTTTCGCGCGCTCTTTCAGTTTCTCTTGAAAGACTTGCAGCATACCCGTATTGAATATCCGCCGAAGTATCTTCACACGCTCGTCCGTGCCGCTTTGGAGGAAGCGCAGAAAGTCGTTCTGGGCTATCATCACAATCTGTGCAAATTGGTTGCGATCCAAGCCGACAATCTCCGCAACTTTGGCTTTCACGTCGCGATCCCTGTCTAACACCGTGCCATCCGGCAGATAGAGTGTGACACTCTCTGTATATGAATAAGGCACTTCGTTCATCTTACGGGTTTTATGCGGGATAATCTCGCGGCGGATGCGGTACACATTGCTGCCGGAGGCAAACTCCAGTTCGACGTAAGTCTTGGCGAGCCCCTCGGCAAAATCGCTCCGGAGCATTTTATAGTTGTCACGGCCATTCCCGCTGGCCTGCCCAAAAAGCGCATAGGAGATGGCATCAAAGATCGTAGTTTTGCCGGAACCGGTCTCCCCGGCGATTAAGTATAAGCCATTCGTGCCGATTTCCGCGAAGTCGAGGCTCTCTTGACCGGCATAAGACCCGAAAGCACACAGTTTCAACTTGATAGGCTTCATACTTCCTCCCCCTCTTCCAAAAGCTCCCGCACAATCAGTGCCTGTTCCTCGGTCATTGCGCCGCCGCTGGTTTGCAAAAAGAATGTGCTGAAGAGCGCAAACGGATCCATGCGTTCCAACAGTTCCGCTTCCGGCGCACCGCCGTCGTAGACAAAGCGGCTACGGGTATTCTCATACTCCAGATGCATGACATTCGGGTACACACCCCGCACTTTGCCCATCGCGTCAATACCCTCTTCCTCATCCGTAAGGATGACGCGCAGATAATCCTCTCGGTCATCCTGCGCGGCAAAGGTATCTGTGATTACCTCTGCAAGCGTACCTTTTATCTCACGCATTCGGTGCAACGGGGTCAGGGGAAGTACTTTCAGTGACAGATTCCCTTTTTCTTTCAGCTCCGCAAGGGTGACAGACTTTTTGTGGTGCATTTCAGATAAGGAATACTTCACCGGGGAACCGGCGTAGCGGATGCTGTCCCCGGCCTTTTGCGCACCGTGCAAATGCCCCAACGCCACATAATCAAAGCCGGCCAAAATCCCTGCGTCCACCGCATCCAGACCGCCAATGGGACTGATCTCCGATTCGCACCGCTGAACGTCAACACCAACTGCCGTATAGAACTGATGGGAAAGCAGGACATTCCTCTGTGTATAGTCTATCTGCGCCGCCTCCAAGACTGTCCGAACAGCTTGTGTATATGTATCAATCTCTTTGCCGGGGAACATACAACGGACAACAGAGGGCTTCACGTAAGGCAGCAACCAAAAAGTCACTTCGCCGTAAGAATCCGCTAACGTTACCGATTGCAATGCACCGTCAAACACGCCGCAGATGTGCAGACGCCGCTGTGAAAGAAGCCGGGCTGCGTAATTCAGCCGCCAAGAGGCATCGTGGTTGCCGGATATGAGCAACACCGCAACACCCTTCTCGGCAAGGTCGGTCAGGAAATTATCAAACAACCGAACGGCGTCCACAGAAGGGAACGTGTTGTCATATACATCCCCGGCAATGCAAACGGCTTGCGGCTGTTCGGTATCTATGTATTCCAGTATCTGCCGGAAGGCGTTGCGCTGTTCCTCTAACATAGAGAACCCATTAACGGTTTTCCCAATGTGCAAATCCGAGAGATGTAAGAATTTCATAGCTTGTCCTTTTCTGTTTCGTTCATTGTACGCCGCGGCAGACATAGCCTGCCGAAAAGCAAGACAACCGAATAACAGCAGCAGAATTCCGCGGTTTCCCTCCTACAGTGCTTAGATAGGCGGGAACACAGAGAACGGGGAGAATTTAATCAGCGCATGGTTCTTGATAAGCGGGTACTTCTCCCGGAAGAGGCAGAACCCCTTGCCATAGGCGTCATCCCGCTGTTCGGTGTTGCGCTCTTGCAGTGCCGCATAGCTCTCCTCCCCGATGAGATAGAGGTACTGAATCTCCGTCCACATCGCCATGCCTTCGTAGACAATATCATGGTTGGAGCCTGTCCCGTAAAGCTCCTCCATCTGTTTGCTGTCCCAACGGATATACTGCCAGATATGCGTCAGTTCATGCGCCATGGTGGCTATGAACGCATTGCGCGGGCTGCCGTTTTCTATCACCATGGAATAACGGTTGCCGCGCCGCTGGGCATAGCCTAAAACGCGCGGGTCAAAGCCGGAAGTCGGCTTGAATACCTTTCCGAAACCACGGTTGACGGTGTGGGCATCCGTAATCTTAACACCGATTCCGACGCTGAATTTGATGTTGAAGAAGCCTTCCATGAGGTGCTTAATCTGCCGGAAAATCTCCTTATACTCCTCAGGCGAGGAAATCGCGGAAGCCGCGCAATCCAGACAGCGAAGGCGGCCGTCCGCTAAAACATCGAAACTCACACCGCTGAGAGATGCCCCGCAGAAGTCGCACTGGTTCCCCCCAGTCAGAGGCGGCGGCGGGTCAAAGGACAAATCCTTGTTCCGCGCGCGGGCAAGTGCGTTGTCTGAAAAACCGCGCAAACGCAGGAAATCCAATACTTCTTCTAACTTCAGACGACTGTCGGCAGCATCAAAGCCGAATTTTAGGTAGCTCGTGCGGCGGCGTTCGGTTTCTTCGCTGCCGCTTGCTATGCCTACATCGTCTACCTCAAATGGCGGCTCTTCTTCCGCCTCGGTGGCGGCCGCATTGCGGCCGCCCTCGGCGACCGCATTGCGGTCGCTATCTTCGGCCGTATTACGGCCGCCGCCCTCGGCCGCATTGCGGCCGTCCTCGGCGACCGCATTGCGGTCGCTATCTTCGGCCGTATTACGGCCGTCCTCCGGTTCCCCCGACTCCTCAAAGACCTCTACGAATTCTTCTTCTTTCGGTTTACGCCGGAAGACCTTACCAAACCATTCTTTAAAGCGATTCCAAAGCGTCTGCTTTTTTTCGTCCGGCGGGAGTTGCACCGTGCCGGGTTCTGTCGGCGGCGGTGGGGGCTGCTCCTCCTCCGGTTCGAAGTGCCAATCCAAATAGTCGGCGACAATTTCCAAGAAAGTGACGAGATTACGTTCCACAGCGCCCAAAAGACCCAAGTCAATCTCGCTGTCTTCTATAATATAGATATAAGGCTCCTCGGCGCCTTGTAAAGCATATACCAAGCTATCGGTAAAGCCCGCATCGTCGGCGGCTGCCTCATGCATACAAGTCACAGCCAAATACGGCCACATATCCGGGAACACAGAGCGAAACATTTCGGAAAGCAAGAGGCAGACCGTAAAGCGCGCCTCGGCGCTCAAGCCGGGCAGAAGCAGGCGCAGGACATCCTTGCGTTTATACGATCGCTTCCAGACCGATGTATCCGGGTCGCGGGAGTAGTCAATCAACCTGGCAGAGCGCAGGTTTTCATTCGAACGCATCTCCAAGTAACCGCCGGTTTCAACGGTATAATCCACTGTGATATGCGCAATCTCCACGTCCATCATCGTATGCAAGGAGGTCAGCTCCGCGGTGCTATTCGTTTGGAAAGTATAGCTGCGAATTTGTCTGTAATACTTCCGGCCGTCATACAAATCAGAGGCGCGGCGCAGTATCACGCCCTCGGCGGGTGAAATGCGCTTTACCAGGTAATACTTGCCGTCATAGACAACGAACTGACCGGGCAAAAGTGCCTGCGTGACGTGCCCATAGTGCTTGGCATCTAAGAAACTGCGGTTGCTCTCCTCATCCTCCGGGATAAAGAATGCCGTACCCAAGGTATGGGCGAAATGCGCTCGGAAAGCCTCCGGATCTATAAAATAGGCATAGGGCGGGCAAGCGTTCCGGTCACAGAAGGCAGGCTCCAGTTCCACAATGCGGAAAATGTCATCCGATACGCCGGTGTATTCATTCACCAAGTCCGCGAAAGTCCGGAATACATTCGGTCCGGCTTTGATTCCCGCCAAGTGCAGCTCAGTCACCAGTTCTTCCTTGGTAACAGAGCGGGCAGACATAAGCAGTATCAGCCGCAGCACGGTGTTGCGTGCGGTTTTGGCATAGTCCGCCACGAGGGAAGGCACGGCATTGGGGTTGGTGAGGAAAATCTCCTCATTGGTGCGCATATAGTCGCGAAGGATATAATTCTCTGACAGAATATTTGCAAAGACCTGCGCTGAGCCGCGGGAAAGGAAAGCCTTGACGGCAAGGAACAGATTGCAATACTCATCCTCGGCGATGAGGAACTCTTCCTCTCCGACCGGAGCTTGCCACAGCGTCGGAATGAAAGTAATCTTGTCGTAGAGGTTCTTCTGCTGCGAGGGCAGGTTCATATAGCCGCAGACGGCTTGGGTGTACTGCCCGGCTATCCATTTGATGTCGCGCACGGGGGATTTGGTTTCGCTGTACCACTTCACCTGCGGAATCTGGTTCTTTATTGCCACGGCGGCAAGCTCTATGCCGTTGCCGAAAAAGCGGGTATCCTTCTCAAACAGCTCCTGCCGCCGGTAGTCTCCGTCCGCATTCCAACCCATGCTGCTGTGGATTCCGTACGCATTCGGCGCGGCCGCTGCCTCCACCAACTCCGTGCGGAGCAAGTGGCTCATCGTATCCAGCAACCCATCGGTGCGGCGGTCACAGATGCAGTAGGTAGCCTCCCCGCCGCCTTTGCGTATCTCATCGGCAATAAGGCTGAAACCCAACTGCCCCGTCCCCACCACGCGGGAGGGTTCAATCAGCAGTACAAAGGCTGTTTGTGCGAAAAATGCGGCATTTGTGCGCATAATTTCGTTGTCATATAGATTTGCAAACCCCAGAATGCCGACTTCACAGGCGGGCGGCCTTGTTCCCAATACCTCTGTACGCCAGAGGGCATCGATGCGGGAGCAGTCGCCCAACACCTCGCGGAGCCATGCCTCCACATCCGCCAGCGTGGAGTTTCTCCCGCAGATAACCAAGCACTTCTTTTGGGAGAGAACGGCATCGGCCAGCGGCAACGCCAAGTAGTGCCCCAAGTCCTTATAGAACGGGTCGAAAAACACCAAACTCTGCTTATGGAGCAAGCGGTTCGCAGCCTCCACATAGTCGGTGTCGGGCGTGAAGCGCTTGCCTAGCAGGCTGAAGTGCTTTGCGCAGAGGCGGTCTTTGAAATCGCCTTTCTCCAACTCGGAAAGCAACTGCGCGGCGCTGTTCTTTCCCAAAGCATCTGCCGCCGTCCGCGAATGGAGGACGTTGCCGCCAAACTGCTTCTCATAGATCTCGCGGAGCTTATAGAAGCTCGAAATGCGCCGCGACTCCGGGTTCTCCCCCAAAACAGCAGATTCATAGCCTTGCTTGGTAAACCCACCGAAGAACATGCGCACTTCATTCAATACCAATGTTGCGGCAGCCGGAAACATCAAAAGCCACAAGTCCGACGTAGGACCCACCGACCAAGTCAGACCGCCCAACACAGCCGTCACAATGCCGCCGACGGCGACAAAACCCATAAGCAGCGGACAGAGGTTCGCACACTTGCGGCTGACGAACCACATACTGTACTGTTCGTCATATTCATAAAACGCCGAACAGGTTTGTTCTATCCGCTTGTTCGATTGCCAAATCGCGGACACCACCGGAAGGAATACGCCTTTGAGCAGGAGGAAACCGAGCAGCAATGCTGCATTTTCAGCGGCAATACCGCCGTCTTGGAAGAAAGGAACAAAGGCGAGCAGACCCGTGACGTTGTCATAGTATCTGTACAGCAGCACAATGCCGACGGCGGCAAACACAAACGAGAGCGGGGAGAGAACCGCCTGCCGCACCCGCTTGGTGCGGTGCAGGGCGGTGACGGATTGCAGCCATAGAAGCAGGGCAATCACTGCAGCGCTAATCAGAAAATAAAACACGCGCAGGTCAATTCCGTTCATCATACAGTTCCTCCCTCTCCAATTTAAGCTTCGACAGGAAGCGGAAAGGGGTCATCAGAACATCCCCTGTATTGTTGAGCGGTATGACGGACAAATCCGTACTGCCGAACGTATAGGCTGCATTCTTCCGCGGCGGGGTGTCGATTTCAATCACGGCACGGTCATCCACGGCATCTTCATCAAAGTTGACACCTGTGCGGAAAGCCGCATCCCATTCCTTGAGCATTTCCAAAAGATGCCCGATGGCATCCAAGTGATCCTGCTGATGGCTGATTACCGTGGAGCGCAGAAAGTCACTCTTTGTGAGCAGATTCAGGTAAGAACTCCCGCGGAAGAGGGAAGCGATGTCGGACATATACCGGCTGTAGTCTGCACCGCTGTTGTGCAGCTTCATCATAACCGCGCTGAGCGCTTTTCGGTATTCACGAATCACCGCGCGGAGCTTCGAGTACCTATACACCAATACCAAAAGATTTGCAAGTGCCAATACACCTATCACAAGCAGCACGGCGGCAGCCGCATGGGGCCAGTTGGCACCCTCCTGCTTGTGGATAAAGACCGCACAGGCAGGCGCCATACCCAAGGCAAACAGCACCATCGCCGCCAAGAGCCACCAACGGCTCTGGGTAGCGGTAATGCGCGTGAGGAGGTTTTGCTTCACAGCTTTGGCGGCTTCCTGCAAGCCGTCTTCCGGGGTGAGTTTCCCCCGCGGGAGGCCGGCCTGCTGCTCGATAATCTTGTCTTGCAAGCGGTTCAGCTCTGTTTCCAAATCCTCGGTTTCATAGGCATCCAGCTTGCGGATATCCTGCTTTCGGAAAGGCTGCGTAGCGCGCACACGGTCAGAAGCCTGCGCCAAAAGCTTACCGGTTGCATGGAAAGCTTCCTCCACAACCTTCTGCTGTGTGCTGCAAGTGCTCTCCCAGGCATTGACATCCGCCCCGATGGATCTCGCCGCCCGCGGGAAGTCACTCACTTTTACGGACTTGAACCCGGCCGCCGTCTGCGGGAATTGCACGGAAACAGTTTGGCTGTAATTCGGTAACTCCGTTTCCTCATTGAGCCGGTTCAGCAACTCCCGCCGCACGGCTTCAGAGATATTGATATGCGCCCCCTGCAGCCGATTCACAAGCACCTGCATGCTCTCAGCCAGCAATTCCTTGTCAATCACCGTATCCAGCGTGTAGAGCTTATATGCCTGCATGGAACTGGGATCGATATTGTTCGTGGCCAGCAGCAGAATCGATGACCACAGCCGGAAATAATCCGCCGTGCGCCGCACCGGACCTTCGCTCGCCGTGTTAAAAACCAAAAAACGGCAGATGCCCGGATACTGGTTGCGCCGCCAGAAGAGGCTGCTCTGCGTGGATTCATTCGCTGTGTTCCACGTATTGCGCAGGCTTGCCTCGTCATTGTGTTCCGGCGGCACACGCAGCGTCACGAACACAAGCTCCGCCGGCCGCACGCCGTCATAAGCATATTGCTTCGCAAGTTCCTTGAATAAAGCTTTCCTTTCCGCATCCGGCTGCGGTTCATACTTGATGTGCTTCAGCTTGGATTGCGTATCTTCCTCCACCAGCGCTTCAAAGCGAATCTCCTGCGCCGGCATGCCGCCCAGAATCTTTGCCAAACGTATCAGAGGCACCGGGCTGTCCGCAAAGGGCTGCCCATTGTCTTTGGCGTGTATGGCAAAATCATATGGGTTATCCGGCCGATAGGGATACGCCTGCATGGCGCTCTCGTCCTCCACGCGGACGACGATGGCACGCCATTCCGCCTTACCGCCCGTCATTTCGCGGAGCTTGGGCACCGCTTGGTCGATGCTGCGGCTGTCCTCATTCCACTCCGCAACAGCGATTTCGTCCCGGCAAAGCGCGTCCAGGAACAGGGGGCGGAACCGATTAAAGCACTCCATAGTCTTTCGGTTCTGAATCAGTACGGAGAACAACAGCTTCCCTCCCATTCGTGCGGGCGTTCTTATTTTCGATAATCAGAACATATATGCGCTGCAACAGGGAGGTTCGCTTATTTTGACAAATCGGAAATTTTCTCACGCACAGCCTTGGCATCCTTACGCAGACCCATGTCCTCAAGTGCTTTGGCTATGATGCTCCCCGTCTCCTCGAAGATGCTGTCATGGTAGACGTCTTTGAGCATCCGATCCTGCGGAACCAACAAGCCGGCAAGCCACATCTTAAACTGCTCCATGATGAGCGGACCCAAGACTTTCGGCAGTTCCTTGCCGGTATAGAAACGGTTCAAGTACTTCTTCATCTCCGCAATGCCCACGCGCAAAATGCGCAGAAGGAACTTCTCATTATAGCTGTCGCTCGTAACAGAGAGCTTCATCAAAAGCGGGATGTCGAACACACTGCGTACCGCATTCTCCTCGCCCAGCGGGAACTCTTTCACTCGGAACTTGGAGAGGAATTCGTGCAAGATGCCTTCGCCGTCCGCATATTGCTCGCCGTTGTTCACATCCTGCGTTGTGAGTCCCGCAATGTGCTCTTGCAACGTGCAAACCAGCTCCGGATAAATGGAGAGTGCATCCAGCACCTCATAGAGGTTATCGCAGGGCGTGCCGTTGGAAACAATGAGCCTTTCGTTGCTGTCGTCCACCCCCAGCAGCGTCGCCTTCAGGAAGTACTCATTGTTGTCGCCGCCGACATCATGCCAATCGACGAATCCGCCGACCAGCGCCCAGAAGAACGCCGTGAATACTTCCGTCTCCTGCTTCTCTTGGTTGCCGTCGTCCAAATCGGGCATCTTCGTAACCACGTGCCACCACTTATCGATGTGCGGCGTAATGGCCTTGGATCGGTGCGCCTCCGGATGGATGGAACCGATCAGCTCAAAGTAAGCCTTAAAGTACTCCCCGCCGTCGCGGATGGAGGTCGCCGAATGCTCCGGCGGCGCAAACTTCGAAAGGTTGTTGGCGCGCAAACCGTAGAAAGACTGGTAGAACAGAATCATGTTCTTGTCTATATCGCGGTCCGCCACACCGCCCTTGTCGCCCAACATCCGGCGTACCAAATCGGCACGCGGGGAGTTCTCGTCCCCGGACAAACTCGGGTGGTAAGCCGTGGCAAAGATAGGCTCGCGCTCCTCCCCGAGGGGCTTCTCAATAAACGGCGTAGAAAGTGCGCGGGAAGTGCGGATGGTGTCCTCCACGAACTTCTGCACTTCTTCGTCCGTCTCGCATTCCTCTTCATATCTTGCCTCGTCTTCCAAGGCGGTAATCACGTCAATATTGACTTTCAGCCCATACTCCTCAATGAGTTTGCGCTCAAAAAAGCCGATGATGCCCTTGTCAAAGAGGTCGCTGAAGAACAATTCTTCCTTGGGACGCACGCTCTTCATGGCATAGCGGCGCACTTGCGAATAAATCTGCGAGGCAAGCCTGCCGTCAATCTCCACCGAACCGCCGGTGTAGACGCACTCATGCTCCCGCGCCTCCAGGCACACTTGCGTGGCGCAGACATAACGCGTGGTGCTGCCGCGGGTGTCTTTGTATTTCACGCGCAGACGCGCAATGTCTTTCTCAATGGATTGCACTTTCACCTCAAAAGACTTATAGAACACCTCGAAGGCCTTGGTCATCTTACCGACATAATCGATGCCCTCATTCAGCACGGCCTCCATCACTGTGTTCACGCGGTACTCCGTCGCCTGCTGCATATAATTGTTATAGGCATCTTTCAAAGCCTGCTGCTCGTCACTCAGCGCGCTGGAGAGACCCAAACGCTGCAATAGCGTTGAGCGGCGGTCCCCAAGGCTCTCGACACCCTCAACCACATCCTCCGTTTCCGGGTCGTCGAACTTGCGCGAGAAGTCCCGGAAGAAGTCATCGGATTCACGGTTGAACGCCTGTACTTTCCGTTTTTCCGCCATGAGAATCTCCGCAACTTTATAGAGGAAGTAGCGCACGGCGTTCGGGTGAATGAACTCGTTTTTCTCGTTCTTCAGGTACCGCTCCAGGCGGTACGGCTCGGTGGCATTGGCGGCATCCTCCTCCTCGGAGCTTTCGAAGACCGTATAGGCAATGGTGCGGGAAGATTCTTGCGTATACTTGTCAATGAGCCGCTTGAACTTATCCATCTCCTTGAACGCGCTCTGCAGCAGCTCCCAAGTATCCTTGCCGCCCTCAATACCTGCCAGTTCCTGCAGCACCTTCTCCTCTTGGGCATCCATCGTACCCTGCCCTTGGAGCTGCGCATGGAGGATCTTCTCTTTGAGCGCCGTGATATACTCGTCCCACTTGTCGCCCATTTTGGTCATACCGTCGGCCTCATAAATGGAGCAGGCCGACTTGATGGATTCCGCAAAGGCTTTGTTCTGCTCCGAGGGTGTCTCCACGACTTGGATATAGGTCGCGGCGGCCCCCGGATCCGGCACCAGAAGCCCCTGCGCTTTCATGCGCATATTCTGCTTGAGTATCTTGTGGTAGCTCTCATCAAAGGCCAGCCACTGCTTGGAAATGGTCTGCGAAGCCCACTGCAGGGCGATATACTTCTTTACATCGGCAAAGGGGTAAATCAGCAGGGAAGTACCGGCCCCCGCATAACGGTTGCGGCCGCGCTCCGCGCAGAGCTTGCGGATGGTATTGTCCTCCGAAGAATTCGAACGTTTGTTCATCGGTCCGATGGACTGCGCATAAATACAGCTTGCCGCATGGTCCAGGTAGGCGGCAAAGGACTTCAGCGCCCTCCCATCGGCGTTCTTCGCATCATATAGGAAGCAGAAGTCATACGGCCGCACCAAATACTGCTCAAAGCCGCCGGCACCGACCCGCGGGAACTCCATCTTGACGGTATCGGCAAATTTATCTGGCAGCGTGTCATCGCCTTTCATGAGGAACGCATCCAACTCCCGCAAGGTGGCATAGGCATTCGACCGCAGGTTATTGCGCTCCGCCTGCCCGGGGATAACCGCATCGAACACCTCCGGCAGAATGAAGAAGCCGCGGGTGATGTTCGCCGAGAGGCGCAGCTTCGTAGCGAGGTAGTTCTTGATATACAACGCTACCGGCACAATCAGCCCGGAGCCCGTCCCCCCCGCCAGAGAACTGACAATAATGACGCGCAGGGCTTGGTCCGGTTGGTCCTCGTCCAGTTTATACAGTTCCTGCACCGCCTCGTGGAGGGGTTCCAGCTTCCCGGCACGCACCGCCGTATCAAACGCCAAGCGGGAGATGGCCCGCACTTGCCCGGCCCCCTCCGTGAGCGTCTTGGAGTTCAGGATGGCATTGACCGGGAACCACGTATCGCGGGCGTGGGTATCGATATTGAGATACTCCCCGACCGAAAGCATCGTGGAGGTCTGCACCACTTTCACCTTTTTGTTCTCATCCTGGATTTGCCGCAGCTCGTTGATGTCCGTATCGAACACCACGAAGCCAAGGTACTTCAGCTGTTCCTCCGTTGCGAGCTTCGAGACGTTACGCACAATCTTCGAGCCGGTGCCGCCGAGGCCTACCAACAGTGTCGGTGCAATCATGGGCTTATCCTCCTGAATTACTTTACTTTCTGGTCGAGGTAGCAGGTATATTTGAATCGGTCATTTGCCACTTGCAGGGACGACCCTGTCGTAAGCGGCGGGATTTTGGTCTTGGCATCGGTAATCTTGGTGCCGTTGATAACGACCCCTTTACCGGCAATCTTCTGCGCGTTCGTCACTTCCATACGCTTGCCCTTGATGGCTTTCAGCTCCATCTTGGGCGCCTCGCCCTGCGGCGCGAACTGAAGTGTACCCCGTTCGGCGCGGTAAGGAATAATCCGGGATAAGAAGTCCTTATCAAATTTTCCCTTACCGTTCTTCAGGTCGCTGACGCCCGGCTTCTGCGCTGCACCGTTGATGCGCGGTCTGTCCACCATCTTCTTGGAGAAGCGCCGCTTAAACACATATCCGAGCAGGAAAGCAAGCAGCGCCGCCAGCCAAATCAGCTTCACAATCAGGCCGCCGTGCTTATCCCAGAAAGAACGGTTGTCCTTAATCTTTACCGTACCCTCGGCTTCTCCCGTCCATACGCCGTCATTGTATTTGCCGGCATAGTTCAGGTCATAGCCTTGGGAGGTATAGACACCGCCCGCGGGCTTTTCGTCCTCCATATCCGCCAACACCGGGTAGATATGGTATACGCCGAGGTCGGCGGTTTTGGCAACTTTCAGTGGGGCAAAACCCTGCGCCTCGGTCTTGTAAGTCAAATCCGGCAGTTCGGCAGCTTTCCACTCTTCCTCTGTCAGGTCGCGCCCATCCGCCTGCATCTTGACCTTGATGGGCTCGTCGGCATTGACAATGCCGTCCTTGGCGACTTCATAGGCGGGCTCCGAAAGGGTTACGAATGTGACCTCGCGGTTTTCAAATACGGTAAACTCCAGCCCGGTGGAAACCGTGTTATACTTCAAGAAGAGCGCGTTGGCATCCACCTTCAATGTCCCCTCTTTGAGGCTGACGGTATCGCCCTGCTTCACCTGCGTGATTTCACCGCCGTTCTCCACAGTCGCTGTGTACTGCACATCCCCCAAGAGCTTGGACTGCGGGAGTGCCGTATTCGTCAGGGGATTCAAGAAGCCGAAATCCACCTTGTATTCGCCCGCATTCAGCTTCCCCAAATCCGTGACTTCCTTATTGGTATCCGCATCATACAAATGCGCGGCGATGGATACATTCGGCTTGTAGTACACCTCTATGCTGTCCGCCCCGGTGATGGCAGCGGCATAGTTTCCCACATCAAAGTCCCCCCGGAAAGTAGCCACCCTGCCATGGAGATTGGTGTCCACCTCCGCGCCGCTGAAGCCGTTCCCGGAGGAAGCTTTCTCGCTGTACTTCACCTCCACCGTAGAAGCAGGCGGGAAAGCCTTCCCTGCGGCATTGGTGATATTCCCAATGTTCACATTCTCGCCTTGCGCAAATACAACCAACTCGCTCATCGGCACATCAAAACTGAAGCTCGTTCCGGTCAGAGCCAGTTTGTTCTGCTGGAATATCCGGGAGGATATGTCTGTCACTTTGCTTAGTATTTCCCCGGAACCTCCGGCTTTCTCAAAGTATATCCCATTGCTTTCGTTCGCCGTTACCGTCGCACCTGCCGCACCCATAGACAGGAAAATAACCTTAATGGCATCGCTCTTTTTCGCAAAGGCCGCATCCACTATCTCCGCTGTATCGGGTTTGTCGAAAGCACCGTCAGTCAGCACCACTAGCCACTTTTCGTCGCCGGCGGCTTTCTCCAAATCACTCATGGCGCGGCGCACAGTGTTAAACGGCGTGTTGCCCGGCGCCGTCAGCATATTGTGTACACTTGCGACATTCGCTCCGGCACCGTCCGCGCCGTGCAAATCCAGCTTCCATGACCCGGCTTTCCCATTGGAAAAATCACTCATGACATACACTTTCATGTTGTCATTCGCTTTGAGCATAGCAGCAAAGACTTCCATGGCATACTTTGCCTGGCACCAGCTGTCGTTCTCCCCGACCTGCTGTGTTCCGGTCTTCCAAGTCATGCTCCCACTGTCGTCATACACCACATGGATAACACGCGACGGCTCCTCGGCAGCGTCAACCCCATACGCCAACACGCCCGCCGAGAGGGCGAGCAAGCACAACGCGGTCAAAGCAACTCTTATTACCCTTCGCAGAACCAAAGTTACCATTCCTTTCCGACTTTATACCGACCGGCTGAAATGCCTCCGGTAACGAACCATGCACCCCGAGAGCTGCCGCAACTGTAAATACCTATTATGATACAACCGCTGTTATGGACACGCTCCATCATGTCAGCTCACTACTATCACTGATTATACTACACTGCCACCCAAAAGTCAAGATATTTCCGACGGTTTTCCCCGTGAGAATTTTTGCCTGCGAAGGCGTGCAACCGTAATTATTTGGAAGCCCCCTTGCTTTTTTTATAAAAACGGCGTATAATCTTCTTATATTACCAATACATGGGAGGCTTCCATGACCGAAGAAGAACGTCTGCTGCAAGAGAACGCTGCCCTGCGGGAGGAACTTGCCCGCTTGCAGGCATTGCCCGTTCCGGGCACGGATTGCCCCTACGGGGCACCAATGCCCCTACGGGGCACGAATGCCCCTACGGGGCACCCCCGCCCCAACGCAGTCCCCACGCGCTACCCCACCGCGGAGATGCGGATAGCGTTATTCCTTTCGCTGTTCAAGGGAAGGGGGGATGTGTACGCCAAACGCTGGCAGAATTACAAGACGGGGCAGAGCGGGTACGCACCGGCTTGCGCGAACGAATGGGAGCGCGGGGTATGCGGAAAGCCGCGGCAAAAGTGCGGGGACTGCCCGCACAGCAGTTTTATGCAACTGACGGAGCAGGTGGTTTACAACCACCTTGCGGGCAAAAGCCCCAACGGTTCGGATGTGGTAGGGATTTATCCTCTTACAACGGATGATTGTTGTTATTTTCTTGCGATAGACTTTGACGCCCATGGGGCGGACAGCGGCGATTGGCAGGCGGATGTCCGCGCTTTCCGCGCAGCGTGTGCAGAGCTGGGCTTGCAAGCTGCCATAGAACGCTCGCGGAGCGGCAAGGGAGCGCACGCATGGTTTTTCTTTGATGGAAAAATAGAGGCTGCAACCGCCCGTGACTTTGGATCCGGATTACTGAGCTATGCCATGCAGCGCAATTCCGCACTTTCGTTCGATTGTTACGACCGTATGTTCCCGAACCAAGACAATGTCCCCAAGGGCGGCTTCGGCAACCTGATAGCCCTGCCCCTGCAAGGGTTTGCCCGCAAGGACGGCAACAGCCTCTTTGTGGACGAAGAGTTCCGCCCCTACCTGCAGCAGTGGGACTACCTCGGCTCGCTGCCGCGCTACTCCCTCCTGCAAGTGCAGGACATCATCTGGCGGATAGGCGCCGGCTTGGGGCACTTGGCCTACAACGAGGAGGAGGAAGCCGCCACGCCGTGGCAGCGCAAGCGCGAGCCGGCACCCCTCACCCCGGAGGACTTCCCGCCGCTGCTGGAGGTGACCCGCGCCAACGGCTTGTATGTCCCACGCGAAGGTCTCTCGGAGCGCGCCATAGACCGAATCAAACGCCTCGCCGCTTTCCCCAACCCGGAGTTCCAAAAGGCGCAAGCCCTGCGCCTGCCCATCTGGAACATCCAGCGCGTCATCAGTTGCGCGGACTTCACGGCCAAGCACCTTGTGCTCCCCCGCGGGTGCGAGGAGAACTTAGCCGCGCTGCTGCGCAGCGCCGGGACGGCGTATGCCGTCAGCGACCGCCGCAACCCCGGACAGTCGCTGAAAGCCTCTTTCAATGCCGAGCTTTGGCCGGAGCAGGTACCCGCCGCCCAAGCGATTCTCGCCGAGGACTACAGCGTCCTGTCCGCCACCACAGCTTTCGGGAAGACGGTAGTGGCGAGCTATATCATCGCGCAGCGCAAGGTGAACACGCTCATCCTCGTCCACACCAATGCCCTGATGGAGCAGTGGAAGAAAGCTCTCAGCTTCTTTCTCACCATAGACGAGCCCCTCCCTGAGGAACCTGCGCCGGAAGAGGGCAAGAAGCCCAAGAAGAGGGCACGCCTCTCCCACATCGGGCAGAAGGGCGGCGGGAAAGACACCGCCTTGGGCTTTGTAGATATTGCCATCATGCAGTCTCTGACGCATGGGGATGAGGTCGACCCCATGGTGCGGGACTACGGCATGGTCATCTGTGACGAGTGCCACCATATCTCCGCCGTTAGCTTTGAGCGCATTATGAAAGCCGCCAACCCCACCTATACGGTCGGTCTTTCGGCTACACCCAAGCGGCGCGACGGACTGCAGCCCATCATCTTCATGCAGTGCGGCCCCATCCGCTATACGGTGGATGCGATAGAGCAAGCCAGGCGGCAAGGTATCGGCCGCTTCATTCTCCTGCGGGAGACTGCCTTTATACAGCCTGCCTTACCGGACGGCGGCAAGCAGAATGTATCCATCCTCCACGACCGCATCCTCCACGACGAGGCGCGCAACCGACAGATAGTGAAGGATGTCTTGTACTCCCTCTCTAAGGGACGCAGTTGCATTGTCCTCACCAAGCTGGTGGAACACGCGCAGGTCCTCGCCGCTTACATCTCCGCAGAAAGCGAGAACGTTATCGTCCTCACCGGCAAGGGAGCCGCTAAGCCAAAGCGCGAGGCCTTGGAGCGCGTCAAGAGCATCCCGCCGGAGGAGCGGCTGTGCATCGTCGCCACCGGTTCCTACATCGGGGAGGGCTTTGACGAGCCGCGCTTGGATACACTCTTCCTCGCTGCGCCGGTGGCTTGGCAGGGGACGCTGCAGCAGTACTGCGGTCGCCTCCATAGGGAATACCCCGGCAAGGAGAACGTCTTTGTCTTTGACTACCAAGACACCGGCAGCCCTATCCTGATGGCCATGTTCCGTAAGCGGCTCCAGGGGTATGAGGACATGGGCTACAGCATGCGCTAGCCGGAGGCGTGAGGAAGACGAACACAAACCGCCCCTATGAAGCCGTTTCATAAGGGCATCTTATATAGGAATCATATATAAGCAGCACTTTTATTTTGTGCGGCCTGCTCAGGCTGTGCGCTTACTTTGTGAGGAAGCGGTAGCTGCGTGCCAGTTCCTCTATGGGGTCTTTGTTATAGGAGCTGTCCTGCTCCACGAAAGCATATTCTGTACCGATTTCGGCAAAGGCATCATAGATGGGCTGCCATACCAAGTCGCCGTCACCGCAAGCCGTAAAGCGCGGCTGACGCTCCCCTGCCTCGTCTTTCCAGTCTAAGAAACCGTCTTTATAGTGACAGACCTGCACACGGCCTTTGGCTTGGCGTATGGTTTGCGCTACATCGCGCCCGGCGTATGCCACCCAGTAGGTATCCAGCGTAAAGCCGAACACATCGGGGTCGGTTTCGTTGAGTAGGACATCCCAAATGGTCTCGCCGTCTTTCTCTGCCAAGAACTCGAAGGCGTGGTTGTGGTACTGGAAGCGCAGCCCCGCTTTCTTAATCGCGGCAAGGGAGGCGGCATATTCTTTCAGGAATGCCCGTGCGCCGTCCGGACCGCTCTGCATGGGCCCGGGCAGGGCGCCGATGCCGATATTGGGGTTGTCCATGCGCTTGTGTTCCTCAATCACGGCATCAATGTCGTCCAGCAAGCGACCGGTGGCGACGTGCGTCAGCTTAATCCCGACGCCGAGGCTGTCGCAGAGGGCTTTGGTGGCATCCGGGTTGAAGGGAGCGTAGGGAGAGAGCTGAACCCATTTGTAGCCGATGTCCGCCAAAGTGGTGATGGTCTGCTTCTGCCCTTCGGGTGTCTTGACGAGGTCGCGGACGCTGTAGAGCTGTGCGCCGATTTTCATGGGAGGCCTCCTATAAATTGGTGTTATGTCTGAATTCACTTGCGTATTGTACCACAAAGTGTTTGGAATGTCAAGCCGTTGTTTGGAAGAGATTCGAAGCGGGCGTTGCCGCTGCCGGGCTGCGGCGGTGAGAGGGTTCAGGTTTCGTCATTTTCACGATTGTTCGAGTGTGTTTTTGGGTGTTTTCCGTCATTTTGCACAAACGGGGGTGGCTTGGCTGCGGCAGGGCGCGTTTGCGGGTTTCGTCATTTTCACGATTGTTCGAGTGTGTTTTTGCGTGTTTTCCGTCATTTTGCACAAACGCAGGTCGCTTGGCTGCGGCGGGGCGGGGTTGCGGATTTCGTCATTTTCACGATTGTTTGGTTGTGTTTTTGGGTGTTTTCCGTCATTTTGTACAAATCTGAGGAGGCTTACTTTTTTCGTTCCGGATGCCCTTTGCCGACGGAAGCGTAAAAAATAAAGGGTACCCCCTCCATAAGCGACGGCTTCCTTCATCTACTATTATACTTATTTTTGCGCGTTTGTCAAGGGTTTTAAAAAAATTTACATTTCTTGTGATTTTTGGGCGCCGCTTTTTTTCGGATTGTTTGCAATTTCTTGGTGTGAAGCACAAAAGTGCTAAATAAAAAATGATATTCTATAATTCGACTTGACAAATGCTGCTTGCTATGGTAAAATAATGAAAGCCGCTTGTCCGGCGGCTTGGCGGTGTCCTCCCGGTCCTCCTGTGTGGTTTGTTTTTTGCAAATTGCATGA